>NZ_JBEYYW010000005.1:0-373799 GCF_040645695.1 Streptomyces sp. NPDC046712 | reverse complement strand
TCGGCGACTTCGCCGGCTTCCTCGCCGCCTGGTCGTACTGGATCACGGCCTGGGTCTCCAACGCCGCCCTCGCCGTGGCCGCCGTCGGCCTACGGCGTCCTTGGCGCCACACGCAGCCGGATCGTGGCCGGGGCAGGCACGTCCGTGCCCGCCCCGGCCACCGCGCACTACGACGCCGTGCCCCTCCCCCCGACGTCCATGGCCTGTCGAGCAGGGCGCGGCGCTTCCGCGGGCCTCCTGCTGCCGAGCCACCCGAGCAGGAAGGCGGCCGGGACGGAGATCAGGCCCGGGGTGTGGAACGGGTACCAGTCGAAGGCCATGTCCGGCCAGAGCGCGTACTCGGTCCCGGAGACGGTCGGGGAGAAGAAGGTGAGGACGGTGCAGAGCGCCAGTCCCCCGTACACGGACCACACCAGTCCTCGGCGGTTGAACCCCGGCCAGAAGAAGGAGTAGATCAGCGCGGGGAAGACGCACGTCGCCGCGACGCCCAGCGAGAACGTGACCAGGAACTCGACGGGATAGCGGTGGACGGAGGCGGACAGCGACACCCCTCCGACACACAGGACGACGGCGCCGACGCGAACGGCCCACACCTCGCCCGTGGCGGTGAGGGGGCGCTTCGTCCGGCTGAGGACGTCGTGCGTGAGTGAGACCGCGGCGGCGAAGCTCACGCTCGTCACAGCCGTCAGCACGGCGAGGAACGCCACGCACGCCACGACGGTGATGAGGACCACGCGTGCCGTCGATCCGTGGTCGAGAACACCAGAGGCAAGGAGGATCGGGGCCGCCTGACCGTTCGCGTCGACCGTACCGATCCTCTCGCCGCCGACGACGGCCGCCGCCGCGAATCCGGTCGTGATCAGAAGGAGGTAGAGGGCGCCCGTCAGCCCCACGGCGATGCTCGTGGCCCGTCGGGCCGCCCGCCCGCTCCGTGACGCGGCGACACGGAGGATCAGGTGCGGCATCATCGCCATGCCCAGGACCACGATGATGTGGTCGCTGATCGTGTTCAGCGGACCGAGGCCCACCGTGTGTGCCCACAGCCCCCGGCTCAGGTATCCGTCCGGAGCCGCGCTCTGCTCCACCGCGGCCGTGAGCAGGCCGGCGGGGCTCCAGGAGAACTCGTGCATGGCGAGCAGAGTGACCACCGCGAGCGTCACGAGCGTGAAGGGCACCTTGACGACCTGGACGAAGCCGGTGCCCCTCAGGTCGGCCACCGCGGCGAAACAGGCCACGAGGCCCCCCATCAGGACCGTGCAGGCCACCTGGGCCGTGTCGCTCGACATGCCGATCAGGAGCGCCGCGCTGATGCCGGCCGCCCGCAGCTGGACCATGAGCAGCGGGATCGTGATGACGAGCGTCACCACAGCCGCCGCCGTGCGCGGCCCCTGGCCTGACGCCCGCAGGGAGAAGAGGCCGCCGAGCGTGTAGTGACCGCTGTCGCGGATCTTCCGGGCGAGCAGCAGCAGGACGCCGAGTGCGATGACACTGTCGACGGCGGAGGCGAGCCCGTCGTAGCCGAAGAGGGCGATGGCCCCCGTCGCCGCGAAGAGGGTGATGACGGTGATGTACTCGCCCGCCAGGGCGAAGCCGTTGAAGGCCGGCGAGAGGGAACGGTCGGCGGTGTAGAGCGTTTCCGGACGTTCGTCCTGGCTCGCGAGGGTGAAGACCCACAGCAGGCACAGACCGATGAAGATCAGAAAGGCACTTATCACGGGAGCTCGGGCGGCTGAGCCGACCGGATCGAGTACGCCCGAGCTCAGGAGGAGCGGAGTCGTCACCGGCTCACCATCCCGACTCTCGTACGGCGGAGGGCGGTTGGGAAGCCGGTGACCGCTCACCGGGATCGCACGGACGCGTGGACCGGTTCTCGTACCACCACGCACTGCCGAGGAAGACGCCGAGTTGCAGGAGGCACCATACGACGCCGAGCGTGAGGCGTCCGTACACGTGGAGTCCGGTGAGCGCGGTGGAGCAGGACAACGCGACGCCGATGCCGAGGGGCACCGCGTTGACGCCCAGGAACGTTCGCCCGACGTGCCGGTAGGCGCCGTCCGGGCCGTCACCGCGTCGGGGCTCGGGCGGTCGGGCGGCAGGAGTCGGGACGGGAGGGAAGCGCACGGAGCCTCCGGGTAGTTGGGGTGATGGGTGAGGTGACGGCGACCGGTTCGGGACGCGGGGCTCCGGCGGACGTCGGCGTATCGCCCTGCGCCGGGCCATCCACCGGTGGGGGCGGCGACCTTGGTGTCGCCGTCGGCGTGGCGTACCGAGAGCGAGATTCGATCTCGAATCGGATTTGAGTTTAGGGCTGCCCGGTGAGGAACTGTCAAGGCCCATCGAGGGGCGCGAGCGCCCCAGTTGTCCGCTGAAGCCGCGGCCGGCGGAGGGGTCGGCCTCGCCACCCGCTCTGCCACCGCCTTCAGGACAGGCGGGCGACCGGGCCCTTGGATACGTTGCACTCATGGAGAAGGACGTCTCCGCGTTTCTCGGCCGCCTGGCGCGTGAAGTGAGGCCGCGCTCGAATCAGTGGGCCGGCATCCTCATGCAGCGCATGCGCGGCGAGCTTCCGGAACTGTGGGAGCACGAGGACCTCGCCCGGGCCGCGCTGAGCGAGACGGCCGACCACGTCACGGCCTTCGTGGACGCCCTGGAGCACAACCGCGATATGACGCAGGCCGAGATACCACCTGCCGCCCTGGAACTCGCTCGCCGATTCGCCGAGGGCGGCGTACCGATCAGCAAGCTGCTCCGCGCCTACCGCCTCGGGCACGTCGCCCTGCTCGAGCTGTTGCAGGAGGAAGCCAGCCGGCTCACCGACGACCAGCAGCTGACCAAGGCCGCGATCCTCCGGCTGGTCGCGACGGCATTCGAGTACGTCGACCACAGTTCGGAGCAGGTGGTCACCGCCTACCAGGAGGTACGCGGACGGCGGATGCAGCGCAGGCTCTTCCTGACCAACGAGGCGAGCAGGCGGATCGGGACCACGCTCGACACCGCCCGTACCGCCCGGGAGCTGGCGGAGGTAGGCGTGGACCACTTCGCCGACCTCGTCACCGTCGACCTCCTCGAGTCCCTCCTCCACGACGGGGAGCCACAGCCGCCGACGGACGCACCGCTGCTGCGACGCATCGCCCAGCGTTCCGCCCTGGACGACTCTCCGGACTCCCCGGTCGGCACGGGCCGATCGCACATCTACCCGGCGGAGTCGGCGTCGGCGGAGGCGCTGGCCACGGGGCGGCCCATGCTGCTCCGGATCACGGCACCGGACGCCCCCGCTCCGTCGGCGCTGCCCGGCCCGCCCGACTTCGGCATCCACTCGGTCCTGCTACTGCCCCTGCACGCGCGAGGTGCCACCCTGGGCCTGGCCCAGTTCGCCCGCGATCGCACCGCCGCGCCGTTCGACGACGACGATCTTCTACTGGCACAGGAGATCGCGGCCCGGGCGGCGATGTACATCGACAACGCCCGCCGGTACACCCATGAACACACCACCGCACTCACCCTCCAGCGCAGCCTGCTACCGCAGGGGCCGGTGGAACAGTCCGCGGTCGAGACGGCCTCCCGCTACCTGCCCAGCGGGTCCCGGGCAGGCGTGGGCGGTGACTGGTACGACGTGATCCCGCTGTCCGGCGCCCGGGTCGCCCTCGTCGTGGGCGATGTCGTCGGCCGCGGCCTGCACGCCGCCGCCACCATGGGCCGCCTGCGGACCGCCGTGCGCGCCTTCGCCGACATCGACCTGATGCCCGACGAACTGCTCACCCATCTCGACGACGTGGTCATCCGACTCCAGAAGGAGGAGGCCCGCGAGGACGCCGAGATCAGCGCCACCTGCCTGTACGCGATCTACGACCCCGCCACCCGCCTGTGCTCCCTCGCCAGCGCCGGGCACGTACCACCGACCGTGGCGACTCCCTCGGCCGGTTCCAGGACGGTCGACTTCCCGGACCTGCCGATCGGTCCGCCGCTGGGGCTGGGCGGACTTCCGTTCGAGACGGCCCAGTGGGAACTGCCGGAGGGCAGTCTGCTCGCCCTCCACACCGACGGCCTCATCCAGGGCCGTGCGCGTGATGTGGGCGCCTCGCTGACGCTGCTGAGCGACACCCTCACACAGGCGTCACGGTCCGCGATGTCACCGGACGAGGTCTGCGACCGGCTGCTGACCACTTTGCTCCCGGGGCGCCGCGCCGACGACGTGGCGCTCCTGGTCGCGCGCACCCGGGCACTCGACCCCAGCCACGTCGCCACGCTGCACCTCCCCTCCGACCCTGCGGCCGTCTCCGGCGCCCGCCGCTTCACGACCGAGACACTGACCGCCTGGGGACTGGACGAGCTCTCCTTCGCCACGGAGCTAATGGTCAGCGAACTCGTGACGAACGCGATCCGCTACGGCAAGCCCCCCGTCCACCTGCGTCTCATCTTCGAATCCACCTTGACCTGCGAAGTCTTCGACACCAACAGCACTGCCCCTCACCTGCGCCGCGCCCGGACCTTCGACGAGGGCGGACGCGGCCTCCTGCTGGTCGCCCAGCTCGCCGAGCGCTGGGGCACGCGACACAGCCGCGAGGGCAAGGTCATCTGGGCGGAGCAGGCCCTCGGGTAGCGGCGCCTGCCGTCAGCGGGGCGCCCAAGAGCTTGACGGCACTTCTCTACGAGTTAAACTCGAACTCGATTCGAGGTCGCCTCTTACTCCTTGGCCTGCGCCGAGCCGGAGGCCCTCCACACCGCCCTGGAGCGCGTGGGCACACCGCGCTACAAGATCGTCGAGTCGGTGCATCAGGGACGTTCCCGACTCGGCCCTGACCGGGGCATCGCCGCGACCGCGTACTCGGGAGGTCCGGGAGCGGCGATGCCCTGGTCCTCTCCGACGGGGCGCCACGGCGGGCACACCGTAGGCGTCAGCCGCGCCGCCCCGGCTCTTCGGAGGCGTACGTCGCGAGGTAGGCGGTGACGAGGCGGCGAGCTTCGGCGATCGTGGCGTCGTCACCCGCGGGAGAGCGCCGGAACGCGACGTCGAAGAGCCGACTGCCCACCTCGAAGGCGAGCAGCAGAGGCAGCACGGGCGTGTCGGCGGGGACGAAGCCCCGCTCGACAAGGTGGCGCCAGAGCCGCTCCGCCTGCGCCTCGTCGAAGGCCCGCACCAGTTCGTCGAGCGTCTCATGGCGTCCCGCGAACCACAGTTCCGTGCAGCTCGGGTGCCGACGGAAGTAGTCGAGGTGGAGGTCGATCATGACGTCGACGGCCTCGGGCAGCGTCTGCGCCCTCGGGTTGTCCAGGGCGGCGCCGATCAGCGTGTCGAGCTCGCTCATGTGCTGCTTCAGGAGTTCGGCGTCGACCTGATGCCGGTCGGGGAAGTAGTGGTACATGGAGGCGGTCGGGATGCCCGCACGTTCACCGACGGCCTTGAGCGTGGCGGCCTCGTAGCCCTGCTCGCCGAGCAGCGCCGCGGCGGCGTCGAGGATGGCGCGCCTGCGCTCCTTCCCGCGGCGCTGTACCACGGTCGGGCGAGTCGGTGGCGGGGTCGTCGGTTTCTTCTCGAACACGATTCGAGATCGTATCAGTGACGCTCCCGATTTTCACGCGAACCACGGTTGACAGGTCCTGCACGACCCTTAGAGTCGAATTCGAATCGGGATCGATTATGCTTGCCGCGTGACGATCGGCGCCGCGCCGTCATCGCCGGGGAGATGGCCACGGTGGGCGACCCGATCACCGACCGGGCACCGATGTCGCTCCATGGCCGGCAGGCCCCGAGGTCGCGCTCGACGCCGGACTCGTCCCACTCAAGGAACGCTGATCATGCACTTCGCCTTCGACCCGCGCACCGAACTGCTCCGCGACAATCTGCTCGACCTGATGTGGAGTCACGTCCACGCGGCGGAGCCGGTGTTCCAGCAGCAGCTCGGGGCTCTCGACGACCGCTGGGCCTGGGACTCGGTCCCGGTCCTCGGCGACCTCCGAGCCGAGGCCCGCCGCCGTGGCCTCTGGAATCTCTTCCTCCCCGGTGACGAAGGGGGCGGCCTGACCCACCTGCAATACGCACCTCTCGCCGAGATCACCGGCCGCTCGCCGGAACTGGCGCCCGCCGTCCTCAACTGCGCGGCTCCGGACACCGGCAACATGGAAGTGCTCTCGATGTTCGGCACCGAGGCACAGCGCAAGGAGTGGCTGGAGCCGCTCCTCGCCGGCGAGATCCGTTCCGCGTTCGCCATGACGGAACCCGACGTCGCCTCCTCCGACGCCACGAACATCGCCACGTCGATCGTGCGTGACGGCGAGGACTACGTGATCAACGGCCGCAAGTGGTGGATCACCGGAGCGATGAACCCCAACGCCCGGGTGTTCATCGTGATGGGCAGGACCGACCCCGAGGCCGACGGGCACCGACGGCAGTCGATGGTCCTCGTACCCCGGGACACGCCCGGCCTTGAGATCAGGCGCGCCATGGAAGTCTTCGGCTACGACGGCCACGACCACGGCGGCCATGCGGAGATTGTGTTCCACGACGTACGCGTGCCGACCGCGAACCTCATCGGGCAGGAAGGCGACGGATTCGCGATCGCCCAGGCCCGACTGACCCCGGGACGGATCCATCACTGCATGCGCTTCATCGGCGTCGCCGAGCGGGCCATCGAGCTGATGTGCGCCCGCGCCGAGGAACGCGTGGCCTTCGGCAAGCCGCTCGCCCGCCAGGGCGTGATCCGCGACTGGATCGCGGAGTCCCGGGTGCGGATCGAGCAACTGCGCCTCCTGGTGCTCAAGACCGCCTGGCTGCTGGACACCGTCGGCAACAGGGGCGCCCACACCGAGATCCAGGCCATCAAGATCGCTACCCCCCGGACCGTCCAGTGGATCCTCGACAAGGCGATCCAGACCCACGGCGCGGCCGGCCTCTCCCCCGACTTCCCGCTCGCCCGCGCCTACGCCGGCATCCGCTCCCTGCGCTTCGCGGACGGTCCCGACGAGGTGCACAAGAACGCCCTCGCCCGCGCCGAACTCAGCCGAAGGGCCGCCGCGGGCGACGGTCGAGCGGCGGGAATCGACACATCGCAGCACCTCAGCACCGCGGCCAGGAAACACCCGTGACGAACGCGGGCCACGTCACCCTGGCGCAGCGCTCGCCGAACCAGGTGTCGGGGACCAGGTCGCCTTGACCGCGACCGGTCCCCAAAAACGATCAAGGGGCCGTTTCAGATTCCTCTGAAACGGCCCCTTGAACTGCGACTTCGAAAAGTCGGGACGACAGGATTTGAACCTGCGACCCCTTGACCCCCAGATGTGCGGGTCGGGGGTATTTTCCGGATATAGCAGACTTAATACGGGCGCAGAGCGTGCATCCACGCCTGCGCCGTTCAAGGTCGCGGACACTGTGTGGTCCCCAACTGGTCCCCAAGACGCACGCGCCTTCAGCGAGGCGCTCCCAACCCTCTTCCGCCAGAGAGCCCTCGCAGCGCCACCACCGACGTTGCCGCCGATCGACTCGCCGGTGTGAATGGCGGACTCACGGAAGTGCGTGCAGCCTGCACTGGTCCCCAGTTCTGGTCCCCATTCAGTGCCCGTAGAGCGCGGCTCGAACTGACCCCGAGTTCGACGCATTGAGAGCCACTGATGCCGGGCCGGGTTGGACATGCTGCCGAGCCGGGCGCGGTGCTGGAAGTCGCGGCGGGCGAACTGGACGTCGTCGAGGACGATCCAGCAGTCCGCCGCGAAGATCTTCGCGAGGGTGCTCAGCCGGGGGAAGAGGTTGGGCTGGTGGATCGCCACCAATCCCCCCGAGGCGGCTTCACCTGCCGATGAGCCTGCTGGTGAAGCCGGCGCGGATGAGCTCTTCGTACGCGGCACGCACATTCTCCGGGACGTCCTGCTCGATCGCGAAGCCCTGCTTCGGATACTCGATGATGCGCTGGAGGTCACCGACGAGCATGTCGATGACGAGCTTCTCGTCGCCGATGCTCTTCAGGTAGTCGTCGAACTCCATCGGTTCGGAGGCGCACAGCACTTCGACCTCGGGCCACAGCTTGCGGGCAGTGGCGAAGGAGCGGCGCTCCATGTAGGGCTTGGAGACGAGGAGCACCGACTTCGGGGTGATGCCGGCGGAGGCGAGAAGCTCTCGGGACAATTCCACGTTCTGACCCGTGTTGCCGGCGTTCGGCTCGACCAGGATCGCGCTGTCCGGCACGCCGAGCGTCAGGGCGTACTCGCGGAAATGGACCGCCTCGCCACGGGGAAAGACCTTCGCCGTGGTGGGGCTGTTGCCGCCGGTGAACACCAGGGTGGGGAACAGCCCGGTCCGGTACAGCTCGGCGGAGAAGGCCGCGACGCCGAGGTCGTGGCTTCCGAGACCGATCGCAACGTCGACGGGACGCAGCTCGTGACCCATTTGGTGGTGGTCCCAGACCAGCTTGGCGTTGCGGATCTGCTCGTCGTTGATGGCCGGCTGGTTGTCGGTCACTCGCTCGTCTCCCTGGTCAACGTGGTGAAGGGCTGGCTGGCCCATCGGCCGTCCTCCGGATGTCCGTGATGCTGCGGAGTTGGTGGGTCAGGCCGTACTGAGCCGCCCGCTTGGCAGCGTCATCGAGGACGCGTAACCCATCATCCAGGGTCGCGCGGTCGGACAGGAGGATGTGCCCGTACGCGGTGTCCAGTCGTACCCGCTGCATCGGCGCATCGGTGATGCCTGTGCTGCGGGCCACGTCGATGAGGCGAAGGGCCGCGTCGAGGTTGCCGGACCCACGGTGGGCGAGGGCGAGCTTCTGCTGTGCGACGGACCAGTCGTCCTGCTCGGCCAGGCCCTCGAACTCGCGGATGGCTCCCTCCATCACCCGGACCGCGTAGTCGTTGTTGCCGTCCTTGCTGAGGGCGGTGCCGACCCACAGGCGCGCACGGGCGCGGTCTCGTGGGGATAACCGCTCGTCGATCGCGAGGTCCTCGTACTGTCGAGCCGCAGTCTCCAGGGCACCGGACATCTCGGTGACGACCGCCAGGGAGAGGTCGAGCTGCGCCACGCGACGCGGGATGGCCAACTCGGTGTAGAGCGAGCGGGCCTGGGTGTAGCTCCGCTGGGCGGAGAGTGGGCCGACGACCGCCCCCTGGTCGCGCTTGAGATCACCCTGCAGGGCGATGGAGCGGGCGAGGAGGTACGTGCCGCGTTCGTCCAAGTCCGAGGGCCGGTAGGTGGACGACCACCGCCGAAGCAGGTCGTCCGCGAAGGCGAAATTCTGATGGGACAGTGCGACGACCGCGCGTTCGAGGTCGTCCGTCCAGGACTCGTACTCCCAGGCCCGGGGCCGGGGGATGGTGACGCGCGACGTACCGCCGGCCGGTCCCGTCCCCTCTCCTGCGGTGAGCTTGGCGAGCTCCGTCTCGAAACGCACGTGGGTCGCGGCATCGGCCCGGGCCAGCGCGGTGTCGAGGATGGCCTGGCTCTCGGTGTTGGGCCGCCGCTTGTCCCGGTACTTCTCCCAGTTGCTGATGGTGTTGACCGCGATGCCGAGGTGCTCGGAGTAGCGGCGCACGCTCAGCCGGAGTGCCTTGCGCAGGGCAAGCGCCTCCAGGCCGGTCCATTCGTGAACGGTCGCCACGTGCCACTCCCTTCCGATGCCCATCGAAGCATGCAGGCTCCGCGCCGGGGAGCGGTTGTGGGACAGAAGTGGGACAGACGTGGATTCCCGGATCGCGGGGCGGCGACCAGGCTCGGAGTGTCCCCCTTCCCCCGATCCGATGGGTGGTCACGACCATGGAGCCCCTTACGGAACAGCGGAACGTCGTGGGCCCGCTCGTGTTCGGATTCCTGCGGCTCGTCGGGGTGTCCGAGAGCCGGCAGCAGGCTCTCGCCGAGGCCGTCACCGACTACTGCCGCCGCCACGAACTGACCTTGGGCGGCATGTACATGGAGCGGCGCACGGCGACATCCTGCGCGTTCGTCGGCATGCTCGACGCCGTCCAGGCCACTCGCCCGTACGGCGTCGTCTTCCCCACCTGGTCCCACTTGGGCCCCAAGGCCATAGCGGCTGAACGCCGACAGCGGCTCAACGCGGCCGGCGCGGAGATTCTGCTCGTACGAGGGGTCCGGCCGGCCCGGACCCGCGATTCCGCCTCGACGCCGGCCACGGGGAGCACCACCTCATGAGCCTCAACCGGGAACTGCTCCTGCTGGACAGCCGCCGCATCGACGGTCTGGCCAGCGTCCTCGACGCCCCGCAGCACCAGAAGAGCCTGACGCTCACCGCCGACGACAAGGCTCCACGCACGGCACGCTCGTTCACCCGCGAAGCCCTGACCGCGTGGGGCGTGGAAGACCTCCTGGACCACGTCGTGCTCATCGTCAGCGAACTCGCGACGAACGCCGAGCGCCACGGTCAACCTGCGGTGCGGCTCAACGGCGTGGGACAGACCGAGCACGACCAGCACCGGGACGAGATCACGCTGACCCTCGCCCTCCAGGCCGGCGTCGTGGGGATCGAAGTGGAGGACAACTCCCCGGAGCCCCCTGTCCCGCGGATCCCCTCCCCCTACTCGACCGGCGGACGTGGCCTGCTCCTCGTATCCGCCCTGGCTGACGCCTGGACCGCCTGCCCCAAGCAGAACAGCAGCGGCAAGCGGGTGGTCGCCTTCGTGAGGCGTCCCGAGAGCTCCGACGCCCCCTGATCCACTCCACTGGAGAAGCCCATGCCCACTCTGCCCAGACTCTCGCTCTCGCCCCTGAAGGTGCTGCTCCTCGACCTGGACGGCGTACTCCTCGACACCCGCCCGGTCATGGAGCGCGCATGGCAGCAGGTCCTGCAAGAGCACGGTCTCGACGTGCCGTTCGAGGAGTACGAGCGCCACCTCGGCCGACCGTTCGCCGACATCATGGAGCGCCTCGGATTCAGCGAGCCCGAGCCGCTCCGCCGTACGTACGACGATGCATCGATCACCGCGTCCCACCTCGCTCGCGAGTTCGACGGAATCACGGAAGTCCTCCACGGCTTCGCCGCCGCCGGCTGGCGCCTCGGCATCGTCACGTCCAAGCCCCTCGACCGGGCGGCCCCCCTCTTGACCGGCCTCGGATGCCCGTTCTCCACGGTGCGCACGCCGAACGGTGGTGGTCGCGGCAAGCCCGCGCCGGACCCGGTGCTCCTCGCGTTGATCGACTTGGGCGTCGACCCCGCCGAGGCCGTATACGTGGGTGACATGCCGGTCGACGAGGAGGCGGCCGGCCGTGCCGGAGTCCCCTACATCCACGCGGGGTGGGGATACGGCCGCCCGACCGTCCCCTCCGCTGTGGTCGCCGACTCTCCGAAGGACCTGCTGCGGCTCCTCGCACCGGGCCCCTTCATCGAAGGGAGCCTCCTGTGACCTCCCACCGCAGCCCCCTCGGCCTGGCCCGAACCGACCTGGCCGGGCCGCCCCATTGGGCGCTGGTCGGCGAAAGCACGCTGGCGACCCTGACGTCCGACTGCATCGCCACAAGAGAGCTGGAGGCCCTCCCGCTGGACCCTCAGGAGCTTGGAGTGCTCGTCGAACACGTCATGAACGCTCTCCAGGTGTACGGCGGCACGCTCGCGACGACGCCTTCCAGGGCCGACTGGCTGTACGTCCAGCACGTGCCGGTCCGCCGCCTGTTGGCTCACGTCGTACGCAAGCTGATGGCGCTCAGTTCCTGGGAACCGTTCACGAAGGCGCCCGGCCCGCTGCAGCTCGCTCCGCACGAGGGGCTCGTCGGGCTGCGGAACAGCAGCTCCCGGGAGTACCGCACCTACACCGTCACGTGGTCCGGCATCGCGTATCTCCTCGGGGCAGCCGCCTTGTACAACCCGTTCCGTACGGCGCAGCTGCGGAACCTGGAGTCGGTGCGCGTCGACAGCACGGTGCCGAGCCCTCCGCCGTCGGGGCTTCCGTGCACCGACGTCGTCGCGCTCTCGTGGTCGTCCCGCCATGCCGCCACTCTGCTTCCGGTGCTCGAAGACCTGGCACGTGGTGGACGGTCGAGTCTCCTCATCGATCTCGCCACGGATCCGGCAGAGCGCTGCGACACCCCAGCCGACGAGGGCATCAGGCTGGTTACGCCTCCCCCTGGCCTCTTCGGCCTGTCGGGAGCCGTGGAGCGCCTGCAGGTGCGGGACGACGAGCACGTCGTCCAGGTGGGGAAGCACATCGTCCGGCTCGCGCGTCTGGTCCGGCTCCTGGCCGTCCTGCTGGAGACGAGCGGGGGATGTACCCAGCCGTCATGGCGTTCCGTGATCCGTCTGGAGACCTGGCTGAACGGTGTGCTGGCGGCGTCTCGTCCGCACACGCTGCTCGTCAGCAACGACACCAGCCCCATTGGCGCGCTCGCCGTTCACCTGGCCGACCGCCGTGGCGTGAACACGGTCCATATGCAGCACGGTGCCTGGACCGCGGAGTCGGTGGCATGGCCGGCGCTGCACAGCCGGGACATCGTCGTCATGGGTAAGCGTGACGCCGCTCTCGCCGAGGCGTGGGTACGACACCCGGACGCCGAGGTCCACGTGCTGGGCCAGCCCCGCTTCGACACGCTCGTCGGTCTCGACCGCGAGGCCCAACGGCGCTACCTGGGCGCGGGCGAGGTCGTGGATGCGGCGGGCTTCGAGGTAGCCGCCGACGCGGGCCGGCTTGATGTTGATGATCGAGCAGGCGCCGAGGGAGATGGCAGCAGCGGCGTCGGCGGCGGACTCGATGGACTCGTCCAGGCAGATCGGGGTGCGCAACAGCCTCGCGAGCTGGGCGTGCTGGACCATGTCGTCGTTGGCGAGGGGCTGCGGAACTCGACAGCCTCGCCCTGTCCGCGTACCTCTCCCTCGGCGACTTCGCCCGCGCCGAGTTCTACGGCCACCGCTGCCTCGCCGGTCTGCGCCCCCACATGCACCGCTCCAAGGCCATCGCCACCGCCCGCGTCGCACGGGCCCAGCTCGAACAGGGCGACGTCGAACCGGCCGTGGCCACCGCCATGTCGGTCCCCGCCGACCAAGCCGCACTGCATCCCCGCGTCGTCGGGATGCTGCGCACCTTCGGTACCCGCCTGGACGCCATCGCACCGAACACCGCACCCGCACCCACTTGGACCCAGTACGTCCGCGACACCCGGAGGACACCCGCATGACGATCCGACTACGCCGGTACAACGACCTGGAGCAGGCCGCCACGCCGCTGATCGCGGCGTACGAGAAGGTCCGCGAACCGCTGCTGCACCTGCCGAACTACGCGGTGCCCACCTTCGCCGACCGCTTGGAGCGGCACGGACGGGAGCCGGGGTTCGTGGTAATAATCGCCTTCGACAACGAGGGGAATCCGGTCGGGTACGCGTACGGCAACACCGTCGAGGCCGGCGACCGGTGGTGGACCCGGGCAGAAGGCGTCGACCCGAAGCACACCACCGAGCCCTGCCGGGCCCTCAAGGAGATCGGCGTGACCGTGCCCCACCGAGGGACCGGCCTGGCACGACGCATCCACGACAGACTGCTCGCCAGGCGGACGGAGCCGGTCGTAGCGCTCATGGTGAACCCGACCGCCGGGGACGGGAAGGTGCAGGGGGGTATACGAGGGTTGGGGCTACAAGACGATCGGCAGCGCCCAGCCCTCGCCGAACTCCCCGCCGCTGGTGATGATGCTCCGCTCGACCCGCTGACGCCACCCGATCCACACGAGATCACCGCCGTGACCCTCGTACCCGAAGCAGGAGGCCGGCTCACCATCGGAGCCGGGCGGGCGGGTGACGGCGCAGTTCGGCAGGAGGCGAACGCAGTAGGGCTTCCCCGTCTCCCACAGCGCCCGGTGACTGTCCGCGGGTTGATCCCGACGATCCGGCTGGCCTCTCGGCTGCTGTAGCCCTGCTGCATGAGCTTGAGATATACCTCGCGCATGGCCCGCAAGGGCAGCGGCGGCCGGAGCCTCTACAACAAGCTGCTGGAAGCCGTCAAAGACTTCGGCGACTGGCACGAGAACAAGTCCTCCGTACCCAGGCCCACCCAGGACGCGCTCAAGAGCCTCGAGTGGATCGGACGCCGCGAGAACTTCTGCATCTGCGGACCCTCGGGCACAGGAAAATCGCACTTCACCGAGGCCCTCGGACAGACCGCGGTCGAGGCCGGCCTGGCCGTCGCCTGGTTCACCATCGAAGACCTCGGAGCCCTGGTCCGCCGCCACCGCGCGGACGACTCCATCGCCCGGGCCCTCGCGAAGATCGTCCGATCCGACCTGATCATCGTCGACGACATCGGCCTGCTACCCGTCTCCGAGGACGCCGCCGAAGGCTTCTACCGCCTGGTCGACGCCGCCTACGAACGACGTTCCATCGCGGTCTCCAGCAACCTCCACCCATCCGGATTCGACGAGATCATGCCCAAGACCCTGGCCACCGCGACCGTCGACCGGCTCCTCCACCATGCCCACGTCACCGTCACTCAGGGTGACTCATTCAGGTTCACCGAGGCCACCACCGGCAAGGGAGTCAAGCCCTTCAGCTAACCCACACCACACCAGGGCGGGGAGACATCTGGCCGCCACCGGGGAACTTCCACTGGCCGTCAGTGGGGAGAACTACATGGCCGTTGACACAGGAGGACCTCGGCATCGATGGCGGGCCTGACGGGAGGCGGCGCGGCCGTTCTTCTCGGCGACGAGCCGGGACTCCTGCGCCGGGGCCCCGTCGCCGGTCATGGGCGCGAACTCGCGGCGGGAGGCGCGGCGCCGTTCGCGGCCGAGGCCCTCGGTGGCCCGGCGTCCTGGGCGCGCCGGGCCGCCGGGCCGCCGGGCCGCCGGGCCGCCGGGCCGCCGGTCACCAGTACAGGAGCCAGCGTCCGGCGCACCAGACTCCGTGGCCCTGGAGGGTGAGCCGTTCGTCGTCGGGTTCCACGCGGCTGCTGGGGGCGACCTGGTGGAGGGTGTGGCCGGAGTGGATCACCATCTGGCCGGGGGTGTAGGGGACGTACTGCTTGGTGTGGAAGCGCTTGAGGTCGGCGGCGCTATCGATCCAGCCCTTCGCCGCGGCCTGACGGAAGTCCTCGTAGTCCGCGTCCCAGATGTTCAGGCCTCCGCCGGCCGCGGGCAGCCGGATGGGCAGGGTGAAGGACAGCAGCCGGGTGAGGTCCGTCCCGGGGGGCCAGCTGAAGGCCCGGTACTGCATGTCGAAGTGGACGGGTGCCTTGGGCCTGGTGAACACGGCGGCGGACAGCCACACGTGGAATCCAGGCATGGCGAGGTGTTGGGGATAGTGGACGGGGGCGCCGAGATGTCCTCCGAGGAGGTCCGCGAGCCGCTCGTACAGCTCGCCGAAGGACTCCCACAGGAGCGGCCTGGAGATGTCCGCCCGCTTCTGGTACTCGCCGGTCTCCGGGTCCTCGGCGAGGTCGAGGTAGCTGGGCGTGCCCAGGGTGAAGAAGGAGGCGGGTTTGGGGCCGCGCGGGATCCAGTGCTCGCGCAGGCCGTGCACGGTCTCGCGGAGCGCGTCGCTGTCGGCTTCGGTGAGTACGGTCAGCCTGTCGATCACGGGTGCCTCCCCTGGAGCAGTGCGAGGAGCGATGCGGTGATGTCACCGCCCAGCCGCCGGTCGTACCAGTCGTACGCCGGCATCGGGTTGACCTCCAGGCACCAGTGGGTGCCGTCCTCGGCGACCTTGAAGTCCCAGCCCGCGAGGGTCATGCCCAGGTCCGCGGTATGGCGGACGACCTGCTCGGCGAGCGGTCCGGGCAGTTCGTACGGCGTGAACACCGCGTCAGGGTCGGTCCGGTAGTCCACCGCGCCGGAGGCGATCTCCTCGGCGTGCACGCGGTCGCCGACGACATGGGCGCGCACGTCCCGGCCCGGTACGTAGCGCTGGAGGTGGATCGGCCCCTGCCAGGGGTCGAAGCCGGCCAGCTCGCCGGGCCGCAGGAGCCGGCTGTCGGCCCGTACGCCGGACACCGCCTTGACGATGGTCGGCCCGGCCTCGGCGAAGGCCCGAAGCCGATCCGGCGAGGAGCCGGTGATGCCGGGCGGAACCCTGAACCCGGCCTTGGCCAGGGATCGTTCGTGCAGCGGCTTGGAGCCGTTGTCGGAGCGGATGGAGGGGCGGTTGACGACTAGGCCGGGGATCTGGTCCAGCCAGGCCGTGAGGGCGGTGGTGAGCCAGCGCCAGCGCAGCGCCTGCTCCCGGTCCTCCGCGAGGGACGACAGGTCGTTGATCCGGCAGTAGTACGAGCCCTCGGGGTCGAGGGTGTGCTTGCCGAGCCGCGCCGGACGGGCGACGCCGATGGCGAGGTGCCAGTCGTCCTGTCGTACGACTTCGCTCAGGTCGACGGTCTCGACGTGGACTCCGCGTGCCTCGGCGGCGTCGGTGAAGTGCGCGATGGTGCTCTCGGAGGCGAGTCCGACGGTGTAGATCATGGGAAGAGCACCTTTAGGAGTCGGGGGCCGAGACCTAGCCAGACCATGCGCAGCTGCTCCACGTCGGGGAACGGCTCGACCAGGACCGGCTTCGCGCGGGCAAGGTCCGGGGATATTCGCCAGACCACGGAGGCGAGTTCGAGTCCGAGTCGGGCGACGATCTCGGTGCTGCGTTCCTCCAGGCGCAACCCGTCGAGTTCGACGGCGCTGCACGGCCAGGCGTGGTCCCCGAGGACCACCACGTTCTCGAACAGGGGGTCAGGGTCCGACCACCGCGCACGGTAGGGGCCGGAGGCCGCCGACTGCTCGGGCCAGGGCCGTGTCGTCCACGAGCCCAGGTCCTGCACCCACCACTGGGTGCCCTCGCCGTAGCCCCCGTGCTCCCCGTCCGCTGCCGTCGGCCCGTCGGGCTCCGGCGGTCGGGAGGAGAACACCTCCACCGAGCCGACGGGCAGTCCGGCCCGCAGTTCGGTGAGAGCCGCGGAGGCGGAGACGCTGCTGCCCAGGGCCCCCGGCACGGGACGGTTGATCACGGGCGCCGGGGTGAGGGCGGCGACGGCCCACAGGTGCGCCAGACACTCGTTGAGCTGGAACTCGGCGTCGAAGCTGGTCCTGAGCAGGGGCGGGGCGGGCAGTCGGAGGATCATCGGCAGGGCCGGCTCGACGACGGCTGTGTCGTCGTCGACGGTGACGGTGAACATCTGCGCGGCGTCGAACACGTCGAGGACGGCGGCCTCGTGCCCGCTCTCCAGTACGAAGTCCCGCACCTCGACCGCCACCAGGTCCTCGGGGTCGGCGACGATGACCAGCCCGGAGAAGCCGGTGTGGGGAACCTCAGATGACGACACCGCGCCTCCTCAGCAGTCGGTTGATCCGGGAGTCCCGCAGCTCCGCCGCGATCTCCTGCTCCTCCGTGAGCCGTCCCGCCAGGGCCGGAGCCGCCTGCCCCATGCCGGCGTCCGCGGGGCCGGAGCCGGCCCCGGCGGCGGACTCGGCTGCCGGGTTCACGAAGGCGCCGGGGCCGGGCAGGGTCATGGCCCCGTCGAAGCCGTCCTTGAAGTCCTTGCCGTCCTTCCCGTCCTTGCCGTCTTTGGTGTCCTTGCTGTCCTTCGAATCCTTGTAGTCCTTGGTGTCCTTCGAATCCTTGCCGTCCTTGTTGTCTTTGTAGTCTTTGACGTCCTTGGATTCCTTGGTCTCCTTGCCGTCCTTGACGTCCTTGGACTCCTTGCCGTCCTTGCCGTCCTTCCCGTCCTTGATGTCCTTGAAGTCCTTGCTGTCCTTCCACCTCTTGCGCGCCTCTGGCACTGCGGGAACGGGACCCGCGTCCACCTCCTCCGTCTCGGAGAAGGTGCGGCCCCGCTGCGGTGCTCCTCTCAACATCCCCGTGACATCGCGCCGTTCGGCAGCCGACAGGAAGGGCCGCACCCGTGATTCGTCGACGGTCCACGTCATTGGTTCACCTTTTCCGTGCTCGGCCAGGCTCGGCTCGGTACAGCCGCAGGGCTGCTCCGAGGCGGGCCTGGGCTTCCCTGTGATGCGGATTGAGGTTGAGGACGAGGTGGGAGACACCGAGCGCCTCGTACCGGCGCAACCCCCGGGCCACCACTCCCGGCGATCCGGTCAGGACGTCGACGCCCGAAGGCGCTTCCCCGCCACGACCGTCCTCCCCCTCGACGCTGACGTTGACGCCGAGCGTGATGCCCAGCGTCGCGGGATGGCGCCCTTCGCTCAGGCAGCTCTCCCGCACCCTGGCGAGGACCTCCACGGCGCCGGAGGGAGAGCCGAACCAGCAGGAGTTCCACAGGTCCGCGTACCGCGCCGCCAGCCCCATCGTCCGCGGCCGGTTCGCGCCGACCAGGACGGGTGGGCCGCCGGGCCGGGGCCCGCGGGGACGGAGCTCGCCGGCGCGTGACCAGTGGTGGCGGCCGGTGAAGTCGACACGACCGGTCCGCAGCAGCCCGACGATGATCTGCAGCGCCTCCTCGAACCGGTCCACGCGGTTCTCGAAGGGGACGCCGAAGGCCTCGAACTCGGGCTGGTGCCAGCCGGTGCCCAGGCCGAGGATGAGCCGGCCCCGGCTGACCTCGTCGAGGGTCACGGCCATCTTGGCGAGTACGGCGGGGTTGCGGAACGCCGTGCACATCACGAACGAGCCGAGCTCGACCCGCTCGGTGGCCTCGGCCAGGGCCGCCAGGACGGTCCAGGACTCCCAGATGCCCTCGCTCGTCCCGTCCGGCCCCCGGAACAGCAGGTGGTCGAAGACCCACACCGAGTCGAAGCCCGCGTCCTCCGCCTGAACGGCGAGCGATCTGATCTCCGCGTACGAAGGCTGCCCCGTCGGGTATTCGGCGAGAGGCAGAACAAGGCCGATCTTCATCGCTCCCCCGGACGGCTCGTGTCCTCCGCAGCTGCACCGAAAGTACACCGGGTGAGGGACCGTCACAATGCGTCGACGGTACGCCCATTGAACGGAATCGCGCTGCCCGCCGACCGTAGTTCCGCCGGTCCCCTCGACAATCCGCGCGGGCCACGGGGATGCTTTCCGGTACGGGCAGGAGGCGGCGAGGGGGCCGAACATGGTGGAGTCGTCGGGTGCGTCCCGGGTCCTGGTGCGGATGGCGGCACTGCTCTGCGCCGCGTGCGCGGTGGCGCTGGTGCTGGTGGCGGTGCTGGTCGACCTCGACACCGGGGATCGGGTGGCGAGCGTGGCCGGGGCGGTGGCCGGGCTCGTGGGTCTGGCGTGGTCGGTCGTGGCGCTGCGGCCCTCGGGCGACGCGGCGGGCGTACGGTCCCGCGGCCGGGGCGCGGTGGCCGTCGGCGGCGACGTCACCGGCAGCGCCCCGGGCAGAAACAGCAAGGTCTACGGAAGGTCCACCCCTCCGGCGCGGGACGGCGGTACCGCCGCGGCCGGCCCGGTGTCGGCCGAGGGCGACGGGGCGTTCGCGGCAGGCGGCGATGTCACCGGCAGCGCCCTGGGCGAGGGCAGCGAGGTCAACGGCCGGTGATCCCCTCGCGGTGGCGACTGTGGCGACGCGCCCGCGCCGACCGGCAGCCTTCCGGCCCCCACGGGACAGCCCTGCACGTGCTGGCCGACGGCCCGAACGCGATCGGCGTCGGCGGGAACGCCATGGGCAACGCGATGGCCGCGGGCGCCATCGTCAACAACATCCACGTGGGCCCCGCGCCCGACCCGCCTCCCGACGAAGAGCGGATCGCCCGGGAGCTGGAGCGGTACGCGGCCCGCGTCCGGTCGGCGTACGGAAGGCTGGACCTGGAGGTGCTGATCCCCCGGCAGGAGTGGGAGCACCCGGCCGTGGAGCTCCGCGAGGTGTTCGTGCCGCCCCAGCTCCGCGCGGACCCGCCCCCCGTGGAGCTGCCCCGGGAGCTGCGCGAGCGGCTCGCGGACGACGGCGGGGCGTTGCGCCGGGAGGAGCTGCCTCCAGGGCTCGACCAGGAGTGGCTGGAACAGGTGCGCCGGGCCTACCGGGGCCGGCCGCCGGTGGAGGCCCTGGAGGTACTGGCCGACCCCCAGCAGGGGCGCGTGGTGCTGCTGGGCGATCCCGGAGCGGGCAAGTCGACCCTCGCCCACTACCTGGCGCTGGCCCTCACCTCCGGTTCCCCGCCCCCGCCGCTGGCCGGCCTCGCCGACCGGGTGCCGGTCGTGCTGGAACTGCGCAAGTACGCGGACGCGCGGTGGCGCGACCGGTCCTTCACGGACTATCTGGACCACGTGGGCACCATGGAAGGGCTGTCGGTACCGCGCGAGGTCCTGACGGTACTGCTCGACGCGGGCCGGGCACTCGTCGTCTTCGACGGCCTGGACGAGCTGTTCGACCCCGAGGTGCGGGATGAGACGGGACGGCGTATCGCCGCCTTCGCCGAGCAGTATCCGCGGACCCGCGTGGTGGTGACCTCCCGGGTGATCGGCTACCACCACGGGGTGCTGCGCAAGGCCGGTTTCGGTCACTGGATGATCCAGGACCTCGCCCGGCACCAGATCGACGAGTTCGTGCAGCGCTGGTACGCCGTGGTCTGCCCGGACGACCCCGACTCGGCCGCACGGCTGCGCCGTCGCCTCACCGACACCGTCGCGTCCTCGCGGCCCGTACGGGAGCTCGCCGGCAACCCGCTCCTGCTCACCATCCTGTCGATCATCGGACGGCGGCAGGAACTGCCCCGTGACCGGCAGGGCGTCTACCGGCACGCGGTGGACATCCTGGTGGCCCACTGGGACCAGGACGCCAAGTACCTGACGGCCCCGGCACAGGCAGGCGCCCTGCGCTACCTGGACGACGAGGACCGACGCGAACTCCTGCGCTTGCTGGCCCGGCGCATGCAGGAGGGGGCGTACGGGATCGCCGGGAACCACATCCACGGCCAGGAGGTGGAGTCGGTGTTCGCCGCCTACCTGTCCGAGCGGTACGACCTGTCCCGGCAGGAAGCCGCCACCGCCGGGCGGGAGATGATCCGCCAGTTCCGGGAGCGCAACTTCATCCTCAGCCGCTTCGGCGACGAGGTGTACGGCTTCGTGCACCGCGCCTTCCTGGAGTACCTGGCGGCGGACGACATCGCCCGCCGCTACCAGCGCGACCGCGCGTGGGACGAGGAGGAACTGGTCCGGGAGGTCTTCGTACGCCGCGCCGAGGACCCGGCCTGGCACGAGGTCCTGCTCTTGCTGATCGGGCAGCTGGGCGAACGCGACGCCGCCCACGCGATCGACGCCTTCCTGGAGCTGTACGCCCGGCACGTGCGGACGAACCGGCACGACATGCTGGCCCTGGCCGTACGGGCGCTGGCGGAGGTCCGCAAGGTCGGCGCGCTCGCCGCGCAGAGCCGGGCGGTCACCGACGCCCTGATCGACGCGCTGGAACGCAACCCTGGGCGGACGGCCCAGCGCACCCTGGAGGGCGTACTGCCCGCTCTGGCGGTGCTCGGCCCCCGCTGGAGCGGACGCCGCCGGCTGCTGCGCTGGTACCTGCTGCGCGGCCAGTTCCGGACCGCGTTCCCCCTGCCGCCGAGGATCGCCTGCGCGCTGCACACCGAACCCGGGATGCTCCTGCTGCTCGCGGAGCACTCCCCGGCTGCCGCCCGCCGGGAGGTGCTGCGCACGGTGATCAACCGGTGGCCGGACCTCTCCGAGGCGTGGCGGTTGGTGCTGGCCGGTGTGGACGCCGCGGACGGGGCGTCCCGTCAGGCGGCTCTGGAGAACCTCGCGCGCTGGTGGAGCGAGGATGAGAGCATCCGGGGCCTGCTCTTCGATCGGGCGGTGACCGACCGGGAACCGGGCCCTCGCCGAACCGCCCTGGAGGCCGTGGCGGGGCGGTGGCGGCACGCCGAGGACGCCCGCGAGCTGGTTCTCCGTCAGGCCGTCACGGACGAGGACCCGGTGTGCCGGCGGGAGGCGCTCGGGCTGCTCCGGCAATACTGGCCCGAGCACGCGGACACCTGGCGGATGATCAGCGCCCGGGCCGTCGCGGACCCGGACCCCGGGCCCCGTCAGGGCGCGCTGCGACTCCTGGGAATGGCGCGGCGGGAGGAGGAGGGTGTCCGGGAGCTGCTCCTCGACCGGGTCGACGCCGACCCGGACCCGGGGCCCCGGCGGGAGGCACTGGAGGCCATGGCCCTCATCTGGGGTACCGACCTGGAGGTCCGGGACCTGGCCCTTCGACAGGCGCTGGCCGACCCGGATCCCGAACCCCGACGCGGGGCGCTGGAGATCCTGGCCTGGAGGTGGAAGGACCACGAGTGCGTGGAGGAACTGCTGTTCCGGCGGGTCGTCGACGACCCCGATCCGACGCCGCGCATCGAGGCTCTGGAGGCCCTGGCCTGGCGCTGGCGTGACCGGGAGGACGCCCGGGAGCTGGTCCTGCGCAGAGCGTCGGCCGATCCGCACCCCGACGTCCGGCGGCTGGCCTTGCCGTTACTAGTGCGCCGCTGGGGCGAGCACGCGGAAGTGCGGGAGCTGCTGCTGCGACGGGCCGGCGCCGACTCTCACCCGGGGCCCCGCCAGGAGGCGATGTGGCTGCTGGCGGAGGCGTGGGCGGAGGGAGAGGACGTCCGGGAGCTGCTGCTGCGACGGGCCGGCACCGACCCGGCCCGCGGTCCTCGTGGGCTGGCCCTCCAACTCCTGGCCCGCCGCTGGCCCGACCGTCCGGAGGTGCGGAGTCTGGTGCTCGACCGGATGACCGCTGACCCCGAACCCGACCTGCGGGGCAACGCCATGCACTGGGCGGCCTGGCTGATGGAGGCGGAACCGGCCGCCTGCGAGGCGGTGCGCACGGTGGCGCTGACCGACCCGAGCCGCAAGGTCCGTACCGCCGCGCTGCACGTGTCCGCCTTCGGATGGCCGAGGCTGCCCGCCACCCTCGGTCTCTTGCGCGACCGGGCCACCGAGGACGAGGACGAGTCGGTCCGCAGGACGGCCCGATGGGCTCTCGCGACCGCCGAGGCCCTCGCCGCACTCCCGGAGGACGGCACCCCAGCGCTGTGAGGAACCCCGCTCACGGCTCCAAGTCAGCGCGGACCAGCAGGAATGCGGCCACCGGCTTCGCGGCACGGGTGACCGTCCGGCGACGGCGGCAGCCATGATGCCGGTGCCGCCCATGCTGTGGACGGTCACCATGGAGACGCCCAGGGAACCGGCGGCGCGGACGGCTCCGGCCACGGAGTTGGGGATCTCGAAGAGATTCAGAGCACGGCGAGGCTCAGGTCGACCACGTAGTGCTCGTCCACCCATCCGTCCGGGAACCGCCGCATGAGGAGGGCTCGTTCGCCGACGAGGAAGGCGTCCGTGCCGGGCTTGCCGATGAGGAAGAGGGAGTGCGTGGACAGCTTGGCCAGTTGTGTGTCGACGGGGACCCGGCGCGACCACGGCAGGCGGCGGCGGATGAACCGCACTCCCTCCCGCGAGCGCGTGCGCTCGTTGATGTACCAGCCCGGGCCGAACCGCTCCTCGATGCGGGTCTGCTGATCCGCTATCCAGCCGACGGTGGCCTCCGGGTCGTTCGACCAGACCGCCAGCGCCCCACCGGGGCGCAGTACGCGCAGCGCTTCGGGAACGGCGCGGGCCGGGTCGGTCCAGTGCCAGGACTGCGCGTAGGTCAGCAGGTCCAGGCAACCGGACTCGAACGGCAGCCGGTTGCCGTCCGCGCGCACCAGCGGCGTCCGCGGGTTGCGGCGCCGGAACTCCGCAGCCATGCCCTCGCCGGGCTCCACGCCGATGACGCGGGCCCCGCGCGCCTCCAGGAGGGCGGTGGCGATGCCCGTACCGGCCCCCACGTCAGCGGCTCGGGCACCGGCCAGGGGAAACCCGGCGAGTTCGGCCAGGGTGTCGAAGAGCGCGGGCGGATAGGAAGGGCCGATGGGCGGCGTAGCGCGCGGCCGCCGCGCTGAAGGAACGAGCACGGGATTCGGCCGTCATGCCGTCCATGATGGGCTCCGCGTGCCTCCGTCGGGGTGGGACAGCTGGTCGCTGAGGGACCGCTGTAGCGATGCGGGCGGCTCCGGGGCTTCGGTTCCCGCTATCTCCCGGGCCCGGCGGGCCCGGGACGGCGGCGCGGCGGCGAGGTCGCCCGTGCCCGCCCTTCGCGCACCGTCATGCCGATGGAGGCGTTTACGGGCTCTGGCGTTCCCCACGCGCACAGCGTGCGGCGGTCGAAGGGCCCGACGGCTCCCTTACACCGACCTGCCCACGAATAGCGTCCTGCCGGTTCTGCCAGTACACGCGCGCCGCAATGCTGAACGTTGCAGTCGACCCAAGCGCGGAGAACCATGTAGGGGCGCTCCCCAGTCAATTGGCATGCTCTAGCAGTACCCGTAGGGGAGGTTGTAGCAGAGCAGGTTGAGGAACTTCTGAGCCTCGAACCCACTGACGCTCTGATGTCGTCCGACACCCGTCCCCTCGAACTTCTGTACACAAGATACGAACGCGCCCGATCGGGGGCTCGCCGAGCAGGTGTCCCAAGGATGCTGGGCGATACATCGCGGAGGATCCCCGGTTTCCGAAGCCGGGGATCCTGCCGAAGATGGACTACACCACCGCCACGTCCTACCCGCCTACCGAAAGGGGCCCGCCGGCACCCCGCATCGCGTCCCGACGCCACCAGCCCTAACTCCCGCCCTGGGGGCGGCACCATCCCGAATGCAACGGCCTACGCTGCGGCGTAGGACAGCCGGAACAGCTCCACCGCCCGCTCCACGTCCCTCTCCGAGCGCAGCTGGACCTTCAGGTCGCCGGTCCCGTGATGCCCCAGTCCCCTTACGTCCCTGGTGAAGCCAGGTACGAGGTCGACGGCCTCCGGGGCCGCCTTGAGGTAGATGAGCAGCTTGTCCTGCCGCGACGTCACACAGGCGAAGTTCCGCAGGCTCTGGTACGCGTCGTACTGCTTGCGCTCGACCTTCGTCACGTCGGCACCCAGGGCCAGCAGCGCTTCGTCAACCGCTGCGGCCAGCCCCACCACCGCCCCCGCCGGATTCGGCCGCGATGCCGCACCGCCGGCATTCCCGCGGCGCATGCGCAGGGCAGCTTTGGGCTGCGCCGCGACGGAAGCGACCGTCTCCAGCGCGATGAGGCCCTTCCCGTAGAGGCGGTAACGCACGAGGTCGATCGACCGGCGATGCTCCCGAACGACGTGAAGGTCGTACCGGGTGTAGTCCCCCGCGACACAGATCAGCCTGGGCGCCTTCCACATCACCTGGGCCGCAGCCGCAGAGCCCAGGTGCTCGCGCACCAGGGCATGGAACTCCTGCCGACACCGACAACTGGATCTGGACCGTACTACGGCAGACCCCCCCGCCCAAGGCGGGCTCGTCGACAAGGCCACCAAGGGAAAGCGCGCCCGCAAGGTACCCCTCATCGAGGAAGTACGGCCGATGGTTGCCCAGCGGCTGCTGGCCGTCGGCAATGACCCCGATGCCCGGATCTTCTTCGGACCGCGTGGCGGTCGCATCTCCACTGCGGTCCTGCGCGACGCCACTCATTGGGACGACGTCGTCACGGAACCCGGCTTCGAGCACCTCCGACGGCACGACCTGCGCCACACCGGACTGACCTGGTTCGCCGACGCCGGCGTGCCGCTCCACGTCCTGCGCAAGATCGCCGGGCACGGCTCGCTGACCACCACTCAGCGCTACCTGCACCCCGACGCCGGCCAGGTCACCGCAGCTGGTGCCGCGCTGTCTGCGCACCTCATGGTGCTCCGTGCACCCCGTTCGCTGCCAGTCACGGCAATGGCCGTCATTTGACCACTCGGACCGACCTGGTCCCCAAGTGGTCCCCAAAAACGATCAAGGGGCCGTTTCAGATTCCTCTGAAACGGCCCCTTGAACTGCGACTTCGAAAAGTCGGGACGACAGGATTTGAACCTGCGACCCCTTGACCCCCAGTCAAGTGCGCTACCAAGCTGCGCCACGTCCCGATGCCCGTTCCCCCGGGGGTCGTCCCCGGCGGCTGCGTGCAGGAGAACATTACCTCACTTCGCGGGGCGGATGGACGCAGCCCCGGCCGGGCGGTGCGTGGCATATCCGCAGGCCGGGCCGCCGGCGGGGAGAATGGGGGTGTGGACATGACGCCGAGGGACCGGGACGAGGAGGGGCGGGCGCGCAGTGCGCGGCCGCGGGACGGGCTCGGGCGGCCGTTGCCGTACGGGGTCGAGGGGGTGCCGCGGCAGCCCGAAGGGGTGGTGCGGACGCCCTCGCAGACGCTCCGTGAGGCGCAGCGGCTGCTCGACGAGGGGATGCCGTTCCACGCCCACGAGGTCTTCGAGGACGCGTGGAAGAGCGGTCCCGCCGAGGAGCGGGACCTGTGGCAGGGACTCGCCCAGCTGGCGGTGGGGCTGACCCATGCCGCGCGGGGGAACGCGGAGGGCGGGGCACGGCTGTTGCTGCGCGGCGCCGAGCGGATCTCCGGGCAGCCCGATCCGTACGGCATCGACGTCCACGGACTCGTGCGGTGGGCCCGGGAGTTGGCGGCGCGTGCGGACGCCGTGACGGACGCGTCCGAGGAGGCGCCGCGCCTCCTTCCGGAGTAGCGCGGCGCCCGGCCGATCACCAGGTGAGGTGGAGTTCCAGGGGCGAGCGGTGGATCAGCGTCGGTCGCATCACCACCTCCCGATCCTTCGCCAGCCGCAGTCCGGGGAAGCGGCGGAGGAACAGCTCCAGGGTGAGGCGGAGTTGGGTGCGGGCGAGCTGGGAGCCCGGGCAGCCGTGGGCGCCGTGGCCGAAGCTGACGTGGCGGGTGGGGCTCGGGGGCCGGGTGATGTCGAAGACGTCGGCGTCCTCGTGGCGGGCCTCGTCGCGGTTGGCGGAGCCGTACGCCACGAAGACGGTTGCTCCGGCGGGTAGTTCGGTGCCGGCCAGGATGACGGGCCGGGTCGTCGTGCGGCGGAATCCCTGGACGGCGGTGTCGAAGCGGGCGGCCTCCTCCACCGCCCCGGGTATGAGTTCGGGCCGGGCGCGGAGCAGCTCCCACTGGTCGCGGCGGCGCAGCAGGTGGAACAGCGCGGTGCCGATCAGCGCCGTGGTGGTGAGGTGTCCGGCGATGAGGAAGTTCTGCAGGTTGGAGACGAGTTCGCCGCGCTGGTCGGGGCTGAGCTCGCGGGTGCCGGGTCCGAGTCCGGTGTCCGGGGCGAGGGCGGCGACCATAGCCGAGCAGAGGTCGTCGCGGGGGTCGGCGCGCCGCGCGCGGGCGTAGCGGTCGAGGAGGCGCTGGAGGGCGACCACGTCCTCGGCGGCGGCGATCTGTTCGTACTCGGCCATCGGCCGGAAGAGGAGCTGCTCGGCGCGGTGTCCTCCGTGCACCGCGGCGGGCACGTCCGCCGGATCGAGGCCGATGAGCCGGCCGATGACGGCGCCGGGCAGTTTGCGGGCGTAGGCGGACATCAGCTCCGTGTGGCCGTCGTCGGCGAAGCCGTCGACGAGGGCGGTGGCGACCTCTTCGGCGTACGGGGTGAGGGCCGCGACGCGCCCGGCGGAGAGACCGCGGTTGATCGGGGCGCGGTGGCGGCGGTGGGCGGCGCCGTCGGTGGAGACGACGGTGGGCTGTTTGCCGAAGCCACGGGCGAGGACGCCGAAGACGGCGGCCGGGGGGATCACATCGGGCCTCAGGGCCTGCGCGGAGGAGAAGTCCTCGGGCCGCAGCAGTACTTCACGGACGTCGGCGTCCCGGGCGACCAGCCAGGCGTCGAGTTCGGGGACGAAGGTCAGACCTGCGGTCTGTCGCGCATGTGCGTAGAGGGGGTACGGGTCGCGCTGCAACGCGTCGAGCAGCTCGTGACGTGCGTACGTTGTCGGGTCCACGCGGCGCCTCCGGAACGGGAAGGTGCGGAACTCGGTGCGGTCCGGCCATGGTGACCGGCGCCGCGGGCTCCTGGCTATGCCCCGGAGGCGTTCAGCGCGCGCTCGAGTACGGAGGTGTGGCTGACGGACGGGTCCTTCGCGGCGGTGAGGAGGGTGACGGTGCCCTCGGCGGCGAGGGCCCGCAGCCGGTCGAGGGCCTCGGCGGCGGCGGGTTCGGCGAGCTCGTCCTCGTACCGTCGGCAGAACTCCTCGTACGCGCCCTCCTGACCGTGGTACCAGCGGCGCAGTTCGGTGGAGGGGGTGAGCGCCTTGGGCCACTCGTCGACGCGGGCGTCGGTCTTGGCGAGGCCGCGCGGCCAGAGGCGGTCGACGAGGACCCGTACACCGTCGTCGGGTGACGGGGGCTCGTAGATCCGGCGGACGCGTACGTCGGGAGCAGCGGCTGGCATGGGTCAAGAGTGCCGGAGGTGCCGGGCGGTCACATCTCGACGCGCCCCGGCGGCAGCAGCGCCGGCAGCAGGACGGAGTCGACGAAGACCCGCATCGTCGCCGGGTCGGCGAAGCGCTCCTCGAAGAGGCGCTCGATGCGGAGCATGCCGAGGAAGCAGGGGGCGACGAAGCCGATCGCCGGGTTGTCCGGGTCGATCTCGCCGCGTTCGGCGGCCCGTCGCAGGATCGTGTCGAGGGCCGCGACCTCCGGGCTGATGACGGTCTCGCGGAGCGCCTCGCGCAGATCGGGGTACTGGATGTAGGCCTGGCTGACGGCCTCCATCAGCTCGGCGTCATGGTCGCGGCGGGTGGCGGCCAGATGGGCGGCCTCGCGCAGGTCCCCGGCGAGCGAACCGGTGTCGATGCCGGCGAAGAACGTGCAGCGCTGTTTGGCGAGGGCCGCCGTGACGAGCTGCGGCTTGCTCCCCCACTGACGGTAGAGGGTCGCCTTGCCGCACTTGGTGCGGGCCGCGACGCCCTCCATGGTCACCGCGTCGTAGCCGCCCTCCCGGAGCAGGCGGAGAACGGCCTCGTAGAGCTCGCTCTCCCGCTCCGGCGTGATCTTGCTGCGGCGGGCGGCGGCGGTCGCGGCCTGTGTGGACATCCCATTCCTCCCGGACAGCTCTCTGCACATACGAGAGTAGGGGGTGCACAATCGAGACGCAAACGTATCGAGACGCTTGCGTCTCGATGAATTCGGATCTAGGCTTCCCCCGTTTGCTGCCGGTTTGACGGAAAAAAGGGGGCCGCGCCATGGCTGCCGGGATACGCGGGATACCAGGGACACGTCCCGCAGGACCGGAGCCCACCGCTACCCCGGAACCGTCTGCACCGAGACGCCCCACGTCGGGACCGCCGACAACGAGACCGCCGCTCGTGCGCGAGCTGCTTCTCGTCACGGCGCTGTTCCTCGTCTACAAGTTCGGCCGGCTGTTCGCGAACGGCCACGAGCTGCGGGCCTTTCACAACGCCGACCGGGTGTGGAACGCGGAGCGGGCCGTCCATCTGCCCGGCGAGGGTTCCGTGCAGGCCCTGCTGATGCACGGCGAGCCGCTCGTCCGGGCCGCGAACACCTATTACGCGGCCGTGCACTTCCCGGCCACGATCGCCTTCCTCGCCTGGCTCTACTGGCGCCGCCCGGAGCACTACCTCTGGTCCCGCCGCGTCCTGGCGCTGCTGACCGCCGCCGCGCTCGCCCTGCACCTGCTGATGCCGCTGGCGCCGCCGCGGATGCTCGCCGCGACCGGACTCGTCGACACCGCCCGGGTCTACGGCCCGTCGGTGTACGGCGCGAGCCCGGAGACGGACTCGATGGCCAACCAGTTCGCGGCGATGCCGTCGCTGCACTTCGGCTGGGCGGTGATGGTCGCGATCGGTCTGATCGTCGCCACCCGCGGCCGATGGCGGTGGCTGTGGCTGCTCCACCCCCTGCTGACACTCCTGGTGATCGTCGGCACGGCCAACCACTACTGGTTCGACGCCCTGGCCGCGGCCGCGCTGCTCGCCCTCGCACTCGCGGCGGTACGAGCGCCGGACACGGGAACGGGCACCGGACCGGCGGGCCCCGAACCGCTGCTGCCCGCCACCGCTCCCCGCCCCGCGGGAGTGCTGCGATGACCACCCCCGACGGCCTCTTCCTCGCCGTCCTCCTGTCCCTGGTCTCCGCCGCCGGGTACGCCCTCGCCGCCGTCGCCCAGTCCCGGCTCGCCTCGGCCTCCGACGGGGGACGCGGCGCGCTCCGCGCCCTGCTCGCCCGCGGCCAGTGGTGGTGGGCGGTCGGCCTGAACGCGGCCGGCGCGCTCGCCCATGTGGCCGCGCTGCACTACGGCCCGCTGACGCTCGTTCAGCCGCTGGGCGCCCTCACCCTGGTGGCGGCGCTGCCGCTCGGGGCGTACTGCGCCCGACGGCGGGTGACCCGGGCGGAGTGGCGCGGGGCGCTCTGGACACTGGCGGGCCTCGTCGGCCTGATCTCGGTGACCGGCCCGGCGACGCCGGGCGACGCGCTGAGTCTGCGCGAGTCCCTGATCGTCGCGGCGGCGACGGCGCTGCTGATCGCACTGCTCGCCTCGGGTGGGCGGTACGGAGGGCTCCACGGAAGGCGGCGCGGAAGCGGAGGCTCGCGGGCGCGGACGCACGTAGGCGCGGGCGCGCGAGGCGGCGTCGGCGCGGGCACGGCCTCGCGGGCCGGTGCGGTGCGTGGGCGGGGGCTCGGGCATGCGACAGCTTCCGGGATCGCCTCCGGGGTCGGCTCAGCACTGACACAGACGCTCACCGCCGCGCTCACGCGCCAGCTGCCGGGTGGGGCGACGGCCTGGTGGCAGACGGCCCTGATCGCGGTGCTGATCTCCGCCTTCGCCATCGGCGGCCTGCTGCTCTCGCAGACCGCCTATCGCGGCGGACTCGCCGCGCCGCTGGCCGTCGTGAACCTCTCCAACCCGGCCGCAGCCGCCGTCATCGGCGTGGCGCTGCTCGGCGAGACGTTCCGCGCGGGCATGTGGGGGTGGCTGATCGCGGCCGCCGCTTCGGTGGTGGCAGCACGCGGTGTGGTGCTCCTGACGACCGGAGCGGGAACGCCCGCCGTGACACCGCCCTCGCCCTCACCGCCGTCTCCCTCCCAGGTCGTGGCCTCCGGGCAGCCGCAGCCGCAGCCGCTCCCCCTACCCCTGCCCCGTACCGACGAGACGGCCGCCGCGCCGCTCGCGGGCTGACCGCGCCTCACTCCCCGCCCCGTGCACCCAACCCCCCCTTCTTGGATAGCCGACCTATCCTTGGAGGGCGGAGTAGAACTCCCCGGTATCCGTGTCGAGACGATGGGAACGGTGAAACGCATTTGCGCCTCTCCGAGTTGAGCGCCCGCGGCGGCGTGTCCGTGGCCACCGTGAAGTACTACCTGCGCGAGGGACTCCTGCCTCCGGGGACGCCCGTCACCGCGCGGCAGTCGGAGTACGGCGAGGAGCACCTGCGCAGGCTGCGCCTGCTCCGAGCGCTCCTCACGGTCGGCGGGATGACGATCCAGCAGGTCCGGGACGTTCTGGCCGTGGCGGACGACCCCGCCTTCGGCCGCCATGAGCGCGTCGGCGTCGCCGCTCACATGCTGGGCCCGCAGATCTCCCCGCCCGACACCTCCGATCCCGAGCGCCCGCTGTGGGACGAGGTCTTCGCCGAGATGCGCGGGCTGCTCACCGAGATGGGCTGGCAGGTGTACGACGAGGCACCCGCGCTCGCCGCGCTGACCCGGGCAGTCCTGACGCTCCGCACGCTGGGCTACAGGGGCCGCACCGACGACATCCGGCGGTACGCCGAGGTGATGCACCCGATCGCCGCCGAGGAGTACGCGGTGATGGAGGAGTACCCGGCCCTGGAGGAGGCGATCGAGGCGGCGGTCGCGTACACGGTGCTGTACGAGCCGATCCTGCTGGCCCTGCGCCGCCTGGCCCACGAGGACGTTTCGGCCCACCTGCACAGGCTCCCTCCGCCTCCGGAACCTCCACTTTCGTCATCTTGACGAAAAGAGCCCGGGGCCCCTATCGTCATTGTGACGACAAGGGGGAGTTCCCATGGCCGACATCACCCGCCGCGCCGGCTGGCGCCATCTGCGGTCCGCGCCCACCGCGTACATCCGCCACCACCGGCGCGGACGCCTCGTCCACGAGGGGACGGGGCTGAGCTTCTGGTTCCGCTCGCTGTCGGCCGCGCTCTCCGAGGTGCCGGTGAACGACCGGGAGCTCGCGATGGCGTTCCACGCGAGGACCGCCGACTTCCAGGACGTGAGCGTGCAGTCCACCGTCACGTACCGGATCGGCGATCCGGAGGCCGCGGCCACCCGGCTCGACTTCTCGATCGATCCGGACACGGGCGCGTGGCGCGGGGCGCCGCTGGAGCAGATCGCCACGCTGCTCACCGAGACCGCGCAGCAGCACGCCCTGGACGTCCTGGCCCGCACCCCGCTCGCCGCCGCCCTTGTGGACGGCGTGGCCGCCGTACGGGAGCGGATCACGGACGGGCTCGCGGCCGAGCCCCGGCTGCCGGCCACAGGTATCGAGGTGGTGGCGGTGCGGGTGGTGGCGATCCGTCCGGAGCCCGAGGTCGAGCGGGCGCTGCGCACGCCCGCACGCGAGCAGATCCAGCAGGAGGCGGACCGGGCCACGTACGAGCGCCGGGCCGTGGCCGTCGAACGCGAACGCGCCATCGCCGAGAACGAGCTGGCCAGCAAGATCGAACTGGCCCGTCAGGAGGAGCAACTCGTCGAACAGCGCGGCACCAACGCCCGCCGCGAGGCGGAGGAGAGCGCCGCCGCCGATGCCGTACGGGCGGAGGCGGAGGCGGTGCGGAAGGTTCGGCTGGCGCGGGCCGAGGCGGAGGCGGCGCGCGAGGTCGGCGAGGCGCGGGCGGCGGCGCAGGCGGCCTGGCTCCGGGTGCACGAGGAGGTCGACGCGGCGACGCTGCACGCCCTGGCGGCGACCCGGGCCGCTGAGAACCTGCCCCGGATCGAGCACCTGACGCTCTCGCCCGACGTGCTGACCGGTCTTCTGGCGAAGCTCGGTGGCGGGACCGCGTCGTGAGCCTGGCGCCGCGCGCGGTGCTCGTGCACCGCACCACCGAGTACGAGGAGCTGCTCGCCCGGCACGGTACGCACGGGCAGGCCGCGTTCTTCCTCTCCAGCCGGGGCCGGGGCATCGAGGACGTACGGGGACGGCACGAGCGGACCCGGCGGGCGCTCGCGGAGGTGGCGGCGGCGGTGCCGCTCCAGTGGCGGCAGGCCCGGGTGGAACGGGCGGATCTGGACCGTTTCCTGTTCGGCCCGGAGGACGTGGTCGTCGTGGTCGGGCAGGACGGCCTGGTGGCCAACGTCGCGAAGTACCTGACCGGGCAGCCGGTCATCGGGATCGATGCCGATCCGGGGCGAAACGCGGGGGTCCTGGTACGGCACCGGGCGGCGGCAGCGCGGGCGTTGCTGCCGGCCGCGGCCAAGGCAGCGGCGGAGGAACTCACGATGGTGGAGGCCGTCACCGACGACGCGCAGCGGCTCCTCGCCCTCAACGAGATCTACCTCGGCCCGCCCGGCCACCAGACGGCGCGCTACACGCTGGCCGCGGAGGACCCGGACCCGGCGCCCGAACCGCAGGCGTCCTCGGGCGTCCTGGTCGGCACGGGTACGGGCGCGACGGGCTGGCTCCGATCCCTCTGGCAGCAGCGCTCCAGCCCGCTGCGTCTGCCCGCGCCGACGGACCCGCGCCTCGCCTGGTTCGTCCGCGAGGCCTGGCCGTCCCCGACGACGGGCACGACGCGCGTGGAGGGGGTGCTGGGCGCCGGGCAGTCCCTCCGTCTGACGGTCGAGTCGGACCGTCTGGTCGCCTTCGGCGACGGGATGGAGTCGGACGCGCTGGAACTGACATGGGGCCAGACGGTACGGGTGGGGGTGGCCGACACGGCGCTCCGCTTGGTGGGGTGAGGCGCGGAGCGGCCGGGCCGCGCGCGGCGGGCGGGCGGCGCGCGGCGGGCGGGCGGCGCGCGGCGGGCGGGCGGCGCGCGGCGGGCTTCCGGAAAGCATCGCACCGGACTGCGGCGCCCTCGCGCGCGGAGCGGCCGGGCGGCGGGCGGGAGGCGCGCGGCGCGCGGCCGGAAAGCATCGCACCGGACCGCGGCGCCCTCGCGCGCTCGTTATGCTCGGGGCGCTTCGCACGGATCGCCCGTGTCCGTCGCCCCGTCACCACGTGCCCCGTCGGCTGCCGAAGGGACTTCCATGGCCTCCCCCATCACCGGCCGCCTCCACGTCTCCCCCGCGCGCCTCGACGACTGGGAGGTCGTGCGCGACTGGGCCGCGGCGGAGGGGTGGAATCCGGGGGTGGCCGACGCGCCCGCGTTCTTCGCGCAGGACCCCGAGGGGTTCTTCCTCGGACGGATCGACGGGGAGCCCGTCTCGGCCATCTCCGTCGTCAACTACAGCGACCGGTACGCCTTCCTCGGCTTCTACCTCGTCCGCCCGGACCGGCGCGGCCTCGGCCACGGCCTGGCGACCTGGCACGCCGCGCTGGCGCACGCCGGCGAGCGGACGGTCGGCCTCGACGGAGTACCGGACCAACAGGACAACTACCGCAAGTCCGGCTTCTCCACGGCCTACCGCACGGCACGGTACGTCGGGGAGGTCCTCACCCCCGACACGCCCACCGCCGCCTCGGCCGCCCCGGACGTCGTCCCGGCCCACCGTGTCGACCAGGACGCCCTCGCCGCGTACGACAGCGCCTGTGTGCCCGCCGACCGCCCCCGATTCCTGGCTTCGTGGCTGACCACGCCGGGCCATCGTGCTCTCGTCCGTGTCGTCGACGGACGCCTCAGGGGCTACGGCGTGGTGCGACCGGCCCAGGAAGAGGCCCGCATCGGGCCCCTGTTCGCGAACACGCCCGACGACGCGGCCGTACTCCTCGACGCGCTCGCGGCCGAGGCCCGCGCGTTCGGCTCGGCGCGGATCGCGGTCGACATGCCGGAGGCGAATCCGGAGGCGGCCCGCCTCGCCCTCGAGCGGGGCCTGGAGGCGACGTTCGAGACGGCGCGGATGTACACCGGACCGATCCGGCCGTACGCGCGAGAGCGGGTCTTCGGCGTCACCACCCTCGAGCTCGGCTGACCGCCCTCACTCCGACCTCGCACCCCTCCCCCACCCCCACCTCCCGCCCCTCCCCCACCCCTCTCGGGGGGTGACAAGGGTTTTCCCCGTATCGGGTTCATCTCGCCGTTCCCTACTGTCTGCCGCACCGGCAGATCCCATCCCCCGAACCGCACCTGTCAGGTGCATGTGGAGAGGTGGGTGGTGTCCGCCGGTGACGGCCTTGACCCGGGCCGTCGCGCCGGTGGCGGCGCACGGGCCCCCCAAGCCCAAGGGACCGGCGGACCGCGAACCCCACTCCGCACGCCGTTCCCGCGCCGCCGCCACTGCTCCGCACCTACGTCGTGCTTGAAAGGGAACACCTTGAACAGTTCCAGGCGGAGAGTCATATCCGTCGTGGTCGCGAGCGCCGCGATCCTCGGCGCCGCTGCCACCTCCACCGGGGCGTTCGCCGCCGCCCCGGCCGCTGCGACCCCGAAGCCGGCTCCGGCTTCCCAGGCGATGACCGCGCTTCCCAGCGCCCCGGTCGAGAAGGTCATCGTCACCTACAAGTCCAAGACCGCCGAGGCCGGTTCGAACGCCGCCGCCAAGAGCGACGCGGCCGCCAAGGGCGCCGAGACGGGCGAGAGCCTCTCCTTCGAGCGCCGCCTCGCCGGCGGTGCCGCGCTGGTCGACCTGGGTGACAGCGCCACGAAGCAGGACGTCGCCGAGGTCATGGACGCCTTCCGCGCCGACCCCTCGGTCGCCTCCGTGGAGCCCGACATCCGCGCGTACGCGATGGCGGTCACCCCGAACGACACGGACTACGCCAAGCAGTGGGACCTCTTCGAGGCCACCGGCGGCATGAACGTTCCGCCCGCCTGGGACAAGACGACCGGCTCCGGTGTCACCGTCGCCGTGATCGACACCGGCTACGCGGCCCACTCGGACCTGGCGGCCAACGTCGTGTCCGGCTACGACTTCATCTCCACCTCCGCCGACGCCCGTGACGGCAACGGCCGTGACGCGGACGCCAAGGACGAGGGCGACTGGAACGCCACCGACGGCGAGTGCGGCACCGGCTCCAAGGCGTCCAACTCCTCCTGGCACGGCACCCACGTGGCCGGCACCATCGGCGCGGTCACCAACAACACCAAGGGCATCGCGGGCATCGCGTACAACGCGAAGATCCAGCCCGTGCGTGTCCTCGGCAAGTGCGGCGGCTCCTCCGCGGACATCGCCGACGCCATCACCTGGGCGTCCGGCGGCACCGTGCCGGGCGTCGCGGCCAACCCGACCCCGGCGAAGGTCATCAACCTGAGCCTGGGCGGCGCCAGCTCCACCTGCCCGAGCGTCTACCAGACCGCGATCAACGGCGCCGTCTCGCGCGGTACCACCGTCGTCGTCGCCGCGGGCAACAGCAACGCCAACGCGTCCGGGTTCACGCCCGCGAACTGCTCGAACGTCATCACCGTGGCGTCGACCAGCCGCGAGGGCAACCGTTCGTTCTACTCGAACTACGGCACCATCGTGGACGTGGCGGCCCCGGGCGGCGAGACCCGCCGCGCCACCGACACCCCCGGCACCATCACCACCCCCGAGAACGGCATCTACTCCACGCTGAACTCGGGCACCACGACCCAGTCGGTCGAGAACTACAAGCCCTACCAGGGCACCTCGATGGCCGCGCCGCACATCGCCGGCCTGGCCGCTCTGCTGAAGTCGGCGAAGACGAGCCTCACCCCGGCCGAGATCGAGTCCGCGATCAAGTCCAACGCCCGCCCGCTGCCCGGCACCTGCACCGGCGGCTGCGGCACCGGCATCGCCGACACCGCGAAGACGGTGGACGCCGTCACCACCACGACGCCGCCGGTCGGCAACGTGTTCACCAACGCGACGGATGTGGCGATCTCCGACAACACCACCGTGTCGTCCTCGATCGCCGTCACCGGCCGCACCGGCAACGCCCCCGCCGCCCTCAAGGTCGGCGTGGACATCAAGCACACCTGGCGCGGGGACCTGGTCATCGACCTGATCGCCCCCGACGGCACGGTGCGCAACCTGAAGGCGTCCAGCGGCTCCGACAGCGCCGACAACGTCCTGACCACCTACACGGTCGACGCGTCGAGCGAGGTCGCCAACGGCACCTGGAAGCTGCAGGTCCGCGATGTGGCCTCGGGTGACACCGGCTACATCGACTCCTGGAGCCTGACCTTCTAGTCACCACCTGAACCACCCCCCACATCAGCATCATTGCTGGTCAGCGACGCGCTCGTGGTCTACACCACGGGCGCGTCCTGGCGTGGTGCCCGGCATCCGTTGTCCGTATGCCGGACAGGAGGCCTGGACTGCGCCGGTACGCTCCGTATTCTCTGCCCCACGGGGCTCACGGGCCGGGCCCGAGCGCCGGAGGGTGGTGGACACGTGACGACAACACACCGTCCTGCGCCAGTGGGCCGGGAGGAACTGCTCTCCCGCCTCGAACGCGTGCTGCACACACGCGGGCGCGCCCTGCTCACCGGACCCGCGGGCGTCGGCAAGACCGAAGTGGCCCTGGCGGAGGCGGCACGCGCGGAGTCCCGCGGCGAGACCGTCCTGTGGCTGGCGACACTTCCGGCCGACCGTGACATTCCGGGCGCGGTGGCAGCCGCACTCGTGGCCTCCGCGGCCTCGACGGTCACCTGGCCGGGCGTGGCCGCCCCCGGCACCCTGCCGCCATCCGGCCCTGAGGGCCTTCCCGGGCCCGGGACACCGGCCGGCGACCGAGGCGTCCCCGCGCCGCGCACCGACCGCGCGTCCGGCGGTGACCCCACGGCCGGCGCGGGCGGGCCCGGACCCTCGGGCCACGCCGTCGGTGCCGTCACCGCCTCCGGGGTCTTCGACGGGCTGCCCGGACCCCAGCGGACCGCCGTCGCCATGCTGTGCCGCGAGGCGCCGCTGCACGACGGCGGGTGGGACCCGATCGCCCTGCGCCTCGGCATCGCCCAGATCCTGCGCGCCCTCACCGCGCGCGGCCCCGCCCTGCTCGTCGTCGACGGTGTGCAGCACATCGACGCGGACAGCGCCGATCTGCTGCGCTTCGCCCTGCACCTCGCCCCGCCCGCGCTGCGGGTCGTCGCGGTCGAGACCCCGGAGGCGTACGGCTCCGAGGACGTCCACGACACCCACCTGTGGGTGCCGTCGGAGGCCGACATCCTGCTCGTGCCGCCGCTGCACGCCGACGAGATCGCCGCGCTGCTCATCCACCACCGGCTGCCGTCCCGGATGGCAGGCCGCATCCACAAGGCGAGCGGCGGCAACCCCCGCCTCGCGCTCGCCGTGGGCCGCTCACTGGCCGACGCGCGCACCCCCGTGCACCACGCCGAGGCGCTGACCCTGTCCGGGCGGGCCCGCGACCTGGCCCGGCAACTCCTCGGCACGGCGCCGCCCGACGTCCGCAAGACGCTGCTGTTCGCCGCGCTCGCGCTGCGCCCGACCGCGGCACTGATACGCCGGGCGGGGCGGCCGAACGCGGAGGCGGACCTCGCGGCCGCCGAGCGCGCCGACCTGGTCTCGCTCGCCGAGGACGGCACGGTGGCCTTCACCGCCGGGCTGCTGCCCTCCACCCTGGTCCACGACGCCTGCTGGGCCGAGCGCAGCGCCGGGCACGCCGCGCTCGCCGAGGTCGTCGACGACTCCGTCGAGGCGGTACGGCACCGGGCGTTGGCCACCGACATTCCCGACGAGGCCCTCGCGGCCGAGGTCGCCGCGGCCGCCGATCTCGCGCGGCGCCGCGGCAACAGCGCGCTCGCCGCCGAACTGGCCCTGCTCGCCGCCGAGTCGACACCGGTCCAGCACGGTGCGCAGCGGATCACGCGGCTCGTCGACGCCGCCGAGGAGGCCGCCCGGGCCGCCCGGGCCGACCTCGCGATGCGGGCGGCGACCGATCTGCTGGCCAGGGACGCCGCCCGGTCCGACCGGGTCCGGGCCCGGCTCGCCGTCCTCGACACCGCGGGCCAGGGGCTGACCGGGCTCGACGAGATGTACGTGCACGCCATGGAGGACTCCGAGGGGGACACGGCGCTGCGGGCGGGCGTGCTGCTCCGACTGGCCGTCAAGTACGTGCTGGCGGACGGCGATCCGCTGCGCTCGCGGGCCGCGGCCGTCGAGTCCGCCGCGCTGGCCGCCTCCGTGGGCGATCCCCGGACGGCCGCCCAGGCCCTGACCGTACAGGCGCGGATGGACCGGGCGCTCGGCTGTTCGGACGCGGAGTCCGTGCTCGCGCAGGCGCGTGGTCTGGAGATGGCCGAGCGTCCGCTCGGAATCCGCAACGCGGCCCAGATCCTGACCATCCGGCACACGCTCTTCGACGACCGGCTGACCGACGCCCGCGACCAGCTGAACGCGCTCCTGCCCCTGGTGCAGCGGCGTGGCTCGGTCGAGGACACGATCGAGCTGTTCTCGACGCTCGCCGCGATCGAGTCCCGCCTGGGGGCCTGCCCGGCGGCCCTCGTCCACGCGGGCCAGTCCCTCGCGCTCACCCTGGAGGCGGGCCTCTCCCCCGGTCCCGCGTGGTACACGCTGGCGCTCGCGGAGACGGCCGGCGGCAGCTTCGGGCGGGCCGCGAGCTACGCCCGGCGCAGCGTCCAGGCGTCGGAGGAGGAGGGCGACCGGGTCTTCCTCTCCCGCAGCCTCTACGCACTGGGCCGCGTCCAACTGGTCAACGGGGACGTCGCCTCCGCCCTGGAGACCCTGCGCCGGGTGCAGGCCAACGAGCGGGCCCAGTCGACCGTCGATCCGTCGATGCTGCGCTGGCACGAGGAGCTGGCCGAGGCGCTGCTCGCCAACGACGCGGCGCGGGAGGCGGCGGACCTGCTGGCCGAGGTGCGGCCGGTCGCGGAGCGGCTCGGCCGTACGACCGTACTCCTGGGCTGCGACCGGGCGTACGCGCTGTATCTGGCCGCCTGCGGGAAGACGGACGAGGCCGCGGAGCTGCTCGCCGGGACCGCCGAGCGGTTCGCCGAGGCCGGACTGCCGCTGGAACACGGCCGGGCGCTGATCGCGCTGGCCCGGGTGGAGCGGCGGCGTCGGCGCCGGTCGGCGGCGCAGAGCGCCCTCCAGTCGGCGGCGGTCGTGTTCGAGCGCGCCGGGGCGGCGCCCTGGCTCGCCCTGGCGAGCGAGACGCCCGCGGGGGAGGACGCCCTGCCGGCGCTGTCCTCGCTGACGGACGCGGAGCTGCGGCTGGCCCATCTGGTCGGGCAGGGCGCCAGCAACCAGGAGGCGGCGGCCAAGCTGTATCTGAGCGTGAAGACGGTCGAGGCGCGCCTCACCCGCATCTACCAGAAGTTGGACGTCCGCTCGCGGGCGCAGCTGGCGACCGCGCTCCGCGGCTGAGGCCAGGACCGAGGCAGTCGCCCCGTCAGACGGTCAGGCGGCGACCCCGGTCACCCAGTCGCTCGGTCACACCGTGAACGGCTTCTGGCGCAGGAACGAGGGCGATGGGCTTCCCGTCGTGTAGAAGTTCGGGCTCTGCGTGGCGGGCAGCTTGCTCTGGATCGCGCGGTGGAAGGACCGGTAGCGGCCCCGGAAGGCTCCTTCGTTCCACACCTCGAGGAGGGCCTCGGTGAAGGCCCCGTTGACCGGGCCGTCGGACGCGAACTGGTTGTCCTGGCACGCCGAGATGAGGATCGCGTCCGGGCGCGCCCCGTCGCCGTCGGGAGCGGCCTTCCTGAGGGAGCGCTGCAGCTCCTCGAAGAACCCCTGGTCCCGCTCGTAGATCTGCTGCTGCTTCGGTTCGGGCATCAGCCGGATCCCGGTTTCGGGCTGGGGTCCGCCGGGGAGCTCGATGCCGCTGCCGCTGTGGCAGCAGTCGAGCAGGGCGAAGATCCGGACTCCGTCGGCGAAGCCCCGGAACTCGCGGTCCAGCTCGTCGTCGAGGAACTGCCGGTCGTAGAGCACGAGGGTCTCGTCGAGTTCGTCCGGTTCGTCGTCCTGCCCGGTGACGTCGGGGACCTGTCCACCGTGACCCGAGTAGGTGAAGAGCAGGATGTCGTCGGGGGCGAGCTTTCCCGCCGCCTGGCGCAGCGCCGCGGTCACGTTGTCGACGGTGCACTCGGCGGTCAGCAGGACGGTGTCGGAGTAGCCCGCGGCGCGGGCCAGCCTGGCCATGTCACGAGCGTCGTTCTCGCAGGCCACGAGAGCGCCGTCCCAGCCTTCGTAACGGTCGGGGTCGACCTTGTTGAGTCCTACGTGGATGGACAGTCCGGTGGCCATGGGGTGCCTCCTGGGGGGTGAGGGAGGGAGGCTCCGGGGGCGGCTGATCGAGTGGCCTGCGGCCCGGTGCCGAGCGCGACCCTTCATGCGCGGTACTTACATCGTATGAAACCGACCGATCCTCCGCCCTCTCCACCGGCCCCGCGGGCGGGTGGGCCGCGCCGAGACCCGCTCGTCGACCGGACCGGTTACGACGAGGCCTTCCTCGGTCCCGTCGTGCCGCTGCCGCTGCCCGTCCGCACGTCGGTGGAGACGGTGATCCTGCCGTACACCCACTTCACCGTCGTCTTCCGGCCGGACCGGCGGCTCGCCGCCTCGACCGCGGTGTGCATCGAGGGCGGGCAACTGGCCGAGGACGTACCCCGGGAGGACGCCTGGGAGTACGACCCGCGGCTGCCCGCGGAGCAGCAGGCCGGCAACGAGATCTACCGGAACAACAGTCTGGACCGGGGGCATCTGGTGCGCCGGCTCGATCCGGTGTGGGGCCCCGCCGCGGTGGCGGGCCGGGCCAACACCGACACGTTCCACTACACGAACGCCGCACCTCAGTCGGATCTGTTCAACCAGGGTAAGCGTCTCTGGCAGGGGTTGGAGAACTATCTCCTGGATCACGCGGCCGAGTTCGACCGGAGGCTCACGGTCCTCACAGGCCCGGTTCTGCACGACTCGGACCCGCCCTACCGGGGGGTGCAAGTGCCGCTGCGGTTCTGGAAGGTGGCCGCGTTCATGCAGGACGGGGCGCTGGCGGCGACCGCTTACGTCCTCGACCAGAGCCCGGACCTGAGCCGCGACGCCGAGCGCGCGCTCGCCGGGGCGACGGCGGGCGCGCCACCGCCGCTCGGACCGTTCCGGACGTACCAGGTGCCGGTCTCGGACGTCGCCGAGATCACCGAGCTGGAGTTCGGGCCGCTGCCCGATGTCGATCTGATGCCGTCGTGGCGGGCGCCGGAGGACCGCTGGCGGCGGCTGGAGTCGTTCGACGACATCGTGATGCAGGGCTGAGCCTGCCGTCGGCCGGGCCCGCGGATCGCCCGTTTGCCACGCTCCCTGCCCGGTGAAACGATTGTGCTGACAGCTTTCGGCCAGTCAGATCAGTCCGTCCCGCGCTCCCCCGGAGGGACGGCCGGGCAGGTGCGGTATGCCGCTCACCGAAACGGAATGGGGACTCGTCACCAGCTGGGTGCGGGAGTACCTTCTCGACACCCCCGATCCGCTCACCCGACTGCGGCAGAGTGGGCTCTCGCAGGATTTCGTGGCGGATCTCGTACTCACCCCCGACCGCGACGAGAACGCGCGACTGGTCGTACGGGCGGCCCGCCAGGACGTCGCCCACCAGCGCCGGCTCCTCGACGTACTGGCCGGGGTCGACGCGCTCACGGGCGCGGGCAACGCCGAGGCGAGGATCCTGCTGACGCGGCTGCGGGAGGACGAGGCGGTGCTTCACTCCGCCCAGGACCCCTTCCGCACCCTCGTCCTCGCGAACGGGACCCAGGTGTTCATCGACCGGAACGGGCTGCGCGAGAAGCTCCGCGCCTTCATCGCCGATCCGGAGCAGTCGGTGCTGGTCGTGGACGGCGAGCCCGACAGCGGGCGCTCGTACTCGTACCACCTCATCCGCCATCTCGGGCAGCACTGCGGCTTCCGTCCGGTACGGGTGACCCTCTCGCGCACCTCGACGGCCGCGCGCCTGGTGGAGCGCCTCGACGACTTCGTGTCCGGTCCCGGGGCGGACCGGACGCCGTTGAACCCCACACAGTTGAACGATCCACTGCCCGCGATCGACGACGCCGTGCACCGGATCGTCAGCCGGGCGACCGCGGCCGAGGAGCGCTTCTGGCTGGTGCTGGACGAGTGCGACCAGCTCGATCCCAACGCGGACGTCTGGGACTGCATCGGCAAGCTGGCGCTCGCCGTCTACGAGCACACACCGGTACGGAGGGAGGCCGTGCCCCGGCTCGTGCTGCTCGGCTACTCGCCCACGATGCGCCAACTCCCGTACGACATACGCAGGAACGAGTGCCGGGACACGGCCCGTGCCGTCGGGGAGGACGATCTGCGGGAGTTCTTCCGTGAGTTCTTCACCCAGGAACACCCCGGGTCGGACAGCACGGCGGTGCCCGCGCTCGTGGACGTGGCGGTCGCCGAGGTCCTGCGCGCCGTCGACACCCCTGGTTCCACGGACAGTTACATGCGCCGGGTGTGCACGGCGGTGGAGGAGACCGTACGGCTCTCCCGCTCCCTCGTCCCCGACGGCGACCTGAGCGGAGTACTGGACCGGGCGATACGGGACACGACCGAGGAGACCCCTCCCGAACTCCCCGCACTGCGCAGGGCCTACCGGGAGGCGGCCTGTCTGCTCGACGCGTTCGACCCCGCCCGCCTGCGGCTGCCGGACGAGAACCGGCCCACGGGGCGGGCCGCCCTCGCCCTCGTCGACGACTGCACGGCCCTGCCCCCGCACCCCTCCCAGTCCTGGACGCTCAAGCCGGAGGTGCGTGAGCGGACGCTGAGCGGACTCGCGGGCCCCGAGGCCGCCCGGCGAGCCCTGGAGGCCAACATCGGTCTCGTCCCGGACGGGCCCGGCGCCGAGCGCACCGCGCTCGCCCTCCTGTCCGGCGCGCCTCCCGCACCGGAGCCGCACGACATCGAAGCTCTCGCGGACACCCTCCAGGCCGTACTGTGGCTGAACCGGGTCCCCGGCACGACGGGGCTGCCCGAGGTCGACGACGTACAGCACCGCCTGGAACGCGCACGGCTGCTCCAGCCGCTGGAGCGGCTGATCCAGGGAAGTTTCCACGGGCGGCAGCGCGAACTCGACTCCCTGCGTGCCTACATCGCACTGCCCGCCGAGCCGGCCGAGCCCCCCGTCCTCATCCACGGCGTGGGCGGCGTCGGCAAGAGCACCCTGCTCGCCAAGTTCCTCGTCGACAGCCTCCGCGACGCGCCCACCGGATTCCCCTTCGCCTTCATCGACTTCGAGCGGCCGACGCTCTCCATCCACGAACCCTCCACCGTGATCGCCGAGGCCGCCCGCCAGCTCGGCATCCAGTACCCGGACCACCGCGCCGCGTTCGACGCGCTCGCCGACGAGTGCGAGGAGACCGCCGCCTCGCAGCGCGGCGAACGGAACCAGCTGGACGAGTTGTTCACGCTCTCCACCACCCGCGCGACCCTCGGCCGTGACTACTCCGCCGGGTTCCACGCCCGGGCCAGCGCCCGCGAGCAGGAGCTCGCGGGGAAGGTGGCCGCGCTCGTCGCCGAGGCGGTGCACGACCCGGCCGGAGGGATGGACCCACCGCTGGTGATCGCCGTCGACTCCTTCGAGGAGGCCCAGTACCGTGGCTCGCCGGCCATCGCCCGCATGTGGGCGATCTGGACCGCGCTGCGCGCCGCCTATCCACGGCTGCGGTTCATCGTCTCCGGACGGGCCCCCATCGACCATCCCGCCAGGGTTCTCACGCCCCGCACCATGGAACTCGGCGAACTGGACCAGCAGGCCGCCGTGGAACTGCTGATGTCCTGCGGGGTGGAGGACGAGGCGGTCGCCCACGACCTCGTCGACCGGGTCGGCGGCCATCCGCTCAGCCTGAAGCTCGCGGCCCGGACCGCGGTACTCATGGGCGCGCGGTCCGAGTCGCTCGGCGACCTCCTGACGAGCCTGCCGTCCCGCAAGCGCTGGTTCCACCACCAGGTCGACCAGCTGCTCATCCAGGGCACGCTGTACGACCGCATCCTCAAACACATCGCGGACGACGCGGTCCGCGCCCTGGTGCAGGCGGGGCTGGCGCTGCGGGTCATCACCCCGGAGCTGATCCAGGACGTCCTGGCCGAGCCGGCCGGACTCCTCGTCGCCTCGCCGCAGGAGGCCCGCTCCCTGTTCGGGCGGCTCGTCTCCCGGCTCGACCTGATGGAGTCGGCGGGGCCGCAGGCCGTCCGGCACCGGACGGATCTGCGTTCGATCATGCTGCGCCTCTCCGACAGCGCGCGTACGGATCTCATGCGCGCCGTCGACCACCGCGCGGTGGAGTACTACGCCGCCCGCGAAGGCGCCGCCGCACGCGCCGAGGAGATCTACCACCGGCTCCGGCTCGGCCAGAACCCCCGTGCGGTGGAACGGCGTTGGCAGCCCGGCGTCGCCGGACACCTGACCGGCGCCGACCGGGACATGCCGGCGCGTTCGGCCGCCTTCCTGCTCGGGAAGATCGGCGGACACGTGCCGGACCGGATCATGGCCGAGGCCGACCAGGAGGACTGGGAGCGGATCGCCGCCCGTGAGGTCGAGGACCTGCTCACCCAGGGATACGTGGAGTCCGCCGCGGAGCGGCTGGCCGAGCGCCGGCCGTGGACGCCGTGCAGCAAGCTGCACGGGCTCCTGGTGGAGACGCTGGCCAGGTCCGGTCGGACCGCCGAGGCACGGGAGACCGCCGAGCGGGCCGTGGACCGGGCGGGCGAGGCCGGGTGTGCGGAGACACAGCTGGAGCTGCTCCAGCTGTCGGCACGACTCGCCCAGGACGAGGGCGACTTCGCGGATGCCGACCACGACCTGCAGGAGGCGGAGGACATCGCGGCGGGCCTCGGCCTTGCCCTCGAGTCGATGGGCATCCTGGTGGCCCGGTCGCGAGTGGCGGCGCTCTCCGACGAAAGCTCCGGCGAGATGGACGCCCGCCTCGCCGGCACCCTGCGTGACATGCCCGACGAGGAGCTGGCCCGGCAGCCCGCCCTGGCACGGGCCGCGGCCGCCACGGCGTCCCGGGTCGATCCACAGCTCCTGGAGCACACCCTGCGGCTCGTGGGGCTCCCGGCCGACGACGAGGCCGTGGTCGACGCTCTCGCCCGCTGGATCGAGACCGCCATGGCCGACGAACCTCAGCTGCGCGAACCCCTGACGAGGATCCTGGAGTCGGCGGCGGGAGCACCGCCGCGGGATGCCCCGACAGGTGCGGTTGCGGCGCCCGATGCGGTGGCGGCGCCCGGGATGCCGTTCGCGGCGGTGGAGCAGGCACTTATGGAGGCGCGCAGGCGCGGCACGCTGGACAGCCTTGCGTGGCGGGCGCTGATGCTGCGCGACCGGAGCGGTGATCTGGTCGAGGGCGTCGCGGCCGCCATGTACGTGGGTTGCCCGGCGCGCGGCCCCGTCGCGGAAGCCGGCGCGGGCAGGGCGGCCGGTACGGGGCTGTGGTCGCAGCCGCCGCCGGACGCGGCCGAGGCGGCGGTGCGCAGCGTCTCGTACCTCTCCCCCGAGGATGTCGTGCGGGTCCGCAACGCCGCACTGGAGGCGGGGCTCGCCGAGCACACCGTCCGGCCGCTGCTCTTCGCGGGCATCACCGCGCACTTCCGGGCGAGCCTGCCGACGATGGACAGCCCGCTGCGGCAGCTCCACTCCGACCTGCACACGATGAACGAGGTGGAGCGGCTGATCGACGGGACGGTGCCGCTGGAGGTCTGGCTGCGCAACGCCATCGCCCAGACGGTCGAGGCGGGCCCGCTCACCGTCCTGCAGCGCGCCCTCGACGGCGTGGCGCGCGACGCGGCCGGGGAGCCGGAACTGCCGGCGGAGGTGATGCCCGCCGAGACCAAGGAGGAGATCATCTTCCGGGACGACACCGTGCCGTTCGAGTTCCTGCACGGCGGCGTCCTGGCCGGGGCGTCGGTCGCCCGCATGAAGGTCCCGCCGTACGAGTTCGGCCGGCCGCAGCAGCCCGCCTACCCGCACGCCGGGACCGGCTGGCTCATCGCCCCGGGGCTGCTCATCACCAACCACCATGTGGTGAACGCCCGTACGCGTACGCCCGGCTCGCGGCCGCAGGTCGCCGAGGAGGATCTCCGACTCCAGGTGGTCAACTCCCGCTCGCGCTTCGACTACGGGGCCGACGAGACGGAGACCGAAGAGGTGACGGCGGGCGCCCTGCTCGCCTGGGACGAGGCGCTCGACTTCGCGGTCCTGCGGCTCGCGGCGGGGCTGCCTCCCCGGCCGGTGCTCCGGATCGCGTCCGCGCCGCTGCTGTTGACCGGTTCGGAACCGGTCGCGGTGAACATCATCCAGCACCCCGGCGGGCAGCCCAAGCGCGTGGCGCTGCGCAACAACCTCGTCTTCCAGGCGGACGAACGCGACGTCCGCTACTTCACCGACACCCGCAGCGGATCCTCCGGTTCACCGGTCTTCACCGACGACTGGACCGTCGTGGCACTCCACCGCGGCACCCGCCGGATGGAGGAGGTCCAGTACCAGGGCAGGAAGACGGCGTTCGTGAACGTCGGCACGCAGATGAGCCAGATCATGGCCCATCTGCGGGAGCACAGCACGGAGTTGTACGAGGAGATCACCCGGGCGCAGTCGGCGCAGGACGCGCGGAACCACGAGTGGGCCGCATGAGGAACTGAGAAGGAGGTGGCGGGAGATGCGGTACGGATCACCGGTCGCGACCGATCCCGAGCGGGTCTTCGACGATCTGAAGGGCGTCGCCGCGCGGGTGCGCGAGCACCTGGAGGCGGAGATCTCCGAGTCGGTGGAGGAGCTGCCGGCGGGCGGGGCTCCGGCGGGCCAGATCTCCCGCTTCGCGCAGGAGGAACGGGCCCGGGTGCTCGAGGCCGGTGTCAGCGGCCTGGAGAAGCTGGCCGGTGGCCGCGCGGACGAGATCGACGAGGACGAGTACTTCGGGGTGGAGGCGATCGTCCTCCTGGAGGGCAGGCCCGCGATCCTGGTGCAGGGGCAGGACTTCGCCGCGCAGGAGGGCGACTGGTCCGTGCTCGACGCCGGACGGGCGGCGATCCGCGAGTCGATCGCGCGCGTCGGCCGTGTCGAGGTGACCGGCCACCCGAGCCTGGACTGGGTCGGCACCGCCTTCCTGGTGGGCCCGGAGACGGTGATGACCAACCGGCACGTGGCGGTGGAGTTCAGCCAAGCCGAGGCCGCCGGCTGGTCCTTCCAGCAGGGCATGTCCGCGCGCGTCGACCCGGGCGAGGAACTGTCCGCGACCCCGGTGCCGGCCGCCGGCCCGCCCCCTTACGAGATCACCGAGGTGATCGGCATCCACCCGGACGTCGACATGGCGCTGCTCCGGGTCGCCCCGCCCGACGGAAGCACCCTGCCCACCCCGCTCGCCCTGGCCGCCGACGCGCCCGCGAGCGTCCCGGGCCGGCCGGTGTACGTGATCGGCTACCCGGCGTGGGACGGCCGCCGCAACGAGCCCGAGTCGATGCGGCGGATCTTCATGGACGTCTACAACGTGAAACGTCTGCAGCCGGGCACCGCGACGGAGTTCGCCCCCGGCGGCCTGGTCATGAAGCACGACTGCTCGACCCTGGGCGGCAACAGCGGCTCCCCTGTCTTCGACCTGACGGACCACCGCGTACTCGGCCTCCACTACGGCGGCCGCTACCGCCTCGGCAACGTCGCCGTGCCCCTGTGGGAGCTGGTCGACGATCCGCTGCTGGACCGGGCGAAGGTCAACTGGGTCTGAACGCCGGATTCTTCGCGAGGCGGTCAGACATCGGTGACGCGGGAAGACGGCCGGGCGGTCACACGCAAGCCCCCCCATCCCACCACTCGGCCACCCTCGCCGATCGCGACACGGCATGGACGCGCCGCCAGGGGTAAGTTAGGTTAGCCTTACCTCAGTCCAAGGAGGCGGATTGCAGTGCCTCCCCGACCGGAGCCGCCCCCATCCGTCCCGCACCGCGAGGAGTCACCTTGAGCGCCGCCACAGACATCGCCCCGGCCGAACAGACCGCGGCGGAGCACGTCCGTTCCGTACTGGCCCGGGCCGTCTCCCTGTCGCTCACCACGGACGGACGGGACTACGACCTGATCGGCATGCACTCCGTACGCGACAAGGGGCGGATCACCCTCCACCCCCCGGCGGACAGCCCGCTGGCCGCCCAGATCGCCGCCGCGCCGCGCGGTAGCCTCGCCGCCCTGCTGGAGTTCACCGACATCGCGCCGGCCTCGCTCCGCGACCGCGTGCGAGCAAGGGTGACGATCTCGGGCTGGCTCGCTCCGGCCGGTACGGAGGGAGACGACGCGCTGCGTCTCGACCTGGCGCGCGTGACACTGCGGACCGCGGCGGGCACCGAGGACGTCGGCCTCGACGAGTTCGCCCTCGCCGAACCCGACCCGCTCGCCGTCGAGGAGGCGGCGATGCTGACGCATCTCGCCGACGCCCACGAGGACATGGTGGCGGATCTGATCGTCCTCGCCGGGTCGCGGCTGCCGTACGGCGTCGTACGGGCCATGCCACTCGCGGTGGACCGGCACGGCATCACCCTGCGCTGCGAGTACCGAGAAGGCCACTGCGATCTGCGCCTGCTGTTCCCGGCCACGGCCCGGGACGCGGCCGAGGCCGGAGAGCGGATCCGGCAACTGCTCACGGCGCCCCGATGCGCGCACCATCGGCACCCTTCCCCGCGACCCTGACCCCATCGAGTAAGTGGCCGCCCGGATCTTCGACCCCGCCGCCGTCCCACCCGCGGTCGGCGACGAGGTCGGCCTCCGCGTCCACGGCACAGCCCGCGCCTTCCCGCCCGCCGACCCCCCACGTCCGCCGTGACGACTGGCGGTCCGCTCCTGCGGCGCGATGATGGAGGGGACCTGTGCGTCCGCACCGTAGATGTGCAGCGGTTGTGTGGTGGCTGCGGGGTGGAGGAGGGATGCGGTCTGGATGAGCGCGGCGGCCTTTCCCCCTGCCGGCCAGGACCCGGCGAGCGATGAGCTCGCCGTGGAACCCGGCGGGCTCCTCGACGTACTCGGGGTGGCCGCCGTCGTACTGGACGAGACGGGGCGGATCGTCCTGTGGAGCCCGCAGGCGGAGGCGATCTTCGGATATCCGGCGGCCGAGGCTCTGGGCCGCCCGGCCGCCCGGCTTCTGGTCGAGGAGAGCAACCGAGAGCAGGTCATGACCCTGTTCGCCCGGGTCATGTCGGGCGGCGGCCCCTGGGCCGGTGTCTTCCCGGTCCGCCACAAGGACGGCCGTACGATCCCGGTCGAGTTCCGCAACACCCGGCTCCAGGACGACCAGGGGCGGCTCTACGCGCTGGGGCTGGCCACGGACGGGGCCACCGTGAGACGCGTGGAACAGGACCTCGCCCTGTCCTCCCGGCTGGTCGCCCACTCCCCGATCGGCCTGGCCGTGCTGGACCTCGACCTCCGGTTCGTCCTGGTCAACCCGGCGCTGGAACGGATCGACGGCCGGGCCGCCGGCAGTCATCTGGGCCGCACCTTCCGTCAGGCGGTCGCGTCGCCGGACGCCGACGCACTGGAGTCGGCCCTCCGACACGTGCTGGAGACGGGGGTTCCGGTCCTCTCCTGGAGCGTGCGGGGACCCGTCCGCTCCGGCGCGAGGGAACAGGTCTGGTCGATGTCGCTGTACCGCCTGGAGACCACGGGACAGCGCGTCGTCGGGGTCGCCGCCTCGGTCATGGACATCACCGACCAGCACCACGCCGGCCTCGCGGCCGCACGCGCCAGGCGCCGCCTCGCCGTGATCGCGGACGCGTCCGAGCGCGTGGGCACCACCCTCGACCTGGACCTGACCGCTCACGAACTGGCGGATCTGGTGGTGCCGGAATTCGCCGACATCGCGGCGGTCGACGTCCTGGAGGACATCCTGACCGGTCCGCACCCCGGAGGGACGCGGGCCTCGGGGCCCGCCGTGTTCCGCGCCCTGGCGGTGAAGGCCGCGTACCCCACCCCGGCGCAGGAAGCCGCCGACCCGGTCGGCGAACCGGCCCGCTACGCCGCCGAGCGGCTGGTCACCCAGTGCGCCCGTACCGGCCGCCCGGTCCTCGTCGAGCATGTCACCGACAGCGACCTGTCGCGCATCGCCCGTGCCGGATCCGCCGCCGAACTCCTACGGGAAGCGGGCGTCCACTCCTACCTCGCCGTCCCCCTGCGCGCCCGTGGCGTCGTCCTCGGCGTGCTCGACCTCAAGCGCGCGCGCAACTCCCTGCCGTTCGACAAGGACGACGTCCTGCTGGCCGGGGAGCTGGCGGCCCGCGCGGCGGTCGCCATCGACAACGCCCGCTGGTACCGGCACCAGAGCCAGGCGGCCCTGGTCCTCCAGCGGCATCTGCTGCCGCACGGGCCGGCCCGGCTGAACGGACTCGACGTGGCCTATCGCTATCAGCCCGCCTCCGCGGCGGTCGAGGTCGGCGGGGACTGGTTCGACGCGATCCCGCTGCCGGACGGCAGGACGGCCCTGGTCGTGGGCGACGTGATGGGCAGCGGCATCAACGCCGCCGCGACCATGGGGCAGGTGCGCACCGCGGCCCGCACGCTCTCCGGGCTCGGTCTGTCGCCCGCCGCGATCCTGACCCAGCTGGACCGGACCATCGCCGATCTGAGCGAGATGGCCACCTGCGTGTACGTCGTCTACGACCCCCGCCGGGGCAGCTGCCGCATCGCGAACGCCGGCCATCCTCCGCCTGTCCACGTCCCTTCGGGCCGGGCGCCCGTTCTGCTCGAGCTCTCCACGGGCGCGCCCCTGGGCGTGGGCGGCGTCCCCTTCGAGACCGAGGAGATCCCGTTCGCGGCGGGTGACGAGCTGGTGCTGTACACCGACGGCCTGGTGGAGACCCGTGACCAGGACATCGATGTCCGGCTCGCGGCCCTCACCGACCTGCTCGGTCAGTCCTCCCTCCCCCTGGAGGAGACCTGTGACCTGCTGCTCGGCACGCTCCGCGGCCCCGACGACCATGACGACGTCGCGCTGCTGATCGCCCGGGCCAAGCCGCGGTCCGGCACCGCGGACGGCCGGGAAGGGGAGGCACCGTGAACGAGACGCCCTTCCCCGGTGACAGCCTCCTGCCCTTCCCCGAGAACACGGCCGGTGCCCTGCTCGACGCGCGGGGGAGGATCATCGGCTGGACACCGGAGGCCCGGGCGCTGCTCGGCCGGTCGGCCGCCGACGTCGTCGGCCGGCCGGCTCGCGTACTCCTCGCGCACCCCGCGGCCTGGCCGGCGCTCGCGGAGGCGTACGCGCGGGGGGCCCGGGAGGGCGAAGCGGTGCTGCGGACGGACCGGGGCGAGGACGCACCGATCGTCTTCCGCACGTTCGCTCTCACCGACGACGGCGAACACGACGGTACGGCGGCCGACGGGGCAGGATGCCTCGTCCTGGCCGCCCCGGCGTCCATGGCTTCCCGTTGGCACCAGGACCGCGCGTTCGTCAGGGAGCTGTTCCTCCAGGACCGTGTGGGGCTCGCCGTCTTCGACTCGGGGCTGCGGCTCCTGCGGACCAACACCCACCTCCTGCCCTACACCGGAGTGCCCTCCGATCTACGGGGCCGACGCCTCGGCGACTTCCTGTGGCCCGGAGACGCGGCGGCGGTCGAGGAGAAACTGAACCAGGTCCTGCGCACCGGCCGCCCCCTGATCCGGGTGCAGGAGGTCCTGCGCACCATCGAGGATCCCGCCGGAGGGGTGGTCATCGCGATCTCGGCGTTCCGGTTGCAGGCCCCCGACGGGCAGGTCCTGGGGGTCACGGCCCTCTTCACCGACGAGACCGAGCTGCGCCGTTCGAGCGAGCGTCTGGCCCTGCTGCACCATGCCACGGCCCGCGTCGGCGGTTCGCTGTCGGTCCGGGACACGGGCCGGGAACTGGCCAAGGCATTGGTGCCCGGCCTCGGCGATCTCGCCGTCGTGGACATCGCGGACGCGGTCTCCAAGGGCGACGAACCGGTGCCCGACCCGGAAGGGCGTCTGCTGCTCCGCCGTACCGCCGTGGCGGGGCGGCCCGCGGCCGGCCCCGCCACCACGGACGTCGGCCTCGTCGTCGTCCACGACGACGCCGACACCACCGACGACACGGACACCGGCGGCTACCCCGTGAGCATGACGGCCCCGCTGCGCGCCCGGGGGATGGTGCTCGGCCGGGTGTCCCTGGGCCGGCACGCCGACCGAGGCCCGTACGAAGCGGCCGACCGGGACCTGCTGCGCGAGGTCGCCGACCGTGCGGCGCTCGCTCTGGACAACGCCCGCCGCTTCACCCGCGAGCGCCGCGCGGCCGTCGGGCTCCAGCGCAGCATGCTGCCGCCCACGCAGACCGAGACGGTCGCGGCGTCCACGTCCGGCGTCTACCTCCCGGCCGACACCACGACCGGTGTCGGCGGGGACTGGTTCGACGTGATTCCGCTGTCCTCCGCGCGTGTCGCCCTGGTCGTGGGGGACGTCGTCGGCCACGGCCTCGCGGCCACCGCCACCATGGGCAGGCTCCGCACGGCCGTACGCACCCTCGCGGATCTCGACCTCGAACCCGACGAACTGCTCGCCCACCTGGACGACCTGGTCTCCCAACTCCTCGCCGAACCGGACGAGACGGAGAGCGAGGACGGCACGGACGACACCGACGACGACCAGGACGACGGCCGGCGCATCGGCCACCCCTCCTCCCCCACCGGCGCGACCTGCGCATTCGCGATCTACGACCCGGTCTCCCTGCGGTGTGCGGTGGCATCCGCCGGCCATCCACCGCCCGCCGTGGCGGACCCGGAGGGCAATGTGTCGTACCTTCCGGTCGACCCCGGTCCCCCGCTGGGTGTCGGTGGTCTGCCCTTCGAGACGACGGAGGTCCACCTGACCCCCGGCAGCGTCCTCGCCCTGTACACCGACGGACTGATCGAGAGCCGCGACGGCGACCTGGACGCGGGCATGAACGACCTCGCCGGCCATCTGGCCCGGCCCGCCGCCCTCGCGGGGCCCCTGCGCGAACTCGGTCGTGAGATCGTCGCGGGCCGCCCCGCCGACGGACTCGGGGACGACGTCACCCTGCTGCTCGCCCGCACTCGGGCCGTGCCGGCCGAGGACGCGGTCTCCTGGCCGATCGACGCCGATCCGGCGGCGGTCGGCACCGTACGGGAGGCCGCCACGACGCAGCTGCGCGCGTGGGGACTCGAGGAGCTCGTCTTCACCACCGAGCTGGTGCTGAGCGAACTGGTCACCAACGCCATCCGGTACGCGGGTGGGCCGATCGACGTACGGCTGATCCGCGCGGGCCGGCTGATCTGCGAGGTCTCCGACCCCAGCGCCACGCACCCTCGGATGCGACGGGCACGGCTGACCGACGAGGGCGGTCGCGGCCTCTATCTGGTCGCCCAGCTCGCCACCCGCTGGGGCAGCCGCTACAGCCGGAGCGGCAAGACCATCTGGGCGGAGCAGGAGTTCCCCCCGCCCACGGAGTGACGCGCATCCGCCGAGCCCGGAACGGGCCCGTCGGGTGACGGGCCCGTCTTTTCAGGGCGGCGGTCGGTCAGACGCGGTCGGCCGCGATCAGGAGGTACTGGAAGGAGCCGTCCTTGTAGGAGTTGATGAACGCCTCCTCGATCCCGGTGACCAGGGAGGACGTGGCCCGCAGCTCCCAGTAGGGGAGGGTCGCGGCCGTCAGGTCGACGACGGCCTGCGGTACGAGGCGGTTGTCGGCCATGGCACGCAGGTACTCCCTGCGGGAGTGGATGTTGCACTCGAAGTGCGCGTTGATCTGGGAGACCCACTTCGAGGGCTGACCGTAACGCGGGTTCCAGCAACCGGTGATGGTCACGTAGCGGCCGCCGACCTCGAGGATGCGGGAGTGCTCGGCGAAGAGGTCCTGCAGGTCGACGTACATGCTCGACTCGTTGTTCCACGAGCCAGCGGCCTGCCCCGTCTCGAAGGGCGTGTCGAGCATGTTGCACACACGGGCACGGACATGGTCCTCGATGCCGAGCTCGTGGGCGCGCTTGTTCGCGAAATCGGCCTGCTTGCTGGAGAGCGTGACGCCCTCGACCTTGCATCCGAATCGCTGGTGGGCCATGACCATCGAACCGCCCCGGCCGCAGCCGGCGTCCACGAGCGTGTCGTCACGCCCGATGGAACCGAGGTGGTCCAGGAGAACTTCGGCCTGCGCCGACTCCAGGCGGTGGAGCTCGGCGATCAGCTTCTTCTCGTACTCGCTGTCCTCGGTGTCCCCGAGGGCGGCGTGGTCGATGTCGCCGATGCCGTAGTGGTGGTGGTAGAGCCCGTCGACGTCGCCGAGGCGGAGGTTCACGGGCCTGGCCTCCTGGTTCCAGTAGCGGGCGATGTCGCTCTGGTAGGGCGACGCCGGAGCCGGAACGAACGCGGAGGTGCCGTTGGCGGTGGTGAGCTCGGTGCTGGTCACAGATGGTTCCATTTCTTACCAGAAATCGGGCAGGCTGTAGCGGTAGGTGTTGGTCTGGTGCCAGTAGTGGTTGCCGTCGACCCACACGGCCACTCCCCGCAGGAAGCGCAGCACGCTGGGGACGGGACAGGCGGCGGCCAGGGCGGCGGCTTCGGCTTCGAAGAGGCGCATGAGGTCGTTGTGGACCTCGACCGCCTTCAGGTAGCCGTCCTGGTCGGAGACGCCCTCCCGGTCGGCGATCACCACGGGCAGATTGAGATGCTTGCCGGGGCTGTCGAGCTCCTTGGTGTAGGAGTACAGGTCGTTGACGATGGTGGTCGCGTTCCCGGCGAGCGCGATGACCCGCTGCATGGCGGGCTGGGCGTGCAGGTCCGCCGGCAGTTCGTAGCCGCCGACGGTGTCGGTGATCGTGGGACAGGGGCGGAAGTTGTTGAACTGGCGCATCGCCAGGTACTCCCACACCTCCGGCACGTGGTCGGTCTCGGCCCAGGCCGCCTCGGCGAGATACCCCATGTGCAGTCGTGCCATGTCGTGCCGGAACCGGTCGGCCTGGGAGGGCGTGGACTGCTGGACGAAGTACTCCATGGCGGAGCGGTAGGCGCGCCGCGGGGCGTCCGACCCGAGCGACTCCAGCCACCCCGGCTCGTACTCCTTCGTGGTGTGCAGCGGGTCGAGGGCCGTGTGCGCGAGGAGGAGACGGCTACCGAGGCCGACGGGCGAGCCGCCGTGGTCCTCGCAGTAGCAGTCGTCGACGGCGTTCTCGGCGACCATCAGCCGTGTGGCGAGCATCAGATGGTCGATCGTCGGGGCGTCCGGGTGACAGGCGACCATGTAGCGGCCGACGGAGAAGCCGTCGAACTCGCCCTCCCACTCCTCGGGATACAGCTCGACCTCGTCGACCGCCCAGTCCTTGATACGGCGGCTGAGCTCCGCCACTCGCGCCGGGTCGGGCTCAGGCACCGGGTGGTGGTACAGGCCCGGGATCGGTGTGCCTTCCACCGGAGCCTCGGGCTCCGGAGGTTCCTCGCGCGGGACCAGGCTCAGGCCGGCCGTACCCAGACCGCTGGGACCGCGCAGGATCCGTTCCAGGTCGAGGCTCGGCTCCCCCGCCGCGGCGGGTTCGACTGCGGCGTCCTGGGGCGGAGTGCGGGTCTGGGCCTGGGTGAGGACGTGGGCCCCGAAGTGGGCCGCGGCGGCGGGCAGGCTCGACTGCTGAGGGGAAAGCCCGGGCTCGGGCATCCGTAGCTCCTTGCTGGGGTGGGGGGGGTCTGCCCCGGATCGCGGGCGTGCTCGCCCGGCCCGGGAACGTCCGGGCTTGTCGTGGCCGTCGGACGCCGCCCTAGCGGCGCCAGCGGGCGATCTGCACGTTCTCCAGCACGCCGAGCGCGTTGGGCACGAGGATGGCGGCGGAGTAGTACGTGGTGACGAGGTACGACATGATCGCCTGCTCGCTGATGCCCATGAAGCGCACGGACAGGCCCGGCTCGTACTCCTCGGGCAGGCCGGTCTGGCGCAGCCCGATGACGCCCTGGTTGTCCTCGCCGAGACGCATGGCGAGGATCGAGCTGGTGTTCTCCTTGCTGATGGGGATCTTGTTGCAGGGCAGGATCGGTACGCCCCGCCAGGCCCAGACGTGCTGCCCGTCGAGTTCGACGGTCTCCGGATACAGCCCGTGGGCGTTCCACTCGCGCCCGATCGCCGCGATCGTCCTGGGGTGGGCGAGGAAGAGCTTGGTGCCGCGGCGGCGGCAGAGCAGCTCGTCGAGGTCGTCCGGGGTGGGCGGGCCGGAATGGGGCTGGATCCGCTGCTTGAAGTCGGCGTTGTGCAGGAGGCCGAACTCGCGGTTGTTGATCAGCTCGTGCTCCTGGCGCTCGCGCAGCGCCTCGATGGTGAGCCTGAGCTGCTCCTCCGTCTGGTTCATCGGCCCGTTGTAGAGGTCGGCGACCCTCGTGTGGACCTTCAACACCGTCTGGGCGACGGAGAGTTCGTACTCGCGCGGCGCGAGTTCGTAGTCGACGAAGGCACCGGGCAGCACGACCTCGCCGACGTGGCCGGCCGACATCGCGATCTCGGCCTCGCCGTGACGGTTCTGCCGCTGGTGGGGCAGCGAGCTGAACCGCTGGATGTGGGCGTGGAGGCTCGGCGCCGTGGACATCACGGCGTCGAAGTCGGCCCGGGACAGGGTGAGGAGGGTGCCGGCGGTCTCGGCGGTGGCGGTGTAGTCCCACGTGCCCTGGCCGTCGAGGAGGGCGTGGTCACCGAAGCGGTCGCCGTCGGCGAGCACGGCGACGGCGACCTCGTCGCCGTACTTGCCCACGGCGATCTGGTTGATCCGACCGTGGGCGATCAGATGGATCTGCTGGGCGGGGGCGCCACGCTCGACCAGCACCTCGCCGGCGCGGAAGTCGCGCTGGACGCACCGGCCGGCGAGTGCGGTCAGCACCTCCACGTCGTCGAAGCCGCGCAGCAGGGCCAGTTCGCCGAGCTCGCGGGGGATCACCCGGACGCCGGCACCGTCCTGGACGAAGTCGATGCGCCCGTCGCCGACGGCGTAGCTCAACCGGCGGTTCACCCGGTAGGCGCCGCCCTTGGTCTCCACCCAGGGGAGCATCCGCAGCAGCCAGCGAGAGGTGATCTCCTGCATCTGCGGCGCGGACTTGGTCGTGGTGGCGAGGTTGCGGGCAGCCGCGGTGCTCAGGCTGGACTGCCGGGGCGGCTCCAGCTGCGCTTCCGGGCCGGTCTCAACGGTCATCGGGCGAGCTCTCCTTCGCGAGGGTGGCGATCGGCGCGCACGAGCCGACCGGAAAGAGAAGAAAGGGGGGCAATCTCTGGGAATTCGTCCGGATCCCGGGGAACAGTAACGGTGGGTAGGCCCCGTTCGCCCCATGAGTCCGCGAGCATGACCCGAAACAGTGATCTTGTTCCGCGCGGGGTTTATCCGTCCGACCTACAGCTTTCGGGCCACCTGCCCGAAACGTGAGGCAACCCGGCGGGCGCACCCGGCGTCCTTTCCCACAGGACGCATCGGCCGACACGACATCCACGGCCAGAGGGAACAGGACACCCCATGAGCGACAAGGCCCGGACTCTCTTCGACGCGCTCGACCTCGACCAGGACGGCACCCTGACGCGCACTGAGGTCATCCAGGCCCTCCGGGCGAAGGGCCCGACCCTCGCCGCGCAGGGAGTGATCCCCTTCTGGGGTGTGGGGAACGCCGACGAGGCTTCGGCCCTGTTCGACGAGGCCGACCAGAACGGCGACCGCGTTCTGACGTTCGAGGAGTTCTCCGCCCTGGCGAACCGCCGCTTCGGCTGGTGACGCGCGGGCCCAACGGGCCCCGAAAACGATCAAAGACCTCACGCGGACCTGATCCGGGTTCCACCCTGCCTGGAAGCCATGACCAGCAGGCTGTTCGATGTGGTCGATTCCATGCATAGGCAGTGCCAGTCATGGCCCTGATCGATCAACTACGGACCCAGGTCGGTCAACGGACGTCTCCGTTCCGGCAAGGTCACCTGGCGAGCCCGAACTGACTATGCTCCCCCTGCGTGTTGCTCCACTCACAGCGAGTTGAAAGCTGTGTCGCGCGCGGGACGACGCCTGGCCGCAGGGAGGCGTGACCACCGATGCGATCCCGAACCGATGCCTCGGGGACACCCATCGGAAGGCCTGTGCTCGGCCGAGCGAAGTCCCGACCGTTCTTGTCGGCGCACCGCACCGCCCCCAGTCCACCAATTCCAGACTGTTGAGGGAACCTTCGATGGTTCGTGCAGGTTCAACCCCTAGATCGCTGCCACGTGCAGTGGCTCCAGCATGGCTGATCCCCCCTGGTGTTCTGGCTGGGGCCTGCGTCATAGCGCTGATCTACGTCCCCGCGCAGATACACACGCCGGTTGCCTGGTGCGGCCTCGTCGCGGTTGTCCTGACGGCGATCACCTCGGCCGAGACGGTGCGTCGGTCGCGCTCGGCGGGAGCGGCCCACTACGCACGGGCGAGTGCCGAGGTACAGCAGTACTACGCACAACGCGAAACCGCTCTGCTCGCACGCTTGTCCGATCAGCGGACCACCACCGTATGGCTCGCCGAAGAACTCCTGCCCGCGGCTGTCGCCCGCCTGCAGAAGGGTGAGCCCGCTTCGGAGATCCTGCAGTCCGTCACGTTCGGGGACCATCTCGACAGCGAGTTCGCCGAGGCGCTCCGGGCGGCTCTGCGGACGCTCCTGGAAGCCGTGGACGCCGAGGAGCGCACCCGGGACTCCTCGCAGCGGGCCCTGGTGGCGATCGCGCGACGGGTCCAGGCGATCGTGCATCAACTCGCCAAGGACCTCCGCGACATGCAGATCCTGCACGGTACGGATGTCGTGGTCTCCCGTGGCCTGCAGGACATCGACCACCGCAATGCCCTGATCGGCCGCCTCGCGGCCAGCATCGCGGTGCTGGGCGACGCCCGGCCCGGGCGCCAGTGGTCGAAGGCGATCCCGCTCTACGACGTGGTGCGCGGAGCCATGTCCCGCATCGTGGACTACCCCCGCGTGAAGCTGCAGTCGGTGACCGAGGTGGCCGTGATCGGCCAGGGCGCCGAGCCGCTGATCCACCTGCTCGCCGAACTGCTCGACAACGCCACGACCTTCTCGCCGCCGCACGCCCCGGTCGAGGTGACCGCGAGCGAGGTGCCCTCCGGAATCGCCATCGAGATCGAGGACCGCGGGGTCGGGCTCACCGAGGAGGTCCGCCGGCGCATCGACCGGGTCATGGCTCTGGCGTCGTCCGGCATCGATCTGTCCGACCTGGGCGAGGCGACCCAGCTCGGCCTGCCCGTCGTCAGCCGGCTGGCCCGGGAGAACGGCCTGGACGTCGACCTGCGCACCTCCGCGTACGGAGGAGTGCGGGCCGTCGTGCTCGTGCCGCGGCGCCTGATCACCACCGTTCAGCAGCCCACCCCGAAAATCCACCAGTTCGCGCCGAAGCCCACGGGCGCACCGACCGTGCCGAGGCCGACGATGACGCGCGATGCCTCAGCGGATTCCGTCGAGGTCAAACAGACCGTCAACGGACTGCCGCAACGGCGACGCGAGTCGCCCGTACCGACACCGGTCGTCCGCACGACCCCCCACCCCCCTGCCGCTCCTGCCGCCTCCCCGGGAACGGCCGGCGCGCCCCGGCAGCCGGGCCTCATGTGGGAGGCGTTCAGCGGCGAGAAGAGACCGAGCACCGACCCTTCCATCCCCACCAGCGAGCCATCAGACGAGGGTGAGTAACCGTGCCGCCACTGCCCAACATGGACTGGATGCTCAAGGAGCTTGCGGCCAGCGTCCCGTACGTGCGACACGTGGTCGTGTTGTCGTCGGACGGTCTGTGCATCGGTCAAGCGAACACGGAGCCCGACACCGCCGACGCGATCGCCGCCGCCTGCTCGGGCATCCAGAGCCTGGCGAAGGCCATCGCGCAGAAGTTCCCGCACGGAGACGGCTCGACGCGCATGGTCGGGATCGAGGTCGACGGCGGATACTTCTCCCTCATGGCGGCCGGACCCGGCGCCTATCTCGCGGTGCTGGCCGACGAGGAGGTGGACGCGGGGTTGCTGGGCGACCGCATGCGTACGCTGGTGGTCCGGATCGGCCAGCACATGACCAGCCCGCCGCGTGATGACGTCGGGCAGGCGATGTGACGCCAGAGAACCAGGGCGCATGGGACGAAGGCAGTCCCGTGCCGCTTTACGTCATCTCCGGTGGTCCAGGTTCCTCGGCCAAGGCCTTCAACCTGGTCACCCTCGTCGCATCGAGGTCCGCACCCGAACCAGGGATGCAGCCCGAGCAGGCGGCCATCCTCGCGATATGCCAGTACCCGCTGTCGGTGGCCGAGATCTCCGCGTATCTCAGCCTGCCGTTCAGCGTCGTCACGGCCCTGCTCTCCAAGCTCGTCGACAACGAGCGAGTGGAGGCCACTGCTCCCGTTCCTGTCGCGGCGGTCCCCGAACTTGGCCTTCTGGAGGCGGTGATCCATGGACTACGTAAGCTCTGACGCACCCACCGCCGGCCCCCGCCGCTCGGACGTGCTGCTGCCGCACGGCGCCAGGGGAGTCAAGGTCGTGATTGTCGGCGGCTTCGGGGTGGGCAAGACGACCATGGTCGGGGCGGTGAGCGAGATCCCGCCCCTGACCACCGAAGAGACCATGACGCAGGCCGGCGTCGGGATCGACCACAATCCCGGTGCGGAGGGCAAGAACACCACGACCGTCGCCATGGACTTCGGTCGCATCAGCATCAACGAGGAGCTGATCCTCTATCTCTTCGGCACGCCGGGCCAGGAGCGCTTCTGGTTCCTGTGGAACGGCATCTTCGAAGGCGCGCTCGGTGCCGTGGTCCTCGTCGACACCCGGAGGATCGAAGTCTGCTTCGAGATCATCACCCGCCTCGAAGACCGCCGCGTCCCCTTCGTCGTCGCCGTCAACACCTTCCCCGAGGCGCCGCAGCACCCCATAGCAGCCCTGCGCTCTGCTCTGGCCCTCAACGAATCGGTGCCCATCATCACCTGTGACGCTCGCGACCGGTCGTCCTGCCGCGACGCCCTGCTCTCGCTGATGGGCTACCTGATCACCCTCGCCGCCGCTCAGGAGGTCGTATGACCGTCCCACCCGCTGACCACACCACCACGGAAGCAGGGCTCGTCCCGCCCCCGGGTTGCCCGGCACACACCGCCGCGGGAGCCGACGCGGTGACCCGGCTCCACGGCGCCGCTGCCGAGACGGACCCCATGGGCCTGTACGAGAAGCTGCGCGCCACCCATGGACCGGTGGCGCCCGTCCTGCTCGAAGGGGACGTACGCGCCTGGCTCGTCCTGGGGTACCTCGAGAACCGTGATGTGGCCACCCGTTCCACCCAGTTCTCCCGCGACCCCCGCACCTGGCACGGCTGGGAAAGTGGCGAGATCGACCCCGAGACCTCGCCGCTGATGCCGATGATCGGCTGGAGGCCCGACTGCGTATGCGCGGACGGCGAGGAGCACCAGCGCCTGCGCGGCGCTGTCACGGCCGCCCTCGACCAGTTCGACCAGCGTGGGATCCGCCGCCACATCACCCGCTTCGCGCACCAGCTGATCGATGAGTTCTGCGAAAGCGGCACGGTGGAGCTGGTCGGTCAGTTCACCGAGCCCCTGCCCATGCTCGTGCTCACCCACCTGCTCGGCATGCGGGACGAGGACGCTCCCAAGCTCGTCCATGCCGCCCGGGACCTCTTCAAGGCCACCGAGACCTCGCTCGCCAGCAACGCCTATGTGCTGGAGGCCCTCAGGCAGCTGGTCGCCACCAAGCGCGCCCAGCCCGGACAGGACATCGCGTCCGTCCTGATGGCCCACCCGGCCGGCCTCACGGACGAGGAGGTGCAGCACCACCTGCGCCTCATCCTGCTCGCGGGCTATGAGACGACCGCCAATCTCATGTCGAACGTGCTACGGATGGTGGTCACCGACCCGCGGTTCCGCGGGTCCTTGGCCGGCGGCCAGATGACCTTGCCCGAAGCAGTGGAGCAAGTGCTGTGGGACGAGCCACCGCTGATGGTGTGCCCAAGCCGCTATGCCACCGGTGACACCACCCTCGGAGGTCAGGAGATCAAGGCGGGAGACATGCTCCTGCTGGGCCTGGCCGCCGGGAACGTCGACAAGGCGATCCGCCCGGACCCCTCGACCCGCGTGCACCACAACCGCGCGCACCTGTCCTTCAGTGCCGGCGCCCATGAGTGCCCCGGCCAGGACATCGGGCGTGTCATCGCCGACACCGGCATCGACATCCTGCTCACCCGGCTTCCCGACATCAGCCTGGCCGTGCCCGAGGGAGAGCTCACCTGGCGCTCCTCGACCTGGTCCCGGCATCTGACGGCGCTGCCCGTGAAGTTCGCCTCCCGCCGCCCGGAAGCGCATGACGCGGTGACGCCGCTGCCGGCCCCGCCCCCGCCGAGCAGCGGGATGCCGGCCGCTCCCCCATGGCCGGTACCCGAGACCGAGTTGAGTCGTGGGCCCGCACCCCGCACGTCGTGGCGGGAGCGGCTGAGGCGGATCCTGCGGAGGCGGTAAGCCCCCGCGGCTCGCATCGGAGCCGAGCATCACAGCCGAGGAGGCTGCCGGACGCGTGGGTCGGCAGCCTCCTCAGAGCTGGGCGCAGGCGGGCACAACGGCGGTGGAAGTCCGTTGCTCGGGGAACGGACCGTCCGCGGGAGCGTAGCGGGGTGCTCCGGTGTACCAGCCGTGGAGGCCGGACAGGAAACTGCGTGCTCCCCGGAGCCACGCCTCCAGCTCGATCCGTTCGCCGTGGTCCAGGCCGGCCCGCCGGACGACCGGGGGCAGTTCGCTCCGTGTGAGGTGATCGAAGTGGCGCAGTCGTGCGGTCACCAGATCGGCGGCGGCATGCATCGCCTCCTGGACGGTGATGCCCAGGGATGTCTGGAGGACTATGACGAGGTTGTTGACGTCGTGTTCGTCATGGACTTCCCGCTCGTAGGAGGCGATGTCGTTGGCCAATCCCATGTAGTCCATGAAGGCCTCGAGCAGCGAGCGGACGGTGCGGCTGTGCCGGATCTGCTCGGGAATCCGTGCGCCCGTGGAGAGTTCGACGGAGTAGGGGGCGGTATAGGCGGCGAAGCTTTCCCGTCGGAACTGGGCGTACTCGATCAGGTCCGGGACACGGCCGGCGCGGCTGTTGGCCAGTTCCTGAACTCCCGCGTCGATGTACCGTGCCAGGGCCCGGTTGAGACCCTTCCGCCAGTGCGCCAGCCTCGGGGGGAACAGCCGCTGCTGGAGGTAGGCCATGCCCCTTTCGACGGCATTGGCCGGCTCCGGCAACCGGGCGCCCTGCTCCGACGGCAGGAAGGCGTGGAGACGGGCGGTGAAGGCATGCGCGCCCGCCAGGTCGCCCGTCTGTTTGAAGGTGGCGGCGAAGTAGTCGTCCCAGGCCAGAGCCCAGAGGTTGAACCGGTGATTGAGCCGGAGGTCGGTCAGTGAGGCATCGGGAAGAGCCCAGGCCGTCAGCTGGTCGACGGCCATGGCGTGGAACTGGGACAGGGTCCAGATCGCCCGGCGGGCCGACGGCGCTTCGCCGCCGTCCAGCATGCCCATCTCTCGCGCCCACGTCTCGGTCTCGTCGTGCAGGGCCCGCAGATACGGATTCACCCGCACCGGGTACGGCATCCACAACTTGGGGAGCTTGATGGCCTGCGCTGTCATGGGATCCCTGCTTCCCCTTCGGCGTGCGTCGGTGTGCGGACCACAACTGCGAGCGGCCCGCCGTGCCTTTCCCAACTCGAATCGGATGGATCGACATCACACCCCCGTGGACGGCACGTCGGAGCGGCGCGCCGCATGCGCCCCGGCGATACGAGCCGGTGGCGCGCCCCTTCAGGCGCTCGAGCTCACCCCGTGGCGGGTTTCCGGCGCGTCGGGGTCACGCCCTTTGATCGGGGACTGGAAGAGGATCGCGCATGTCAGTTCCTGGGGCATGGTTTCTCCCTCCGAGACGGCCCACCGGTCGACGATCCACTGCTGCCGCGGGGACGGACGCCGAACCGTTCCCGCTCATCGATGCTCCAAAACGTGCCCGCCTCGGCCGATCCACAACCCCGTACAGCTGTCCTCGGCTCGCGATCAGGGCCGGTTTGTACAGAATGAAACGATCCTTCTGGGTCGGTTTGGCTCAAATTCGATCCCAAAGCTGGCCATGATCGACCAGTGATCGCCAATCGGTATGCGTGGGTGTGCGATCCCGGTATGGCTCCGTGCCGCGTGGCCGAGGCGCCCTATGCCCCGCTGGTGGAGGGGGCGGGCAGGTGGCTGGACAGGGATCGGACGAGGGCCAGGAGGCTGAGGCCGAACATCAGGACACCCAGGGGGACATGGAGCGAAGGTACGTGGGCGACGCCCAGGACGACCTGCGCGGACGCGAGGACGAGGAAGCCGACGGAGTGGAGGATGGGGCGGGGCGAGCCGCCGCCCGGGCGCCAGGCCAGGATCGTGGCGATCACGTACAGCATCGACGCCGCGTACATCACCTTCGAGCCGACGTCGTGCATCAGATACCCGCGGGACGAGGTCAGCAGCACTCCCGCGGTGGCGGCCTGGAAGAACAGGGTCAGCGTCTGCAGGGCTATCGCGGCCTTCAGGAACGTCGGTCCGCCCGGCGCCGTCGTGGTTCGTCTGGTCATGGTGGGTCCTCTCGTGGTGTCCGGCCGACAGGTCGGCGCAGAGTGAGCGGGGTTACGGAAGTGACACGGGTGAGCTTCTCGGGTTACGGACGCAGCAGAGGCCGGTGATGCGGGCGTGTGCCGCTCCCCCTCCGCCTCATGATCATGCTCATGCCTACGCAGCTCAAGAGGCCCGTGCGACGGTGGACGGCGCTCCGCCGCGCTCGGCCTGCAACACCTGCTTGCGGTGGTCGCCCTTGGGCCAGCTGTGCGAGCCGGGCCTGCGCGCCTCCGCCACCAAGTGCTTGACGCTGAACTGGCAGGAGATCTCCTTGAGTTTCGCGCCGGCGCGGCCACCGACGTAGAGCCGCCTCGCGGTGTCGTCCTTGCGCGCGAGCTGGAACACGGCGGCGCGGCGGCCCAGGCTGACGCACATGGCGGGGAAGGACAGATCGATCGGCGCGGGCGGCTCACCCGCGATGCGGGCGAGGATCGTGTCGGCGGCGTGCGCGCCCAGACAGCCGGCACCGTAGGCGCTCATCCGGAACGGCAGATCCGAGGGTGCCGCCGAGTCACCGGCCGCGAGAATGCGCTCGTCGTCCACGCTCGTCAGCGTCTCGTCCGTGATCAGACGGCCGACGGCGTCGACGGTCAGCCCGCTGCGCGCGGCCAGGTCCGGCACCCCGAAGCCGACGGTCCAGACGGTGACCTCACTCGGCAGTTCGCGGCCGTCGCCGAGGCGCACGGCACGACGTGCCACCGCCGTGACCTTCGTGTCGGGGCCGTCGAGCACGGTCACCCCGAGCCGGGCGAGCCGACGGGCAGCCGTACGCCGGGCCCGCGGGTGCAGATAGGGGCCCAGCACACCTCCGCAGACCAGGGTCACCCGACGGCCCTGCTCCGCCAGTTCCGCAGCGGTCTCGATGCCGGTCGGGCCCCCTCCGACCACGACGACAGGGGCCGCCGCGGGCGCGGCTTCGAGCGCCGATCGCAGCTGCTGCGCGGCCTCCAGGGTGGCGATCGGACGAGCGAACTCGGACGCCCCGGGAACGCTCGGTTCGGCGCTGCCGCTGCCCGCCGCGTAGATCAGGTAGTCGTAGCCGACCGTCCCGCCGCTCGCCAGTGTCACGCTGCGACCGGGCGCATCGATACGGGTCACGGTGTCGGCCACCAGCCGGACCCCCTCGGCCAGGACCTCCGGGTACGCGACGGTGGCATCGTGGGTCCCGCCCGCCAGCTGGTGCAGACGGAGCCGCGGGACGAAGGTCCGCCGCGGGTTGATCACGGTCACGGTCACGTCGTCGCGCTGCGTCAGACGGTTGGCCGCCATGACACCGGCGTATCCACCGCCGATCACGACCACCTCGATGTTCTCGTTCATGGTGTCTCCTCCGTCTCCCGGTGTTCGACCCTCAAGACACCGCGCTACCGATGGTTGTGACAGGAAGTGACGCAGGTCACTCAAGGGAGCTGTCGTCCCGTGATCGAGCCGGTCCGGCGCCCTGCCGAGACCGGATCGGAAAGATGTTCTAGCGTGGAAAGGGACACGCACCGCGCAGCGGCGATGGCAGGGACGTTCGGTTCGTCCGGCCACCGCCCTCGGGCGATGGGTCCGATCGGCAGGTGAGATCAATGAGCGGCACGGCCGGCTCGGCCGGGGACGGAAACCACCACCACGACGTGATCGTCGTCGGCGCACGCTGCGCAGGCGCACCGACCGCGATGCTTCTGGCTCGTCTCGGTCACCGGGTTCTCCTGGTCGACCGGGCGACATTCCCGAGCGACACGATCTCCACTCATCTGATCCATCCGCCCGGACTGGCCGCGCTGGACCGGTGGGGACTGCTGGAGCGGGTCGTGGCGACCGGGTGTCCGCCCATCGACACCTACATGTTCGACCTCGGACCGATCACCATCGCCGGGTCCCCGGCCGGAGAGGGCTTCGACGTCTCGTACGCGCCGCGCCGCACGGTCCTGGACAAGATCCTCGTCGACGCCGCCACGGAAGCCGGTGTCGAGGTACGCGAGGGATTCACCGTCGAGGAGCTCCTCTTCGACGGGCCCGTGGTGACCGGGATCAAGGGCCACAGCAAGGAGGGCGGTCCCGCCGTCGACCACGCCCGAATCACCGTGGGCGCGGACGGACTTCACTCGTCCGTCGCCAGGGCGACCGGCGCCTCCGGCTACGCGGAGAAACCGAAGATCAACGCCTACTACTACACGTACTGGGCCGGACTTCCCATGCACGGAACGTACGAGGCGTACGACCGCGGCGACTGCGCTTTCGCCGCGTGGCCCACCAACGAGGACCTGGCGATGGTCGTCAGCGGCTGGCCCATGCGTGACTTCGAAGCCAACCGCAGCGACATCGAAGGCAATTACCACGCCACGCTGGCCCGTGCGCCGGCCTTCGCGGAGCGGATCGCGCGGGCCACGCGGGCCGAACGCTTCGTCGGGACGGCCATCCCCAATTACTTCCGCAGACCCTACGGCCCCGGCTGGGTCCTGGTCGGCGACGCCGGATACCTGAAGGACCCCATCACCGCCCAGGGCATCCAGGACGCCTTCAGCGACGCCGAGCGGTGCTCCCACGCACTCGACGACGTACTCGCCGGCCGCCGGTCCTTCGACGAAGCGATGCGGGCTTCCCAGGAGGCAAGGGACGCCCAGGTCACCAGCATGTACGAGTTCACAGCCGAGTTCGCGACGATGGAGCCGCCGCCCCCTGAGATGCGGGAACTGCTCCTCGCCGTGTCCCAAAGCCCCTCGGCATCCGATGAGTTCGTCAGAGTCACGGCGGGAGTGACCCCACCCGAGGAGTTCTTCGGCCACATGCAGGAACGGATGAGCCACCAGGCACCCGACGCGGCCTGATCCCATGACCGGTGCGTGGCCAGGCAGGGAGAAGTCAGTGGCGGCCGGCGGGAACGGCTTCGGCCGTTCCCGCCTGGCCAGCAACGGAAGTGGTGGCAGTCAGACGACAGCTGTGCCCGTATGGTCCGCGAGCTCGGCCAGCAACTCGTTCTGGAAGTCGATGTCGTGCACGGCGTTGTGGGGATCCTGGAGCCGCTGGTGATACCAGTACCCGCCGCTCGTGCGCGCACGCGGGTCGTCACTGGTGGCAAGCCATTCCTGGGTGAGGTGGCCAAGTCGCAGGTCGTCGGGCGCGCCAGGTCCTCCCATTCTGGTGGGAACCCAGCCGGGATCGACGGCATTGCTGATCACGTTCGGCCAGATCCGGGCGACAGCGACGGCGAGGGTCGTCACGAACAGCTTGCTGTCCGAGTACGAGCCGGTCGCGCGACGGCCGCTCCAGTCGACGTGGGCCAGCTCCGCCCTCCCGCCCCTGTGCATGCCGCTGCTCAGGTACACCAGCCGCTGCGGGCGCTCGACGAGTGCCGTGAGCAGATAGGGGGCTACGACATTGACGGGCATGATGCGCGGGCCGCGGTAGACACCGGCGTTGTGGATCACGGCATCCATCGGACCGAGCCGGTTCACCTGCTCGGCGACCCTTGACGTCTCGCCCAGGTCGGACAGGTCTCCGACGACTGCCGAGGCGCCGCGGCCGACGAGGTCGCGGACAGCGGTGAGCCGGAGGTCGCTGCGGACGTGGACGACGACGTCATGGCCGGCGTTCATCAGGGTTCGTGCGGCGGCTCGGCCGAGACCGTCGGCGGAGCCGGTGATGAAGATGCGTGCCATGTCTTCTCTTCCGTGTGTATGCGCCGTACGTGCTGCGGCAGGCGGCCGCAGCCGAGTGCGGCGGGGAAAGACCGACGTGGAGGACCGACGTCGTCAGGTGTGACGGCGAGGCCGACACGTTCCGGTCGGCGGCCCACGAGGCGAGGATGCGCAGCCGCTCATGGGTGGGGGAGCCGGGCGCGGCAGTCCAGACGGTGAGGTGCTGGTCGGGGTCGGTGCTGGCGGTGAGGGTGTCCCAGTCGGGGATCAGCTCGCCCACGACAGGATGGTTGAGGGTCTTCGTGCCGACGGTCCGGGCCGCGACGCGGTGGTCGCCCCACCACTGGGCGAACTGCTTGTCGCGTGTGGACAGTTCGCCGACCAGCTCGATCAGGCGGGGATCGTCGGGGTACCGCGCCGCTTCCATGCGCAGTTGGGCCACGGCGGTGTGGGCGGACCCTTCCCAGTCGGCGTACAGGGTCCGCATGGCGGGTTCGGTGAAGATGATCCGGGGGTAGTTGCGGTGCTTCTCCGGGAGCCGGGAGAAGTCGAGGACGAGCGCTGCCGCCGGCGCGTTCCAGGCCAGGACGTCCCCGCGCCGGCCCTGCACGATGGCCGGTGTGGCGCTCAGGTCGTCCAGGAGGCGCTGAAGCTGCGGCTGAACCTTCTGGCGGCCGCGGCGCCGGGTGCGGGTACTGGTCTTGCCGGCGAGCTGGAAGAGATAGCCGCGCTCGTCGTCGTCCAGATGCAGTACCCGGGCGAGGACGTCCAGGACGGGTGCGGACGCCTGCATACGGCCCTGTTCGAGCCGGGTGTAGTAGTCGGTGCTGATGCTGGCGAGCTGGGCGACCTCCTCGCGGCGCAGCCCGGCCACTCGGCGTGGCCTGCCGGTCTCGGGGAGCCCGACCGTGCGGGGGCTCAGCTCCGAGCGGCGCTTCTTGAGGAATTCTCCCAGCTCGTTGAGGGGGACGTTGCCGGTCATGCAGCCCAGCATGGCACCGATCGCGCCTGAAGAAGGGGGGAGGGTTTACTCCCAGGATGTTCCCCTCCCTGGATGCTTTTCTCCGCTTTTCGCACCCGTCTGCCCGTGTGAGGCTCGATCTCGAGCCGCTGCGATCCCCCTGCCTGTGGCTTTCCGGACCCTCGCAGTGAAGGAGACCCACCCATGCGCGGAGCAGTCATCCACGCCCCAGGCGATGTGCGCGTCGAGGACCTGGAGGATCCGCAGATCCTCCACGCCACCGACGCCGTCATCCGCACGGTCGCCACCTGTGTATGTGGCTCGGACCTGTGGCCCTATCGCGGCCTGGAGACCACGGCTACCCGTCCAACTGCCTGCACCGCGAGTTCATGAGCACCTGCCAGGCCGAGTACGTCCGCATCCCGAACGCCCACGGCACCCTCGTCGCCACGGACGAGCACCCGGACGGCGCACTCGTGCCGAGCCTGCTCGCCCTCTCCGACGTCATGGGCACCGGCTGGTACGCCGCCCTCGCCGCCGAGGTCACGGCCGGCTCCACAGCCGTGGTCGTCGGCGACGGCGCGGTCGGCCTGTGCGGTGTCATCGCCGCCAAGGAGCTCGGCGCCGAGAGGATCATCGCCATGAGCCGGCACGAGAGCCGGCAGAAGCTCGCCTTGGAGTTCGGTGCCACCGACATCGTCACCGAGCGCGGCACCGAAGGCATCGAGCGCGTGAAGGAGCTGACGAACGGCATCGGCGCGGACTCGGTGCTGGAGTGCGTCGGCACCGCCCAGGCGATGCGGCAGGCTCTGCACGCGGCCCGGCCGGGCGGCAACGTCGGCTTCGTCGGCGTCCCGCACGAGGTGGCGATCGACGGCGAGGAACTGTTCTACTCCCACGTCGGCCTGCGCGGCGGCCCCGCCCCGGTACGCGCCTACCTGCCCGACCTCATCGACCGGGTCCTCTCCGGCCGGATCAACCCGGGCAAGGTGTTCGACCTCGCCCTGCCCCTGGAGCAGGTCGCCGAGGGCTACCGGGCCATGGACGAGCGCCGCGCCATCAAGGCCCTCCTCACGCCCTGACCGCCCCGCTCCCCCACCGAGCCGGGCGTCCCTGCCATCCGGCTCCGTCTTGCCCGCGCTCCCTCGCGAAGGACTCAGCGTGACCACGTTCGCTCTCGTCGGCTCCGGACCCGGCCTGGGGCCGGCCACCGCCCGCCGATTCCGCCGTGGCCTGGTCCGCGCCGCCCCGGCAGCCGCTCTACTGCTGGCCGTGACCGCCTGCGGCAACGACTCGGCGGAACCCCCTCCCGCATCCGCGCCTCCCTCCTCGCCATCCTCAGGACGGCAGCAGACACCGGCACCCACCACACACCCCGACTCCGGCAGGAACACCGCCATGAACATCCGGGTCACCATCGACGGCCGACCCGTCGGCGCCACCTTGAACGACAGCCCTGCCGCTCGCGACTTCGCCGAGCTACTCCCGCTCACCCTGGACCTGGAGGACTTCCACAGGACGGAGCGAATCGCCTACCTGCCGCGCAATCACCAGCCGGCTCGGGCCGGCAACCCGGCTCCCGGGAATCGCCCGCCTTCAACGCCCAGGCGAACCGGCCCAGTCCGGCCCTGCGACCACCACACCCCCGAACGCACGAAAGGCCGCCCTCTCATGGATGAGAGAACGGCCTCCGACCTGCGTTTCCGCACAGTCGGGACGACAGGATTTGAACCTGCGACCCCTTGACCCCCAGTCAAGTGCGCTACCAAGCTGCGCCACGTCCCGGTGCCCGTCTGACCTGGGGTTTCCCCCGGCCGAACGCGCATGAGAACAATACCGCACTTCCCCGGGTGGTCACGAACCGCTTTCCGGCTTGACCTCGACCTCGCTTGAGGTTGCACGGTGGGTGGCATGACGAACACGGACATCGACAGGCTCCATGGCCTCATGGCGCTGATGACCGGCGACGAGAAGCACTCCCCCGCCGCCACCTCCACGCTCGACGCCCTCTGGGTCCTCTACGACCAGGTGCTGCGCGTCTCGCCCGAGACCGTCGCGGACCCGGGGCGCGACCGGTTCCTGCTCTCGAAGGGGCACGGGCCGATGGCGTACTACGCCGTCCTCGCCGCCAAGGGCTTCTTCCCCGAGGAGCTGCTGACCGGCTTCGGGTCGTACGACTCACCGCTCGGACACCACCCCGACCGGACGCTCGTGCCGGGCGCCGAGATCGGCAGCGGGTCCCTGGGGCACGGGCTGCCGCTGGCCGTGGGGAGCGCGCTCGGGCTGCGCGCGCAGGGGCTCGCCGAGCCGCGGGTGTGGGTGCTGATCGGGGACGCCGAGCTGGACGAGGGCAGCAATCACGAGGCCATCGCCTACGCGGGCCCCGCCGGTCTCGAGCAGCTGCACACGCTGGTGATCGACAACAGCTCCGCGACCTACGGCTGGCCCGGCGGGATCGCCTCGCGCTTCGAGGCCGCCGGATGGTCCGCCGAGACCGTCGACGGACGTGATCACGAGGCGCTGTACGCCGCCTTCACCGCCCCGCACCCGGGCCGGCCACGCGCCGTCGTCGCCCGCGTCGAGCCCAAGAACGCCTGATCAGCCCCACCCCCATAAGGAGTGCCCTGCGATGGACACCATGCGTGACCGCTTCATCTCGACCACCAGTCGCCTGCTCGACGAGGACCCCCGCCTCGCGCTCGTCCTCGCCGAGATCAGCAAGGACGGCTTCCAGCAGGCCGAGCGGCGCCACCCGGACCGAGTGATCAATGTCGGCATCCGGGAGCAGCTGCTGATCGGTGCGGGTGGCGGGCTGGCGCTGACGGGGCTGCGGCCGGTCATGCACACCTTCGCGAGCTTCCTGGTCGAGCGCCCCTTCGAACAGCTCAAGCTCGACTTCGGGCATCAGGGGGTGAGCGGTGTCCTGGTGAGCGCCGGGGCTTCGTACGACTGGCCTGCCGGCGGTTTCACTCACATGTCGCCCGGCGACGTGGCCCTGCTCGACACGCTCGACGGCTGGACGGTGCACGTTCCGGGGCACCCGGAGGAGGCGGAGACGCTGCTGCGGCAGGCGGTCGCGGGGGGCGATCTCGTCTACGTCCGGCTCTCGCTCCAGTCCAACGTCTCGCCGCTCCCCGTTTCGCCCGGCTTCAGTACCGTCCGCGAAGGGCGGGGCGGGGTCGTCCTCGCGGTCGGGCCCATGCTGGACAACGTCCTGGCCGCCACCGAGGGCCTCGACGTGACCGTCCTGTACGCGAGCACGATCCGCCCCTTCGACGCCGCGGCCCTGCGCCGGGCGGCCGCCGCGGCCCGCCCGGACGTCGTCCTGGTCGAGCCCTACCTCGCCGGTACGTCGACGGCGGCGGCCAACGACGCCCTCGCCGCGCTCCCCCACCGCGTCCTCGGCCTCGGGGTCTCCCGCCGGGAGCTGCGCAAGTACGGAAGCATCGACGAGCACCTGGCCGGCCACGGGCTCGACCCGGCCGGACTGCGGGAGCGCGTCACGAGCTTCCTCGGGCGGTAGGACGTCAGCCCTCCTCGGGCGGGGCCCCTACCTCCGGGTACTGCTCCAGGAGCCTGCGCGGAGCCACTTGGCGCCATGAGTCGGCGAGGATGACGCGGAGCTCCTCCTCGTCGTCGAGGGCGCCGATCCGGACTCGCACCCAGGCGTAGCCGTCGTCGTGCCCCTCCCGCATGAAGAACTTGGCGGGCTCGGAGGCGATGAGTTCCTCGCGCTCCTCCTTGGGGCATTTCACCCCTATCGCCTGTTCGTCGTCGTCCAGCGAGGCGAAGATCTTTCCGCCCGGGCCCGCGCGGAAGGTGGGCATGCCCCAGGCGAGCTTCTCGACCGCCCCGGGCAGTGAGAGCGCGATTCTGCGTACGTCGTCGGCAGTGGCCATGCCTCGACCGTACGGCCCGCCACCGACACCGACCTCCCTGCCGGCGCTCTTCGGGGCGCACGCGCCGGAGCGTGCGCCGGTCACTCCCCGTGACGCGCCCCCATGCACCTCCGCCCCTCCGGACACCGTTCCCCGGCCCACGCCTCGCGTGCGCCCGACCTCGGAGGTTCCGGTTCCGCCCGGGCTCGGCGATTGTTCCGACATTCCGCCCCCGTGGTGAGGAGGTGGTTATTGAGGCGACCAGGCACCCCTCGATGCCATATGCCCACCAATCGTTTGCCGTTGGCATGTGGCAGAAAGATGCCCACGGGGAATCCGCCGAGGACCCGCCCGAACAGGCCAAGTCCGCACGAAACACAGACAGATTCAATCGTCAACAACTCCGGTTTCAGACAAATTCCGTAGTGATATTGATCCGCCCGAGAAAGATCAACACCATGGAGTGTCGGCCTGTTCGGGACGGGGCCACTGCCGATGCACCACCTGCTCGAACAACCGAGCGAGCAGGCGTTTCGCGGAGGAGGGACTCGTATGGACGGCTACTTCAGCAGTCGACTTCATCATCAGCTCAGGGGAACGGTCCGGGACTTCGCGGAGAGTGAGGTCCGACCGCGGATAGCCGAGATGGAAGCGTCCCGGTCGGTGCACCACGAATTGTCGCGGCTGATCTGCGAGCAGGGCTGGCTGGGCGCCACCATCGGTCAGGAATACGGCGGAATGGGCGCCGGGCACCTGGCCAAAACCGTCATCATCGAGGAGCTTTCCCGGGTCAGCGGCGCGATGGGCGCCATGGTTCAGGCCTCCCAGCTCGGCACCGCCAAGATCCTCCACTTCGGCAGCGACGACCAGCGCAAGACCTGGCTCCCCGCCATCGCCACGGGTGAGTGCCTGCCGACCATCGCGGTCACCGAGCCCGAATCGGGCGGTCACGTCCTCGGCATGACCGCGAGCGCCGTCCGCGACGGCGACGACTACATCCTCAACGGCCGCAAGGTCTTCGTCGGCAACAGCCACGTGGGCGATCTGCACGGTGTGGTCGTGCGGACCGGCCCCGGCTCGAAGGGCCTCACGGCCTTCCTGGTCGAGTCCGATCGCCCGGGATTCCGGCTCGGCCCCCAGCAGCCGGCCATGGGACTGCACGGCTTCAGCTTCGGCGAGCTCATCTTCGAGAACTGCCGGGTCCCGGCCTCCAACCGGCTCGGCGACGAGGGCGAGGGCCTGTCCGTCGCGTACTCCTCCAGCGTGCTGTACGGCCGGGCCAACCTCACCGCCGTCTCGCTCGGCATCCACCAGGCGATCCTGGAGGAGACCACCCGGTTCTGCGAGGAGCGCCACCGCTACGGCAAGCCGCTCCACGAACTCCCCACGGTCAAGCTGAAGTTGGGACAGATGCAGTCCCGGCTGATGACGGCACGGCTCGCGGCATACCACGCGGTTCATCTGCTCGACCAGGGCCTGTCCTGCGACGCCGAGCTGATGAACGCCAAGCTGGTCAACGTGGAGTCGGCGATCGACTCCGGTCGCAACGCCATGGAGATCCACGCGGCCGCCGGTCTCTTCACCAACCGTCCGATCGAGCGCTACCTCCGCGACGCGCACCACATCTTCGCCCCCGCCGGCACCTCCGACATCCAGCTGCTGCGTCTTGCCGAGGTCGCTCTCGGCCAGGACAAGGGCAGTTGGTCCGAGAAGCTCGCGGACCTGCTCAAGCTGGAGCCCGTACACGCGTGACCACACGAGAGCACAGACGCCGCAGCGCCCCGGCGCGGCATGAAGCCGCCCCGGGGCGCCACCCGTCCACCTGAACGGGTCAGATCAACCCGTCCTCACGGCGATGGATCTGCTCCACCAGCTCCGCCGCGAGCGTCTTGATCGTCTCCAGACCGGCCCGGCCCCACGGCCGCACATCGGTGTCGACCACGCAGATCGTGCCCAGCGCCATGCCCGTACGGTCGATCAGCGGCGCGCCCATGTAGGAGCGGATGCCGATCTCGTCCACCACCGGGTTCCCCGCGAAGCGCGGGTAGTCGCAGACGTCCTCCAGGACCAGCGCCTTGCGCCGCACGACCACGTGCGGGCAGTAGCCGTGGTCACGGGCCATGTACCGGCCGACGTTCCCGCCCGCGGCCGCCGCGCCAAGGTCGCTGCCCGTGTGGGTGCCCGTCGGGGTGTGCAGGCCGGCGAAGAACTGCCGGTTCTCGTCGATGAAGTTGACCATCGAGAACGGGGCGCCGGTCACCTGCGCGAGCCGGGTGGCGAACTCGTCGAACGCCGGCTCCGGCCGCTCCCCCAGGCCCAGTTCGCGCAGCCGTCGTACGCGGGCGGGCGCCTCCTGGTCGACAGGGGTCAGCAGCAGATGCCCGGTCGGGTCGTAGGTCATGTCGGTGCTCCGTAGCTCGGCACGGCGGCCGGGATGGTGGTGAGCAGATGCTTGACGAGGGTGAACAGCGTCCGGATGCCGGCGCTGGAGATCCGCGCGTCGCAGAGCACGACCGGCACTTCGGGCTTAAGGTCGAGCGCGGCACGCACCTCGTCCGGCTCGTAGCGGTACGCGCCGTCGAACTCGTTGACCGCCACGACGAATCCGATCCCGCGCCGTTCGAAGAAGTCGACGGCGGAGAAGCAGTCCTGCAAGCGCCGGGTGTCGGCGAGGACGACCGCTCCGAGCGCGCCCTCGGACAGCTCGTCCCACATGAACCAGAAGCGCTCCTGGCCCGGGGTCCCGAAGAGGTACAGCACGTTCCTGTCGTCCAACGTGATGCGCCCGAAGTCCATCGCGACCGTGGTCGTGGTCTTGGACTCCACGCCCTCCAGGCTGTCGGTGGCCGCGCTGACCTGCGTCAGCAGCTCTTCGGTGCTCAGCGGTTCGATCTCGCTGACCGCGCCCACGAAGGTGGTCTTGCCCACGCCGAAGCCGCCCGCCACCAGGATCTTGAGCGCGGTGGGGAACGGGTCGGTCGCGAGGTTCTCGTGGGGCTCAAAGCCGTTGTCGTAGGCCATCGAGCACTGCCTCCAGCAAGGAACGGTCGGTTGGGTTGGCGTGGAAGCGGGGCGCCCGTGCGGTCAGCGCACCGCAGTCCACGAGGTCGGAGAGCAGAACCTTGGTGACGACCGCCGGGAGCCGTAAGTGCGCCGCGATCTCCGCCACCGAGATGGGTCCGTCGCACAGCCCGAGGGCCAGACTGTGCTCGGGACCCATGTGTGCCTGCGGTGTGGCTCCCGTCGCTATCACCATGGAGAGGAGGTCCAGCGCGGTGGTGGGCTGGGTCCGGCCGCCGATCACGGTGTACGGGCGGATCAGCCGGCCCGCCGCGTCATCGAGCCAGGGCCCCTCCTGGGAGAACGTCACGGCTACTGCCCCGCGCTGCGCGCCGCGCCCGCGGCCTGCCTGGCGGGCGTGACCAGATACGGACGTACGCTCTTGACCAGCATCGCCATCTCGTATCCCAGGACCGCGGCGTCCGCCTCGCGTCCGGCGAGAACCGCCAGGCAGGTGCCGGAGCCGGCGGTGGAGACGAACAGCAGGGTGGAATCGAGTTCGACGACCACCTGCCGGACCTCGCCGCCGTCGCCGAACCGCGCACCGGCGCTGCGGCCGAGCGAGTACAGCCCGGAGGCCAGCGCGGCCATGTGGTCGGCGGCGTCGATGTCGAGGCCGTGGACCGACTTGACCAGGCCGTCGGAGGAGAGCAGTACCGCGCTGCGGGTGTACGGGACCCGCTGGACCAGACCGCTCAGCAGCCAGTCGAGATCCGAGGAATGGCCGTTCGGCGCATTGCTCGCCATGGTGCATCTACTCCTTGTGCGCGTCGCCGGGACGCGGCGGTTCATGGGCGGGGGGCTGGGATTCGGCGAGTCCGATGCCCCGCTGGAATGCGGCCATCAGACCCGGATCGTGCAGGGCGTGCTCCTCGGGCTTGCGGGCCACGGGCTCGTCACGCAGCTGCGGGACGATGTGCTCCTGCGCGCGCCGCTTGGGGAGGAGGGGTCGGCCGGGCGCTTCCGCTCGCGGGGCCGGGGTGATCGTGCCGGGGTTGGCACGCTCGGCGCGATCTCCGCGCACGGGGAGGGGGGCTCCGTCGTGCGCGGGGGCGGCCGGGGAGGGCACGCCCGCGTTCGGCTGCTGGAGCGGGAGGGCCGGTGCGGAGGTGGTGTACGTGAGGGGCCGGTGTGGGGGTTCGGCCGCGGGCTCCGGCGCATGCGCGGGCGTACGTACGGGGGTGTGCGCGGAGGCGTGGACGGGCGCGGGCGCCTGCGGGTGTACGGGTGCCGGTGCGGGCATCCCGGCCGGTGCCGGTGCTGCGGGGGCCGCGTGGACCGCCGGGGCTGCCGCCGGTCGAGGCATCTGCGGCGCCTGGGGCGGATGGCCCGCGCCCGCCGCTCCCGGCCGGCCCTCGTTCCGCGCGAGCCCCTCGGGGTCGGCGCCGAGGAGGCCCTGCGGCAGCACGAGGACGGCCTGGACACCGCCGTAGATGTTCGACTGGAGGCGTACCGCGATGCCGTGGCGCCTGGCGAGCGCGGAGACCACGAAGAGCCCGATGCGGCCGTCCTGGAGCAGGTGGGCGACGTTGACCTGGTCGGGGTCCGCGAGCAGGGCGTTCATCTTGTTCTGCTCGGTGACCGGCATGCCCAGACCGCGGTCCTCGACCTCGATGGCGAGGCCGGCCGTGACGTACTGGGCGCGCAGCAGCACCGTGGTGTGCGGGGCGGAGAACAGCGTCGCGTTCTCGACCAGTTCCGCGAGCAGGTGGATGACGTCGGCCACCGCATGGCCCCGCAGCGTGCCGTCGATCGGCGGGACGAGCTTCACGCGCGGGTACTGCTCGACCTCGGCGATGGAGGAGCGCAGCACTTCGGTCATGGTGACCGGATTCGACCACTGGCGGCGGGAGATGGCGCCGCCGAGCACGGCGAGGTTCTCGGCGTGGCGGCGGATGCGGGTGGCCAGGTGGTCGACGTGGAACAGGCCCTTGAGCAGCTCGGGGTCCTCGACCTCGTTCTCCAGCTCGTCCAGGAGCTGGATCTCGCGGTGGACGAGGGACTGGAGGCGGCGGGCGAGGTTGACGAAGACCTCGACCTTCTGCTCGTTGCCGACGCTGCTGGAGAGCCTGGAGGCCTGGACGACGGCGGCCACGGCGGCCTCGTGGGAGCGGGTCAACTCCTGTGCGAGCAGGTCGAACTCGTCGCCGGAGGTCGCGGGCGGCGGGGTGGCCGGGCGGGCCGGGGGGCCTTCGCCGCGGCGCAGCTGCTCGACGACCGCGCGTAATTCGCTCTGACTGCGGGCGCTGGAGCGGCGCAGGGTGTTGCAGCGGTCGAGGACGGACTTGGCCGCCCGGTCGGCACCGAGCGCGGCCGCGGTCACGGAGGCGACCGTGAGGGCCGCGGCGCCCGTGAGCGCGGCCCAGAGGCCGGGGGTCGGACCGGCTCCGGTGGAGCGGATGGTGAAGATGACGGCGGCCGCGCCGCCGAGTGCCACGGCGACGGCCGGAAGCACGGAGGTACGCAGGAGTTGGGGGCGTATGCGGGCTTCCGGCGGGAGCGGCGCGGGATTCTGCGCGGGGTTGGGAGTCCCCGCACCGGGAGCGGAACGGGCGCCTGACCGGCCGTGCCGCCCGCCCTCACGGCGTTCGGACCGCGCGGCGGGTGCGCGAAGTTGAGACATGAGTGTCCTTGGTACGTGCCCAGGATTCGGCGTACTGCAGGGGTGTGTGACGTGGGTCGGATGAGCCTACGGATGATCACCAACCACCCACTGTAGTCGTCAACCGTTCATGTGCGGTGCGCAGTTGGCAAACTTACCCGCAGCTCACCCGACTCTGGTATCACCCTTCGCACGACCGGCCGAGAACGTATGGCCGGAACCCGGCGGGGCGCGGTGAAGGCGCGGGAACGGAACGGGGCGGAGGCGTGTGTACGCCTCCGCCTTCGGTGGAATCGGTTCCTGACCGGAATCGGCCGGCGGGACATCGCGCCAGGGAGTGCGTGCGTCCTTGAGCACGCCCTCAACGGCTTCCGCCTCCCTCTTTCCGGCCACGTTTTCGGCCTCGAATTCGCGTTCGCTTCCGTTCACGCCCCTGCGTGTGCCATGACCGTCGACGTGACTGTCCGTACGACCGGAACCACCCCACCCACCTGCGCGAAGCTTGATCGGTATCGTGAGGCCCCGGGCTCCCGCGCGGAGAAGGCTGAGGCACCGGTTGCGGTCGACGCCCGGTGCGAGGACGGATGGTGTTCTGTGGAGGGTTCCTTGGACGGGTCACGTGCCGTTCCCACTGCGGCGACCGTGTGTGTCATCGGTGCGGGCCTGTCAGGGCTGGCGACCGCACACGCTCTCTCGGTCAGGGGAATCGACTTCGTCTGCCTGGAGAAGTCACCGGACGTCGGAGGGATCTGGCGCCGGGCGGGGGCCGGCGAACGGGGCCCGGCCTATGGGTCGCTGCATCTGAACACCGCCAAACAGCTCACCGGCTACTCGGACTTCCCGATGCCGGACGAGCTGCCCCTCTACCCCAGGCACAGCGACGTCGCCGCCTATCTGCGGTCCTTCGCCGAGTGGGCCGGACTGCTGCCCCGTATCGAACTGCGTACGGAAGTGGTCTCCGTACGGCAGGACGCCGACGGTGTCTGGACGGTCATCAGCCGGGACGCCCTAGGAGAGGAGTCGGAGCGGCGTTTCGAGCAGGTGATCGTCGCCTCGGGCCACAACACGGAGGCGGCGCTGCCGAATCCGTTGCCGCCGGGCGCCGACTCCTTCGCCGGAAGGATTCTCCATTCGATGGACTTCCGCGACGGCAGCGACTTCGCCGGGCAGCGGGTCGTCGTGGTGGGCATGGGAGCGTCGGGGGTGGACATCGCCTCCGACCTCTCCCGGCATGCCGCGCAGACCGTCCTGTCCGTCCGCCGGGGGCTGCACGTCGTGCCCAAGCAGCTCTTCGGCATGTCCGTGGATCTGATCGCCGACGCGCCGTGGTGGAACGAGATGTCCTTCCCCGAGCAGCGGAGCTTCGTCGAGCAGGCGCTGCTCGTGGCTCGGGGGAAGCTGTCGGACTACGGCCTGCCCGAGCCCGACCACGCCATCTTCTCCTCGGCCGTGACCATCTCGGACGAGATCCTCAGCCGCATACGGCACGGCGCGGTGATCCCGAAGCCCGCGATCGACTCCCTCGACGGCCGCCGGGTGGCCTTCACCGACGGAACCTCGGTGGAGGCGGACGCGATCGTGTACTGCACCGGATTCCGCATGGCCTTCCCCTTCCTGCCCGCCGGGTGTCCGGCGGGCCCGCGGCGGGGGGCGGTCGAACTGTACAAGCGCGTTGTCGCAGCCGACCGGCCCGGCCTGTACTTCGTCGGTCTGATACGTCCCGTGGGCTCGATCACGCGCCTTGTGGAGGCCCAGGCCAGGTGGGTGGCACGGATCGTCGACGGCGACGTCACCCTGCCGTCCGCGGATGTCATGCGCGAGGAGATCAGCACGTACCTGACTGGTATCGAGGAGCGCTACGGGCGGTCCGAGGGTTCCTCGATCCAGGTGGACGTCGGCCCCTACCTGCGGGAGCTGCGGGAGTTGCAGGACGCGTGACCCCGGGCGGCGGGGAGCCTCATGAGTGGACGACCTCCGGCCGAGGAGCCGGTACGGCCACGGTGGCCGGCGGCCTGACCTCGTACGCCTCCGAGGAGATGTACGCGTTCATCCGCGGCGGCCGGCCCTGCTGGTGGACGAGTCCCAGGTAGGCGATGAGCCCCACGCCGTCCTGGAGCCGGCGCGAGGTGACGGCGGACAGGGCCCGGACGAGCGGAGCCGGGTCCATGCCGTGGCGGCGGAGCACGGCCACCGCCCGGTCGAGGGCCTCCCCGTCGTGGCGGGCGTAGTCGCGGACCGGGATGTGCAGGGTGAACCCGCTGGGCAGGCCGGTCCGGCTCTCGGTGAAGGCGTGGCAGCTCAGGCCCGGCCGGCGGTCGAGCGGCACATCCGGGTGGTCGAAGCCGTCGGCTTCGATGTCGTGCCCGGCCGCCGTGCGGAAGAACCGCTTGATCTCCGTCCGTCGGGGGCCGCCGTCCACGCGGGACAGACCGGCCGCGTCCGCTGCCGTCAGCTCCTGGTGCGCGAGGTAGACCTTCACGCGGGGTTCTTCCCAGTCACCCAGATCCAGGGCGAAGAACAGATGGCGATCGCCCTCGGGCAGTGCCGCGAACGCCTGGCGGTGGCCGAGCCGGCGCAGCGCCTCACGCACCGTGTCGGCGGAACGTTCCTGCCCGGACGCCGCGGGGTTCAGGTACACCTTGGCCTTGGGGACCCCGCCGGGGACCAGCTCCAGCGCGCACCAGAGCGCCAGCGGGCCCTCGGGCTCGGGAGGGAAGAACAGGTCCTCGAGCTCGTCCAGCCGCTTGGTGTCGAATCCCCATCGCCGCGCCATCTCGTGGACCACCCGCAGTCCGACGCGCCCGTTCTCCGCCAGGCTGCCGGCGCCGTACCCGGGCTCCAGCAGCACCCGCAGCGTCGGGCCCGCGTCCGGGACGAAGGCGAGCGAGTACTCCACCGGCGTGTGGTCGTCGGAGAGGAAGGAGCGCTCGGGCGGCAGATCGAGCGGCCGCTCGGCGGCGGGGCCCAGCGCGGTGAGCAGCGTCTGCGCGTACTCGGCGGAGTCGGCTCCGCTCAACCCCACGGCCTCGCACAGCCGCAGGACCTGTCTCGCCGCGTGACCGCCGAGCGTCTCCGTACTGCGCCTGAGCGCCCAAGAAGATACCCGCCCGGATGGGCGGGTATCGAGGGGGCCGAACTCGATGGGACCTTGCATGAAACCGGCGTCGGTGGATATGTGCTCCACGACACCTCCTTAGCCTCGTAAGCACGCCAGAACAACGCGGTGCTCACTACCCCCACGGCTGATCATTCATGCGATGGCGGGGAAGCCAAGGGGAGTTGCGTCCATCACTTCGCCAGCCAGTTGAGGAACTGGCTCCACATTCCGCCGCGTTCGCGCCTACGGCCCGCCTCGGACGTCTGCGGCTGCTTGGACGCCTCCGGACGGGCCTCCGCGCCGGTCCGGCGCACGGTCTCGACCGCGGTGAACCGGGCGGGCAGCGTGGTGAGGCCCCGGTTGAACGGGCCCGGGCGCCAGACGAGGCTGTCCTCCGGGACGGACAGTTCGACATCGGGGAGCTGGTTGAGCAGGTTCTCGATGGCGGTGACGGTGATCTGCCGGGCAGGCTCCTTGGACGGGCAGGCGTGGGGGCCCGCGCTCCACGCCAGATGGGACCGGTTGCTTCCGGCCTGGCGTGCGGCCGTCAGCTTCGGCCCCGAGTTGGCGGCCGCGAAGCTGACCAGCACGAGATCGCCCGCCCGGAACTTCTGACCGGCGAACTCCATGTCGGCCGCCGGGTAGTGCGCCGCGTAGTTGGCCATGGGCGGGTTGTCCCACAGGGTGTCGTCGAGGGCCTCGTCGATCAGGCCGCCCCCGTCGGCGTACCGGTCGTGGGTGAGCAGCCGGTGAAGCGTGTTGCCGATGAGGTTGCCCAGCGGGTCGGTGCCCGCGCCCAGGAGCAGGGCGACCTGATGGACCATCTCCTCGTCGGTCAGCTTCGCCTGATGCTGCATCAGCCAGGAGGTGACGTCCTCGCCCGGCCTGGCACGCTTGAGCGCCACCAGCTCGCCGACGGCACCGAACAGGACCTCGACGGCCCGTTCGGCGTTGATGCCGTCGAACATGCCGGTGATGCCGAACAGCACCCGGTCACCGATGTCGGCGGGGCAGCCGAAGAGTTCGTTGAACACGAACAGCGGCAGCTGCCTGGCGTAGTCACCGAGCAGATCGGCGGAGCCACGCGAGCCGAACTGCGAGATGAGGTACTCGGAGACCTGCTCGGTGGTCCGGGTCAGCTTGCGCGCGTCGACGCGGGCCATGCTGTCCGTGATCGCCTGGCGCAGCCGCAGGTGCTCGGCCCCGTCGCTGAACATGCTGTTGGCCCGGTACGCCAGCGCGGGCACGACCGGGTTGTCCGGACTGATCAGGCCTTCGGCGAGGTCCCGCCAGCGGCGGGCGTCCTTACGGAAGGAGCCCGAGTCCTGCAGGAGTTGCAGGGCGGTCGCGTAGTCGGTGACGAGGGTGGCCTCCACCCCTGGAGCGAGCTCCACGGGTGCGGTGGGGCCGTAGTGGCGCAGATAGGAGTAGTACGCCTGGGGATCTGCCGCGAACTCCGGCCCGTACAGCGGCACCCGGGCGCCGACGTGGTGGGCGGGGCACCCGGGCGGGGGCACGGGAGCGGTGGGTTGAGCGTCCATGTCTGGTCCTAGTGAGCGCGGTCCAGCAGATGCCGGACGAGTGTGATCAGCGCGTCGGCGGACGACTGTTCGTCGCGCGCGTCGCAGGTGACGACCGGGGTGTCGTCGAGCAGGTCCAGTGCCTCGCGCAGCGCCCGTTCCTCTCGGTCCGCCGTGCCGTCGAAGCGGTTGACGGCGATCGCGTAGTCGAGGCCGTACTGTTCGATCAGGTCGATCACGGCGAAGGAGTCCGCCAGCCGCTCGGGGTCGACGAGCACCAGCGCGCCGAGCGCACCGCGCGCCATGTCCTCCCACATCTGAACGAAGCGCTGCTGACCGGGCGTTCCGAACAGGTACAGCACCACGCGGTCGCTGATGGTCAGTCGGCCGAAGTCCATGGCCACCGTCGTGGTGGTCTTGGTCCGGACTCCCTTGAGGTCGTCGAAGGACTCGCCGGCGCGGGTCATCGTCTCCTCGGTGGACAGCGGAGGGATCTCCGAAATCGCACCGATGAAGGTCGTCTTGCCGACGGCGAAGTGACCGACGACGAGGATCTTCACGGCGATCTGCGTCGCCCCGCCACGGACGTACGCCTGTTCATCCAAATTTGGTGCGTAGCCCATTCAGCACCTCCTCGAGGATGTCCCGGTCGGCGAGCGTGGCACGCTGCACGGGCGGACGGGTGATGAGGTAGCCGCCCTCGGTGAGCGCCGAGAGGAGGATCTTCACCACACCCATGGGCAGCCGGGTGTGCCCCGCGATCTCGGCGACCGAGAGGTAGCCGGCGGTGCACAGCTCCAGCAGACCCTGTTCCTCGGGCGAGAGCCGGGTCGGCCGCTGCTGGTGGTCCTCCACCGCGGTGACCAGGGTGATCAGGGACAGCTGCTCCTCGTCGGGCAGGCCGCGTCCCTTGGTGATGACGTACGGACGCACTAATTCCGCGGCCTCGGGCTCCCGTTCGTCGAAGCCGCTCATGAGCGCACGCCGAGGTTCTCGCGCGGCGGCGTCGTCAAGGCCTTGCCCAGCTGGCCGACGAGCTGCTGCATCCGGAACGTGATGTCCTGCATGTCGACGTCCGGCGAGGCCGAGACGCCGAGATACGCGCCCTCCCCGGCGGAGATCAGGAAGACCCAGCCGCCGTCGAACTCGACCAGCGTCTGGCGCCACCGCAGGTGGCCCCCGTCGACGAAGAACCCGAGCGAGCGGCTGAGCGACTGCACGCCGCTCATCGCGGCGGCGACGGTGTCCGCGTTGTCCTTGTCGAAGTCCTTCGTACGGGCCATCAGCAGACCGTCCGCGGAGACCAGGACCGCGTGGAGCGCCCCGGGTATCTCCAAGGCGCTGTCAAGCATCCATGACAGATCGTCGTTCACGAGACCTCATGCCCTTCGCTGCTCGCATCACGTGTGCTGCTCGTCTGATCCGCCGCGTCCGAGCGCGTGGCCCGTCCGGATTGCGTGCCTCGCTGGAAGGCCCCCATGATCGCCGCGGTTTCCGCACCGGAGCGGGTGGCCGCGGGCGTGGTCGTGCTGCCGGGCACGATGGCCATCGGCCGCTTGCGGCGGCGCTTCGGCAGACCGTCGGACGTCGAGGACGCGGTCAGCGCGGATTCGGGGCCGCCCGGGTCCGTCGCGGCGACGGCGGCGGCGGGGGCGGCGGGCGCCGGGACCTTCTTCTCCGGCATGCCGGTGAGCAGATCGTGCGGCAGGAGGAGGACCGCGCGGACGCCTCCGTACGGCGAACTGGAGTCCACGGACACCTCGAAGCCGAAGCGCTCGCAGAGCACGCCGATGACGGCGAAGCCGAACTGCGGAGGGCTGCCGAGCCCCGAAACGCCGGAGACCCGCTCGGTCGACAGGAGTTTCGCGGCCCTGGCCCTCTCCTCGTCATTCATGCCGACGCCGGCATCGTCGACGACGATGCAAATGCCCTTGGGGACGGTGCGAATGTTGATTTCGACCACGGTGTCCGGGCTGGAGTAGCTGGTGGCGTTGTCGAGCAGCTCGGCGAGAGCCAGCGCCACCGGTTCGACGGACCGACTGGTGATACCGAAGTCGACCTGCGAAAGGATCTCCACGCGCCGGAAGTGACGGACCCTGCCCTGCGCGCTGCGGACCACGTCGTAGACCGAGGCGATCTCGCGCTGGCGCCCCAGCCAGCCGTCACACAGCACGGCGATGGACTGAGCACGCCGTCCGAACTGGGAGTTCGTGTGGTCGATCTCCAGAAGGTCCTGGAGAATGACCGACTCGCCGTATTTGCTCTGCAGGCCGGAAATGACCGACTGCTGTTCGGCGGCGAGGCCCTGAAGTGTCCGCATCGCGGACTTGAGGACCGATTTCGTCGCGTCCTGAGCTCGTTCTTTCTCGGCCTCGACGGATTTCGAGAAGCTGCTCTCCAGCTCGGTGTAGTGGGCTTTGATCTCCTCGATCTCACCCCGTAGAGCCCGCGCCGCCCTGCGCTGGCGAACAATGACGGCGACCGCGCCGAGGACGGCGACGAGAAGGGCCCAGAGCACTGGGTTCTGTGCGTAATGCGTCATAAGACTCTCTTCAGGCGACTGACGGCCAGCTGCTGAATTCCGTCCATGCGGGTGGACCGACGGGCCGTCCGAACCTGGTCATTGTTCGGATGGCCACCGTCGTCGGAGATGTCGTCTTCGCCCATCCCCCACCCCGCAAGCGGAATGATCGTATCACCGGGCGACGAACAGGTGACCGATCGTCAACAGGGGGGTGTGCGGTGGGCATTGACCGATAAGGGGAGGCCGCGACGGAAGTCGCAGGCCGCGCCGCGTGGGGAGTTCACGACCGAGCAGCGCACGCAGCGTGGGAAGTTCACGAACTTGTAGGAGACGGCCGGGAATTGCCCTGGAGCAACGGGGGCGTACCGGGTATTTCGCGCTGGCGGGTGAGCTTGCGGGCGAACGGCCTGCGGGCCGGGCTGCTGGCGGGCCTGCGGGCGCGGCGACGGGCGGGCGAGCGGGCCGGGCGACGGGCTTGCGGCCGGGCTGCGGGCGGGCCTACGGCCCCCGGCCATGACGTCTTGGCCGGGGGGGCGGAACCGCGGGTGTGGTCAGTGGGCCGCGGCTCGATGGCCGGGCGGGGCGGTAAGGGGGCAGCCCCGCAGCTCACGGCGGCCGGTCGCGCGACGTCCGAGGCGGCTCGCCAGGTTCGTACAGGACCCCGGGGCTAAGGGCTGTTTCGTCGATCAGGCCGGATCAGGGACCGACGACAACACGGCGAGGCGCGGTGCCAGGCGTCGCGAGCCCGGCATGATCCCCCTACCGCTCGCCCGCGAGGTCGAGATCGTCCTGGGCCGCCTGGGCCTGGGTCTGCCCCTTGGGGCGGCGCCACGGGCGCGCGATGGGTGCGGAGACCCCTCGCCACCACGGGTCCGCGGGGAGCTTCCCCGAGGGCTCGAAGGGCTCGCCGGGACGGGGGGACGCGACGGCCTGGCCGGCCTCCGCCGCGGCGTCGTTCGTCCACTCGCCGGGTTCCGCCCACGCGTGCGGGGCCAGGTTGAAGGTGCCCCAGTGGATCGGCAGCAGCACGCCGTGCGGGCGGCCGCCCTGGAGATCGAGATGGGCCCGCATGCCCTCGGCGGGCGTCATGTGGATGTCGGGCCAGTACTCGCTGTACGCCCCGATCTGGATCATGGTCGCGTCGAAGGGGCCGTGCGCGGCGCCGATCTCGGCGAAGCCAGGGAAGTAGCCCGTGTCACCGCTGTGGTAGATCCGGTGGTCCGGGCCCGCGACGACCCAGGAGGCCCAGAGCGTGTGCTGGGTGTTGCGCAGACCTCGGCCGCAGAAGTGCCGGGCGGGGGTCGCGGTGAGCCGCAGCTCACCGATCTCGGTGGACTCGTTCCAGTCCAGCTCGCGCAGCCGCGAGGCCGGCACACCCCAGCGCTCGAGATGGGCTCCGACGCCCAGCGGGACCGCGAAGACCGTGTCCGTGGAGGCCAGGGCCTTGATCGTGGGCAGATCGAGGTGGTCGTAGTGGTCGTGCGAGATCACGACGACGTCGACCGGGCCGAGGGCCGCGAGCGGCAGCGGCACGGGGTGCAGCCGCTTGGGCCCGGCGAACGCGAAGGGCGAGCAGCGGTCGCCCCAGACGGGATCGAAGAGGACCCGGTGGCCGTCGATCTCGGCGAGGACGCTGGAGTGCCCCATCCAGGTCAGGCGGAGCCCCGAGACCGGAGGCTTGGCGAGGTCGGCCAGCGTGGTCGGGTGAACGGGGATGGTACCGGTGGGGGCCCGACGCGCCCGCGATTCCTTCTCGAAGTAGATCTTGGCGAACTCGACGGTGGATCCGGACGGCCGGGTCCGGGCGGACACGGGGTTCCGGAAGACGCCGTCGGCGAAGTTCGGCGAGCGCCGGATGCGCTCCATGCGCTCCCCGGCCGGGTCGGCGCCGAACGCCTCGGGCCGCAGGGCGCGCAGGCGGGCCCGAAGCGAGTAGTCGGAGCCGGTGCCGGTCACGGGGCCTCCTGGTGGTCGGTGTCGTTCCATTATGGGCGGCCCGCCAGGTTCCTCGCCGGGGAGATGAGTGATACTGAACAGCTGTTCAGTACCGCCGCCATTCCCGGAGTGTTCCCATGAGCGCCGCCCCCCTGCTGTCCGTCGGCTGGACCGACCACGTGACCGGCCGCCGCGGCCATCTGGTCGTCGACCGGCTGGTGCGCGGGGTGGCCAGCGGCGGGCTGCGGATGCGCGAGGGGTGCACGGCAGAGGAGGTCGCCGGGCTCGCCCGTGGCATGACCATGAAGGAGGCCCTGCACTACGACCCGAGCAGCCGGTACGTCCCGCTGGGCGGCGCCAAGGGCGGCATCGACTGCGACCCGCGCTCCCCCGAGGCGTACGGCGTGCTGGTCCGCTACCTGCGGGCGATGCGCCCGTACATCGAGCGCTTCTGGACCACGGGCGAGGATCTGGGGCTGACGCAGGACCTGGTCGACCGGGCGGCGGCGGAGGCCGGGCTCGTCTCCTCGATCCAGGCGGTGTACCCGCTCCTGGACGACGAGGAGGCGGCCAGGCGGCGGCTCGCCGACGCCTTCGCGGTGGAGGTGGACGGGATCGGCCTTGACGAGCTCGTGGGCGGCTGCGGGGTCGCCGAGTCGGTCCTCGTGGCTCTGGACCGGGCCGGGCGGCCGTACGCCGGGACCCGGGTCTCGGTCCAGGGTCTGGGAACCATGGGCGGTGCCACCGCCCGCTTCCTGGACCGGGCCGGGCTCACCGTGGTCGCGGTCGCCGATGTGAAGGGGACGATCGTCAATCCGGACGGCCTCGACGTCGAAGCGCTCCTCGCGGCCCGCGACGCGCACGGGACCGTGGACCGCTCGGCGCTGCGGCCCGGGGACCGGGAGGAGGCGGGCGACGCCTGGCTGTCGGCCGAGGCGGACGTGCTGGTCCCGGCTGCCGTCTCGTACGCGATCGACGCCGAGGCCCAGGGGCGGATCCGAGCCCGGTGGATCGTCGAGGCGGCGAACATGCCGGTCCTCCCCGAGGCGGAGGAGCTGCTCGCCGCGCGCGGGGTCGTGGTGCTCCCGGACGTCGTGGTCAATTCCGGCACCAACGCCTGGTGGTGGTGGACGCTCTTCGGCGACATCGGGGCGGACGCGGACGAGGCCTTCGCACACACCCGGCGGGCCATGCGGTCCCTGGTGGGCCGGATGCTGGACCGGGCGGAGGCGGACGGAAGCACTCCGCGCGCGGCGGCGCACGCGCTGGTGGAGGAGCGGCTGCCGGAGATCGCGGAGCGTTACGGCTGGTACTGACGGCACCGCCCGGGGCGGCCCGGCGGGCCCGCATAAATGATCATGCCCGTGTCATGTGCTGTGTAGGCTGACCGACGTGGCGAGAGTGCGGTTGAGCGTGGCGGAGCGGCAGGAGGAACTCCTCCGGGCCGCCGTCGAACAGATCGAGGCACGGGGAGTGGCGGCCGTCAGGATCGCCGATGTGGCCTCCGCGCTCGGCGTCAGCAACGCGCTGGTGCTCTACCACTTCTCGACCAAGGAGAAGCTCGTCGCCGCGGCCTTCACCTACGCCGCCGAGGCCGACCTGGCGCATCTGCGCCGTCTCCTCGGGCGGCGGACCACGGCCCTGCGCCGGCTGCGTGCTGCCGTCCGCTGGTACGCCCCTACCGGGCAGGCCAAGGGCTGGCGGCTCTGGATCGAGGGCTGGGCGGCCTGCCTGCGGGATCCGGCGCTGCGCGAGGTCGCCGGGGCGCTCGACCAGCAGTGGAAGGCCGCCCTGACCCAGGTGATCGCCGAGGGCGCGGCGGCCGGCGAGTTCCCCTGCACGGACCCGGCCGCCGCGGCCTGGCGCCTGACCGCTTTCCTGGACGGGCTCGCCGTACAGATGACCTCGTACGCCGGATCGCTCTCCCGCGCCGCGATGCTGGAGTGGGCCGACGCCGCCCTGGCCCGCGAACTCGGCCTGCCCTCGCTGGACGGCACGGCGCCGGAGTCCGCTCAGCCCTAGCCGACGCGGTCGTCCGTCGCCCGTCATCCGTCGTCGGCCCTCGGTCGCGGGCCTCTTGTCGTCCGTCGTCGGGCGTCAGTCGTTCAGCCTTCGGTCAGAGCAGTTCGTACACCGCCGTGACCGTCACCTGCTCCTCGATCTCGCCGGGGGCCAGGGGGGCCTCCGGAGCGTCTGCGGGCATTCCGGGGGCGGCTCCGGCGCCGGGGCGGACGCTGTCGCCCTCGGTCAGGGACACGAGCCGGCCGAGTCGGTGCCCGCTGAGCCTCGCGTGCTGGGCGGCTTTGTCGTGCGCGTCCTTGTGGGCGATCTCGCGGGCCTTCGCCCGCAGCGCGCTCGGGTCGGCGACGTCGAAGGCGACGCCGTTGACGCGGCCCGCGTCCCCCGCGGCGTCGGTCACCGCCCCGATGACCTGGCCCGCCCTGTCGACGTCCCGGATCTTCGCGGAGAAGCTCTGGGAGGCCTGATAGCCCGTCACCTTGCTTTCCCCGTCGGCGGTCTGGGCGTAGACCGGGGAGAGGGACAGGCTGTCGGTACGGATGTCCCGGTCCGCGACGGACTGCTTCCGCAGGGCGGCGAGCAGAGCCTCCGCCGCGGTGCGCTGGGCGGCCATCGCCTCCTTGGCTGTCTTACGGGTCGCCTCGACGCCCACCGAGAGAACCGCGAGGTCGGGCGCGGCGGCGGCCCGGCCGGTACCGGTCACGGTGAGCGTCGCCGGAGCCGTGGCGGTCGCGGTGGTCGGGGGTGCCGCTGCGTCGGGGCCCACGGCTAGCGCGGGCGCCGCAGCCCCGAGCGTCAGCGCGCCGAGCACCGTGCCCAGGGCGATCGCCCGGCCGAGCGGGCCGACGAGCGGGCGGACATGGAACGGCGAACCGATGGGTTCGGCCAGGAGTTGGCTGCTCGGGAGATGACTGGTCCTCACAGGCGTTCCTTTCGGGGGTCGCTGTGGTGCGGTCGCTGCCGGAGAGCCGCCCGGCGTCGCGCACATCCCAACACCCCCCGGCGCTCCCTCCCGCGCGCCACTCCTGCCCCGTCACCCGCTCAGGTCTGGACGAGAGGCTCGTACACCTCCGACGCCAGCCCGAACGTCCAGGCGACCCCCTGCCGCGCGGTCCGTGTCTCCGGTGGCACTCGCAGCCAGTAGGTACGGAAGGTGCCGTCCGGTTCCGGGGTCGCGTTGACCACCTCGACCATGGCCACATCCTCGTCGTCGGCCAGTTCGATGCGCCACAGCACGCCGGTCTCGTCCCGGTCCACCGGCCGGGCGCCCGACTCCGCCAGATACCGGTCGTATCCGAAGTACTCCAGCATCACGCGCCGAAGCTCGGCGTTCTCCTCGGCGCGTATCCGCTCCGGGGTGAGCCCGTCGAGCCCCGCGAGGAACTCCGCGGGCACCGACATGCCCCGCCAGGCGTACAGCGCGAAGCCGTCGCCGTAGGCGAGCGCCGGGCCGTCGCCCCGGTCCAGGCGTCCGGCCTCGTCCCGGTGCAGCTCGGTGGGGCGTTCGCACAGGACGACCGCCTTCTCGTACGGCCACCACCAGCCCGCGTGCTCGGCGACCGCGGCGAGCCCGCGGAGGCGTTCGCCACGGCCGTCGAAGGCGGCGAGCCAGGCCGCGTCGTGCTGGCCGAGGACCGCGTCGAGCAGCACCTGGCGCACGGCCGCGGCTTCGCCGGGCGCCACGGCGAGGTCGTCCACGACGGCGGACCGTATGCGGTCGGCGAGTGCGCGCGTGGTGTCCCAGAGCCGGGCCCCGGTGCTCGTCCACAGGGTGGTCCAGCCGCCGGGCCCGAGCTCGTCGTGGGCCCGTCGCCGCTCCTCGGCCCAGGGTCGGGTGCGGACCTCGTCGCGCACCGAGCGTCCCGCGTCGGCCAGTTCGCGTACGAGCGTCACGGCCGCCCGGGGCGAGTCCGCCCAGACGATCCGCTCCGGCGCCGCCAGCCCGGCCGTGCGGTAGGCGAGCCGTACCCCCGCCTCCGCCGCCGCCCGGTCGGCCGCCCCCGTGGCGGCCGCGACGGCCCGCCACCTGTCCACCGTCGTCGGTGTCCCGTTCATCTCTTCCCCCTGTCAGTCCGCGACGATCCGGTACGCACCCGGCGTGTACTCCCGCTGTCGCACCACCCGGTACCAGCCCTTCGGCAGCGGGATCGGGGCGTGCTCCTCGTGCACCACCCGTCCGCCCGTGGGCAGTTCGAGCAGCAGGGGCCCGAAGGGACCGGGCTCGCGCACCAGTCGGCCCGGGCCCGGGATCGCGTGGGCGTGCCCGGTGACCTCGCCGAGCGCGAGGACCAGCCGGCCCCTGGCGTCTCTCGGCTCCCCCGCCGCGCCCTTCACATGCGCGGGCACCGCGCTGTCCGTGACGGGCACGATCAGCACGTCTCCCTGCCGGTACATGGCTCTCCCCTCCGTGGTGAACACGCCGTGCGTCGACCACCCCTTCGACGCTAGAGGCAGCCACTGACAACGGCCTCCGGCCGCCCCCGGCGCGCGGCGTTGTCGGTGCGGCTTGGTACAACTGCTCGCGTCAGCCGATCAACGCCGTCCGGTGTCTGGAGCCCTCATGACCATTTCGGGATATCTGCAGGAGCTGAACGGCCTGCCCTCGTTCGCATTCCCGGACCGTGACTCCAACGTCGAACTGCCGGACGCCGCCTCCGTGGCCTGGCGCGTCTCCGCCCCGACGTACGGCGACCCCGACGACGAGCAGTGGGAGCAGGTCTTCGCCCGCTTCCTCGCGGACGTCGACACCGCCCGGGTCCGTGCGCTGATCGTCGGTGGCTGGAGCGAGGCGTACGACACCTCGTCCGCGGCGATCGTCGCCGCCCTCGTCGCGGCCAAGGACCGGCTCCCCGCTCTCGAGGCGGTCTTCCTCGGTGACATGGGCTTCGAGGACTGCGAGATCTCCTGGATCCAGCAGTCCGACGTGACACCTCTGCTCGCCGCCTACCCGGACCTGCGGGAGTTCGGTGTACGCGGAGGTTCGGGGCTCGCCTTCCCGGCGGTCCGGCACACCGGGCTGCGCACTCTCGTGGTGGAGTCGGGCGGTCTCGGTGCCGGGGTCGTGCGCGGCATCGCGGGCAGTGACCTGCCCTCGCTGGAGAAGCTGGACCTGTGGCTCGGCACGGACGAGTACGGCGGTGACTCCGCGGTCGCCGACCTGGAGCCGCTGCTCGCCGGCACCGGGTTCCCCGCCCTGCGCCATCTCGGGCTGCGCAACAGCGTCATCCAGGACGAGATCGCCGCCGCCGTGGCGGGCGCCCCGGTGGTCGCCCGGCTCGAGCGCCTCGACCTGTCGATGGGCACGCTCACCGACGAGGGGGCCGAGGCGCTGCTCGTGGGGCAGCCGCTCACCCATCTCACGCATCTCGACCTCTCCCACCACTACCTGTCCGAGAAGATGAGCGAGCGGATCGTCGACGCCCTCACCCCGCACGGGGTGACGGTCGACGTCGACGACGCGCAGGAGCCGGAGGACGACGGCGACGGCGAGATCTATCGGTACGTCGCGGTCGCGGAATGACGCAGTCCCCGCCCCTCGCGCACCCCCGCCTCGTCGTGGTCGGCAATCCGGGCAACCGCCGGGTCGCGTTCTTCCGCGACGCGGTGCGGGCCGCCGGGCTGCCCGACGCGCGGGTCGAGCCCTGGCTCGACGTCCTGCGGGGCGGGGCCGTGTTCCACCCGGGCGAGACGGTCCGGCTGGAGTCGCCCGGCGAGGACCCGGAGGTCGACCGGCTGCTGCGCGGCACGGACGACCCGACCCGGGTCGAGGGCACGGGCCGCTGGTACGAGGCGTTCACGGCCGCCACGGCGCGGCTCGCCCGGAGCGTCGGCGACGCCGGGGCGGTCCTGGTCGACGACCCCGACGAGCTGGCGGTGCTGTTCGACAAGCGGCTCGCGCATGCCCGGCTGCGCGAGGCCATGGTCCCGGTGCCGGACTCGCCGACGTCCGGCGCGGACGCCCCGCCCGTGGCCGGCTGGGCGGACCTCCGTTCCCTGATGGCCGCCTCCGGGCTGCGCCGGGTGTTCGTGAAACTCGCCCATGGCTCGTCCGCCTCGGGGGTGTTGGCCCTGGAGACGAACGGCGCCGGCCGGGTGCAGGCCACGACCTCCGTGGAACTCGCCCCGGACGGACGGCTCTTCAACTCCCTCCGGGTGCGCCGTTACACGACGGAGCGCGAGGTCGCCGCCGTCGTGGACGCGCTCGCCCCCGACGGGCTGCACATCGAGCGCTGGTTGCCGAAGGCGGCCCAGGGCGGCCGCGCGGCCGATCTGCGGGTGGTGGTGACCGCCGGCCGGGCCACCCATGCCGTCGTCCGGACCAGCCGCTCGCCCATGACCAATCTCCATCTGGGCGGCGCCCGGGGCGATCTGGGCGCCGTGCGCGCGGCCGTCGCCGGAGCGGGCGGCCGGTGGGCGGACGCGCTCGACGTGTGCGAGCGGGCCGCCGCCGCGTTCCCCGGCACGCAGTGCGTCGGTGTCGATCTGCTGCCGGGCGCCGGCTGGCGCCGCTTCGCCGTCGGCGAGGTCAACGCCTTCGGCGATCTGCTCCCCGGGCTCACCGGCCTGCCGGGCACCGGCGCGGAGGGTCTGGACACCTACGCGGCCCAGGTCGCCGCGCTCAGCCGCGCCGGCAGCGCCCGGACCGCCCCCAGCACGACCCGGACCGCCCGCACCACCCTCAGCTCCCCCTCCCCTGACAGCTCCCGCACCACCCGCACCACAGGAACGAGCACCGCGTGAACGAGCCGCCCGCACCCGACATGAACGAGATCGTGGGCAGCCACGATCTCCTCCTTGTCACGCTCGACACCCTCCGGTACGACGTGGCGGCGGAGCTCGCCGCCGCCGGCCGCATCCCCCACCTGGCCCGGCACCTCCCCGGCGGCCGCTGGGAGCGCCGGCATGCCCCCGGCAGCTTCACCTACGCCTCCCACCAGGCGATCTTCGCGGGCTTCCTGCCGACCCCGGCCACCCCCGGCCCGCACCCGCGGCTCTTCGCCGCACGGTTCGCGGGCAGCGAGACCACCGCGGACGGCACCTTCGTCCACGACACCCCCGATCTCGTCTCCGCTCTGGCGAAGGAGGGCTACCGCACGGCGTGCATCGGCGGGGTCGGCTTCTTCAACAACCAGGCGCCCCTCGGCTCCGTCCTGCCGGGCCTCTTCCAGGAGAGCCACTGGGAACCGGGCTTCGGCGTCACGTCCCCCACCTCCTTCGAGTCCCAGGTGACCCGCGCCGAGGAGATCGTCGCCTCGCTCCCGCACGAGCAGCGGCTCTTCCTCTTCGTCAACGTCTCCGCGCTGCACCAGCCCAACTGGTTCCATCTGCCCGGCGCGACCCGGGAGGCCGGGGACAGCCGGGCCACGCACGCGGCGGCACTGGAGTACGTCGACCGGCACATCGGCCGCCTCTTCGCCGCCATGAGCAGGCGCCGGAACTGTTTCGCGATCGTCTGCTCCGACCACGGTACGGCGTACGGGGAGGACGGCTTCACCGGTCACCGGCTCGGCCACGAGGTCGTGTGGACCGTTCCGTACGCGCACTTCGTCCTGGCCGGCCCGGAGCGGGAGGCGGTCGCATGACCGAGGTGCCACGCCCGTACCAGAGCTATGTCTACGCCTACCCGCACAAGACCGCGTACCGGCAGCTCCCCGACCCCGCGCCCGATCTCGCGGCGCTGTGGGCGGGCGAGCCGAAGGACACGCTCTCCCTCTACGCGCACATACCGTTCTGCGAGGTCCGCTGCGGCTTCTGCAATCTCTTCACCCGGATCGGCGCCCCGGACGAGCTGACCACCCGCTATCTCGACGCGCTCGACCGCCAGGCGACAGCGGTGCGGGAGGCGCTCGGCGACGCCGGACCGGTCCACTTCGCCACGGCCGCCTTCGGCGGCGGCACGCCCACGTTCCTCACCGCCGACGAGCTGACACGGCTCTGCGACATCGCGGAGAAGCGGATGGGAGCGGACCTGCGGGCCGTCCCGCTCTCCGTGGAGACCTCCCCCTCGACGGCGACCGCCGACCGGCTCGCGGTGCTGGCCGAGCGGGGCGCCACGCGGCTCAGCATCGGTGTGCAGAGCTTCGTCGAGGCCGAGGCCCGAGCCGCCGTACGCCCCCAGCGCCGCGCCGATGTCGAGGCCGCGCTCGCCCGTATCCGGGACACCGGCGTCCCCGTCCTCAACATCGACCTGATCTACGGGATCGACGGCCAGACCGAGCGCACCTGGACCCACTCCCTCGACGCGGCGCTCGCCTGGGCGCCCGAGGAGCTCTATCTCTATCCCCTCTACATCCGCCCGCTCACCGGTCTCGGCCGGCTCTCGCCCACCGCGGACCGGGACTGGGACGAGCAGCGGTTGCGGCTCTACCGCCACGGCCGGGACCATCTGCTCGCCCGGGGCTACGAGCAGGTGTCGATGCGGATGTTCCGGCGCGCGGACGCCCCGCCGCAGGGGGCCGACGACTACGCCTGCCAGACCGACGGGATGATCGGCCTGGGCTGCGGGGCCCGCTCGTACACCTCCTCGCTGCACTACTCCTTCGACTACGCCGTCGACATGAGGGAGGTCCGCTCGATCATCGACACCTACACCGGGACGGATGACTTCACGCGGGCCCAGGTGGGCCGGTGGGTCGACGCGGACGAGGCCCGCCGCCGCCATCTGCTCCAGTCCCTCCTCCAGGCCGGGGGCATGTCGACGGCCGGGTACGAAGAGCGCTTCGGCTCCTCGCCGTTCGTGGACTTCCCTGTCGAACTGGGCCGGTTCGAGGCGCTCGGCTGGCTTGATCCGACGGCCCCCGCCGGCCTGCTGCGGCTCTCCCCCGAGGGCCTGGCCCACTCGGACGCGCTCGGTCCCGCACTGTTCTCCCCGGCCGTCCGGGCGGCGATGGCTGCCTACGAGCCGAAGTAGCGGGGTGACGGCATGGACCTGACGATCCTCTACCGGGGCCCGCTCGCCTCCTGCGACTACGACTGTCCTTACTGCCCCTTCGCCAAGCGCCGCGACAGCCGCGAGCAGTTGCGCGCCGACCGGGCCGCACTGGAACGGTTCTCCGCCTGGGCGGCCGCGCAGACCGGCGACCGGCTGAGGATTCTCTTCACCCCGTGGGGCGAGGGCCTGGTCCGGTCCTGGTACCGGCGTGCCCTCACCGAGCTGTCACACCTCCCGCACATCGAGCGGGTGGCGATCCAGACCAATCTGAGCTGCCGCACCGACTGGCTGGCCGAGGCCGACCCCACGACCCTCGCGCTCTGGTGCACGTACCACCCGGGGCAGACGCCGTACGACCGATTCCTCGCCAAGTGCCACGAGTTGGCCCGCCGGGGCACGCGTTTCAGCGTCGGGATCGTCGGCCTGCCGGAGCACCGGGAGCACGCCCGGCGACTGCGGGCCGAGCTCCCGCCCCAGGTCTACCTCTGGGTGAACGCGGCCGAAGGGCACACGTACACCGACGAGGAGGCCGAGGGCTGGACGGCCCTCGACCCCCTCTTCCCGTACAGCCGCCATCCGCACCGCTCGGCCGGTCTCCCCTGCCGGACCGGCGAGTCGGTGATCTCCGTCGACGGCGACGGAACGGTACGGCGCTGCCATTTCGTCAGGGCGGAGCTGGGTCGGCTCTACGACGGTTCATACCGTGCCGCCCTGCGTCCGCGCGCCTGCCCCCTCGCCGTCTGCGACTGCCACATCGGCTACGTCCATCTGGAGACGCTGCCGCTGTACGACGTGTTCGCCGGCGGTGTCCTGGAGCGGATCCCCGAACGGATCCCCGCACCCGAACCCGCACCGAACCCCGTATCGATCCCCGTCGTGCTCAGAGGGGCATGAGGTCCGGGCGCTTCGCCTCCACGTGGTCGCCCGAGCTCTCGCCCCGCAGCCGTCGCCCGATCCACGGCACCAGGTACTCCTTGGCCCAGTGGATGTCGTCGCGCCGCACGTCCAGCGTGTTCCTCGGCGGCAGCGGCGGCCAGGGCTGGTCCGGGTCGGCGGGCACGTCCATGCCGAGGACCTGGGCGGCACGCAGCGCGACCCTGGTGTGACCCTCGGGCGAGAGGTGCAGCCGGTCGTCGTCCCAAGCCCGCCTGTCCTGCACGGACTTGAGCGACCACAGGTCCAGGACCGGGCAGCCGTAGCGGTCCGCGATGGCCCGGACATGGGCCGTGTAGGTGGCGATCTTGCCGCGCAGGTGGCGCAGCACGGGTACGTCGCGGGTGTCGAAGCCGGTCGTCACCATGACCGTGCCGACGGCCGAGGTCAGCTCGGCGACGGCCCGCTCGAAGCGCTCGGCGACGTCGTCGGGGTCGCTGCCGGGGCGGATGATGTCGTTGCCGCCCGCGCAGAAGCTCACCAGGTCGGGGGCGAGTTCCTTCGCGCGGGGCACCTGTTCCTCCACGATCTGGTCGAGGAGGCGGCCGCGTACGGCCAGGTTGGCGTAACGGAATGCGTCGTGCTCCGGCAGCTGGTCGGCGAGCAGCACCGCGAAGCGGTCCGCCCAGCCGAGGAACTTCCCGTCGGGCCCCGGGTCTCCGACGCCCTCGGTGAAGCTGTCACCGATCGCCGCGTACGACCCGAATACGTGCATGTCTCTTGATCTCGAATCGTCTGCCACGGGAGCTCATCTTTCCCTTACATGTGTGACCTACGCGACCGTAAGGAGGGGTTGACGCCTGGTGAGATACGCCACCGTTCAAGATTCTGCCAAGCCGGAATACGGAAAGCCCGAAGGGGCCCGGCACAGGTGCCGGGCCCCTTCGGGGTGCTGAGCGTGCGTCAGATGCCGACGCCGTGCGAGCGCAGGTAGGCCAGCGGGTCGATGTCCGAGCCGTAGCTCGGTCCGGTGCGGATCTCGAAGTGCAGGTGCGGACCGCTGGAGTTGCCGGTCGAGCCGGAGAGGCCGATCTGCTGACCGCCGGAGACGGTCTGACCGGCGGAGACGGAGAGGGAGGAGAGGTGGGCGTACTGGGAGTACGTGCCGTCGGCGTGCTGGATGACGACCTCGTTGCCGTACGCGCCGCTCCACCCGGCGGAGTGGACCGTGCCCGCGCCGACGGCCTTGACCGAGGTGCCGGAGGAGGCGATGAAGTCGACGCCGGTGTGGTAACCGGAGGACCACATGGAGCCGGAGGCGCGGTACGGGGTGGAGACACCGCCGCCGACAGGGGCGACCCAGCCGGAGGACGAGGCCTGCGCGGGGGCGGCCTGCGCGGGGGCGGATTCCACCGTGCTGCGCTCGGTGGAGCGCGAGCTGCGCGACTCGGCGGCACTGGCGGAGGACTTCTCGGCCTTCTTCGGAGCGGCCTTGGGCGCGGCCTTCGGGGCGGCCTTGGGGGCGGCCTTGGGGGCCGTGGCCTTCGGGGTCGCCTTGGCGGTCGACTTGGCGCCGAGGGTGAGCTTCATGCCGGGGAAGATCAGCGAGGGGTTCTCGCCGACGACCTGACGGTTGTCCTCGTAGAGCTTCTTCCAACCGCCGGCCAGGTGATGCTCGGCCGCGATCTTGGACAGGTAGTCACCGGGGACGACGGAGTACGTCTTCGGCTTCGCGGCGGGCGCGGCGGCAGGGGCGGCGGCCGGAGCCGCGGCGACGGCGGCAACGGCCTGCTCGGGCGTCACGACCGGGGCGCCCTTGTCGGCGGCGTGGGCTCCGGTCGCACCGAGGAGCGGCAGGGCGACGACGGCGCCACCGGCGCCGGCGGCGACGAATCCGCGCGTGATCGGGTTGACCTTGGGACGGCGATGCTTACCCTTCGCGGGCATGGCGAATTCCTCTCCGTCGCCTGCGAGGTGAGCTGTCGGGTTCGGACTGGAGATGTCCGGCCGCGTTCTCACGCGACTTCACCCCGAGCCGTCCGGATCTACCGGTTCGGCGTACTTACCTGGGTCCCCCGCTCCTGCCATACGTGGGTGGGTGCGGATTCCGGACGGTGGCAGGATTCGGCGGTCCGACCGGATTGACGGTGACCGTAGACGAGCGGGGTCGAGGCGAACAAGCCGCCATTTTTCATTCGCATTCACGGCCGTGATATTCGCGCCGAATTCCGGTCACCCTCCGTGGATGACGGAACCTCGATGCCCCTTTCCGGTAAGGAGATTGCCCGGAACGATCAGGCACGGTCCGTCACTTTTATGACGCTGCTCACGCACCGAAGCCCATCTCCCCTATTAACAGGGCGCGTTATACCTAAGGGCCCAATTCGGACAGAACACCCATTCCCATGCCCCGGGGGTATGCGGAGCCGAGCCCACCCGGGATGATTGCCCCAGGAACCGATCTCGACCCGCCAACCTTCAGGAGCACTCGTGACGCAGCAGCTGCCGCAGGTCCCGTCGACCGAACCCGAGCTCGCCGGGGTACGCAACTTCCGGGACGTGGGCGGCCTGCCGACCGTGGACGGTGGTTCGGTGCGGTTCGGACGCCTCTTCCGCAGCGGCCACCTCGCGCACGCCACCGAGGAGGACGCGGCCTTCCTCTCCACCCTCGGGCTGCACACGATCTTCGATTTCCGCAATCACGCGGACCGGAAGGTCGAGGGCGCGGACGTCGAACTTCCCGGCGTACGGAATGTGAACATCCCGCTCAACGACCCGGCCGACGGCAAGGAGTTCTGGAAGCTGGTCAGCACCGGCGAGCTGGAGCAGCTCCGCGCCGCCCTGGGTGACGGCAAGGCGGCCGGTCGAATGTCCGATTCGTACCGGAAGATGATTGTCGAGCGGACGGCGGAGCACAGCCGGATCCTGCACGCGATGGCCGAGGACAGCATCCCCGCGCTGATGCACTGCGCGGCGGGCAAGGACCGGGCCGGACTGTCCATAGCCATCTCGCTGCTCGCGGTGGGCGTCGAGCGCGAGGCGATCGAGGCCGACTATGTGAAGTCGAACGATCCGCACCGCCGGTACAAGGTGCGCCGCAGCTCCACCGCCGCGGACGCCATGTCGCCCGAGGTGATGGAGCTGCTCAGCCCGCTCTTCGATGCGCGTCTGGAGTACCTGCGGGCGGCGTTCGAGACGATGGAGCAGACCTGGGGCACGGTCGAGAGCTACCTCTCGGACGGCCTGAAGATCAGCCCCGAGACCCGGGAGCGGCTGCGCGAGCGGCTCGTCGTCGTGGGGTGACCCCTCCCCCCTCCGCTACTGGTTCTGCCCGCCGAGCATGAACAGCAGGTAGAGGAACCCGGCGAAGAGGTGCCCGGCCACCAGATAGGCGAAGAGCCGGAGCACGAGCCCCTTGGGGAACTTGCCCTCGCCGCGCTCCTCGCCGGTGATCGATGCGGACTTCTCGGACATATCTGCCCCTTCCGAAGGGCTCAGCGCAGATGGGGGGCTCCGTCACCGAGGCACAGCTCGGCGGCGGGGCTCTGCATCAGCGTGTGGACGAAGAGCAGCTCGGCCCCGTCGCGGTCGGCGGCGCCGATGCGGTGCGGGGTGAGCGAGTCGAAGTGCGCGCTGTCTCCCGGGTCGAGTACGTGCACGGCGTCGCCGAGCGCGAGCCGCACCCGTCCGTCGAGCACATGGAGCCACTCCTCCCCGGGATGGACGCGCACGATGTCGGCCCGGGTGGCGTACGGCACGTGGACACGAAGCGCCTGCAGGGCGCGGCCGGGGCCGCCGGCCTGGCGGTAGATCCAGCCGTCGGCCTCGACGGGCTCGGACCGGCCCGCCCGGACGATCGGGTCACGCTCGGGCGGAACCTCGCCCAGGAGCTCGGAGACCGTCGTACCGTAGATACGGGCCAGGGCGAGCAGCATGGGCAGCGAGGGCTGCCGGCGGCCCGTCTCGAGCCGGGAGAGATGCGCCGGGGAGAGACCGGCCCGCAGGGCCGCGGCCTCCAGGGTCAGCCCACGGCGCCGGCGCAGGGCGCGCAGCTGGGGCGCGACGTCCGTCAGGACGTCCGGTGCGGCAGGGTCCGGGGACTGCTCCCCGGGGAAGTGCTCCATGCCCCCATTCCGCCAGGATCTTTCCTCTGAGGCAAATTTCTTGCCCCAGAGGCAAAACTCTCCCGCGTCACGCCCTCAGCGCTGCGCCACCGCCTGCTTGACCAGCGTCTTCCCGAAGTCCCACATCAGTCCGCCTCCACCATGGGCATCGTCCATCACGGCCGTGAACGCGGTCACGAAGCGGTCCACGTCCGCGTCGTCGATGATCAGCGGCGGAATCAGCTTGATCACCTCCAGATGGTCCCCCGACACCTGGGTGAGGATCCGGTGCCGCTGGAGCAGCGGCACGACGACCATCTGGGCGAAGAGCCCCTTGCGGGCGGCCTGCAGCATCGTCCACCGGCTCCGCAGGCCGAGCGAGGACGGCCGCCCGAACTCGATCCCGATCATCAGCCCGCGCCCGCGGATCTCCTTCAGCAGCTCGTAGCGCGGGACGAGCTCCTTCAGACGCGCGGACAGCAGCCCGCCCACCCGGCGCACGTGCGCCACCGTCCCCTCGCTCTCCATGACCGAGAGCACGGCGAGCCCGGCGGCCATGGCCTGTGCGTTGGAACCGAAGCTGGCCGAGTGGACGAGGACCCGGTCCATGCTCGAGTAGACCTTCTTGAAGATCCAGTCCTTGCCGAGGGTCGCGCCGACCGGCACATAGCCGCCGGAGAGCGCCTTGGCGACACAGACCAGGTCCGGTTCGACACCGTCCTCGTGCTGGTAGGCGTAGAAGTCCCCGGTCCTGCCGAGCCCCGTCTGCACCTCGTCGGCGATCAGCAGCGCCCCGCGCGCGTGCAGCAGCTCCTGGGCGGCGCGCAGGAAGCCGGGCGGCGCCTCGTGCACCCCCTTGCCCTGGATGGGCTCGACGACGAACGCGGCCACGTCCCCCTTGCGGAGCTCCCGCTCCAGGGCGTCCAGGTCACCCAGCTCGATCGCGGTGTCGGGCAGCAGCGGGGCGAAGCCGTCCCGGAAGCCGTTCTCGCCGTTGACCGAGAGGGAACCGGTGGTGAGGCCGTGGAAGGCGTGGGTGCAGTACAGGACCCTCGGCTTCCCGGTGGCGTACCGGGCGAACTTCAGCGCGGTCTCCACCGCCTCCGTACCGCTGTTGCCGAAGAAGACGCGGTCGAGGTGCGGGCTGTGGGCGAGCAGCTTCTCGGCGAGCAGCCCGGGCAGGGGCTGGCAGTCGAAGCGGGTGAGGTCGGCGAGAGAGGCGTCCAGGACGTCGTGGAGGGCCTTGCGGACCACCGGGTGGTGCCGGCCGAGCCCCATGACGCCGAAGCCGGCGAGCATGTCGAGGTGGTCACCGCCGTCGGCGTCCCAGAAGTGGGCGCCCTCTGCCCGCTCGTAGACCTTGTCGAAGCCGATCGTGTGCAGCATCCGCGGGAGCTGGTGGTTGAGGTACCGGCTGTGCAGCTCGTAGCGCTCGGCGCCGCGTTCGGCGAGCAGCGCCGCGAGGTCGAACTCCTTGGTCATCGCCCCTTCTTCCGGGTCAGTGCCGCGCTGATGTCTCCGGCGATCTCCACCGGGGTGAGCCCCAGATCGGCGAGCACCTCGCCGCGCTTGGCGTGCGCGAGGAACTGCTCGGGGATCCCGTACGTCCGCAGGGGTACGTCGACGCCCGCGTCGCGCAGGGCCTGGCCGACGGCCGCGCCGACGCCGCCCGTGCGGCTGTTGTCCTCGACGACCGCGACGAGGCGGTGCCGCTCGGCGAGCGGGCCGAGGGCCTCGTCGACGGGCTTGACCCAGCGCGGGTCGACGACGGTGCACCGGATGCCGCGCCCGGCCAGCAGATCGGCCGCCTGGAGGCAGGCCTCGGCCATCACGCCGACGGCGACCAGCAGCACCTCCGCGTCCGGCGCCGAGGGGAGGAGCAGATCCATGGAGCCGATCCGTCCCACGGCCGGGACCGGCTCGCCCACGGTCTCCTTGGGGAACCGCAGCACGGTCGGGGCGTCGTCGACCTCGACGGCCTCGCGCAGCTGGGCCCGCAGCTGCTCGGCGTCGCGCGGCGCGGCGAGCCGCAGCCCGGGCACGACCTGGAGGATCGACATGTCCCACATGCCGTTGTGGGAGGCGCCGTCGGTGCCGGTGACGCCGGCCCGGTCCAGGACGAAGGTGACACCGCACTTGTGCAGGGCCACGTCCATGAGCAGCTGGTCGAAGGCGCGGTTGAGGAAGGTCGCGTAGACGGCGACGACCGGGTGGAGCCCACCGGCCGCGAGGCCCGCGGCGGAGACGACGGCGTGCTGCTCGGCGATGCCGACGTCCCAGACGCGGTCGGGGAAGCGCTCGGCGAACTTCGTCAGGCCGACGGGGTGCAGCATGGCGGCGGTGATCGCGACGACGTCCGGCCGCTCGGCCCCGATCTCGGCGATCGCGTCACCGAAGACGGAGGTCCAGGACGGGCCGCCGGCCGGGGTCAGCGGCTCGCAGGTGAGCGGGTCCATGGCGCCGACGGCGTGGAAACGGTCGGCCTCGTCGTCCAGCGCCGGGCCGTAGCCGCGGCCCTTCTCGGTGAGGCAGTGGACGAGCACCGGGCCGCCGAAGCGCTTGGCGCGTGTCAGGGCGGACTCGACAGCTCCGATGTCGTGGCCGTCGACGGGTCCGACGTACTTCAGCCCGAGGTCCTCGAAGAGGCCCTGGGGCGCGAACGCTTCCTTGAACCCCTTCTTGGCGCCGTGCAGCGACCCGTACAGAGGCTGTCCGATGACCGGTGTGTGCTGGAGGACGTCCTTGCCCCAGGCGAGGAAGCGCTCGTAGCCGTCGGTGGTACGGAGCGTGGCCAGGTGGTTGGCGAGGCCGCCGATCGTGGGCGCGTAGGAGCGCTCGTTGTCGTTGACGACGATGACCAGCGGGCGGTCCTTGGCGGCGGCGATGTTGTTCAGCGCCTCCCAGGCCATGCCGCCCGTGAGGGCTCCGTCGCCGATGACGGCGACCACGTGGTCGAGGCGGCCGGACACCTCGTTGGCCTTGGCCAGACCGTCGGCCCAGCCGAGGACGGTGGAGGCGTGTGAGTTCTCGATGACGTCGTGCTCCGACTCCTCGCGGGAGGGGTAGCCGGAGAGTCCGCCCTTGCTGCGCAGCTTGGAGAAGTCCTGGCGGCCGGTGATCAGCTTGTGGACGTAGCTCTGGTGCCCGGTGTCCCAGAGGATGCGGTCGTCGGGCGAGTCGAAGACCCGGTGCAGGGCGAGGGTCAGCTCCACCACGCCGAGGTTGGGGCCGAGATGGCCACCGGTCCTGGCGACGGCTCGGATGAGGAACTGTCTGATCTCCTCGGCCAGTTCGTCGAGTTCGGCTCCGCTGAGCGGCCGGAGGTCGCGCGGCCCCCGGATGTACTCCAGAATCGTCATGCTCGGCCCCCTTCGGCCCGTGGACCCGGCGTCCGGCTGCGCGCTCGGGGAGCCCTGGCAGGGCTCCCCGAGCGCCTCTGTTCACCCCCGGTTGCCGGAGACGGTCTCGCGGGCCGCCCGCAGCGACTCCTTGAGCGAGCCCATGGTGGCGAGGACGGCGGTCGGCTCGTATCCGCAGTGCGCCATGCAGTTGGCGCAGCGCGGGTCCTTGCCGCGGCCGTACTTGTCCCAGTCGGTCTCCTCGATGAGCTCCCGGTACGTGGGGACGTAGCCGTCGCTCATCAGGTAGCAGGGGCGCTGCCAGCCGAACAGCGAGTAGTTCGGGATCGCCCACGCGGTGCAGGGGAAGTCGGCCTTGCCCTCCAGGAAGTCCAGGAAGAGCGGCGAGTGGTTCAGCCGCCACCGGCTGCGGTTGCCGCCGGCGAAGGCCTTCTTGAACAGCTCCCGGGTCTGCTCGACGCCGAGGAAGTGCTCCTGGTCGGGGGCCTTCTCGTAGGCGTACGCGGGCGAGATCATCATCTCGTCGACCTGGAGGTCGTCGTTGAGGTAGTTGAGCACCTCGATGATGGTCTGCGGGGTGTCGGTGTTGAAGAAGGTCGAGTTGGTGGTGACCCGGAAGCCGCGTCGCTTGGCCTCCTTGATCGCCGCCACCGCCTCGTCGAACACGCCCTCCTTCGCCACGGATTCGTCGTGCCGCTCACGCAGCCCGTCGATGTGCACCGCGAACGCGAAGTACGGGGAGGGGGTGAAGTTCTCCAGCTTCTTGCGCATCAGCATCGCGTTGGTGCAGAGGAAGACGTACTTCTTCTTCGCCACCAACTGGCGCACGATCTCGTCGATCTGAGGATGCATCAAGGGCTCGCCGCCCGCGATGGAGACCATCGGCGCCCCGGACTCCAGGACCGCGCCGACGGCCTGGGCGACCGGCATCCGCTGCTTGAGCACACCCGCCGGGTGCTGGATCTTTCCGCAGCCCTCGCACTTGAGGTTGCAGGCGAACAGCGGCTCCAGTTCGACGATCAGCGGGAACTTGTCCCGCTTGCGGAGCTTCTGTTCGATGAGATAGGTCCCGACCCGGATGGACTGACGGAGCGGCATGGCCATAACTCGCTCACCTCCTGGGGAGCAGCAAAGAACGGTGCCATTCGAAGAATGCGGGAAGGACGGCACGAAGAACACGGAAAGCCGATATTCCACCGCGTACCGTGCCAATCCGGACCAGTTCATGTTCTGGAGCGTCCACGACCACCCGTACGGCCGCAACCGGGCGGGGACCGGCGGCGAGCGCCGTACCGAGCGTGGCGGCGGACTCCATGTCCACCGCGATGGCACCCGTGGCCCGCAGCTCGGCCCGCTCGTGGCCGCGCACGACGTGGCCCGAGCCGGTCAGCGGGCCGGTGTGGACGGTCCTCCCGGGCAGCGCCCGGGTCAGGGCCTTCACCAGCGGTTCGGTCCCGGTGCAGGGGGTGGCGCCGTCGGGGCCCCGGGTCTCGTCGGCGACGATCAGGTCCCCGGGATGCATCCCGGGAGCGAGTCCGGCGCAGAAGCCCGAGGCGATGACGACGGCGTCCCGCCAGGGCTCCCGGTCGAGCGCCCGGGACACGGCGCGGCGGGCGCGGTCCGGTCCCATGCCCGTGCGCACCACGGTGAACGGACCGGACGCGCCGCCCCGCTCACCGCTGCGCAGGGCGAGCTGCTCGATCCCGAGCGCGCACGCGATCAGCAGCGGCGCCGCGCCGGCGGACGAAGGCCCCGGTTCCTCGGCCATCACCCCTCCCTGGAGACGGCCGGTTCGCCGTTCACATAGCGCCCGAGCGCCGTGAGCGGGAACACCTGCCGGTAGAGGTGGTAGTTGATGGAGAAGTCCCAGGGGAATCCGGTGCCGGTGAAGTACGGCTCGTCCCAGGAGCCGTCCGCGCGTTGCGTCTCGGCGAGCCAGGCGACGCCCCGCTCCACCGCCTTGGACTCGCGCCCGCCGGCGGCGAGCAGCGCGAGCAGCGCCCAGGCGGTCTGCGAGGCGGTCGAGGCACCGTGCCCGATCCAGGGCTGCTCCTTGTACGAGCGCAGGTCCTCGCCCCAGCCGCCGTCCTCGTTCTGTACGGACTCCAGCCAGGCGACGGCACGGAGGATCGCGGGATGGGAGCGGGGCAGCCCGGCAGCGGTCAGTGCGGGGACCACCGAGCCCGTCCCGTACACGTAGTTGACCCCCCAGCGGCCGAACCAGGCGCCGTTCGGCTCCTGTTCGGCGAGCAACCACTCGATTCCCCTGCGCGTACGGGGGTGGTGGGCCTTGCCCTCGTAGGCCAGCATCTCCACCACATGGGCGGTGACGTCGGCCGAGGGGGGGTCGATGACCTCGCCGAAGTCGCAGAACGGCAGCCGGTTGGGGAAGGGGCTGGTGTTGTCCGCGTCGAAGGCGGCCCAGGCCCCGTTCTTCGACTGCATGCCGAGGCTCCAGCGGGCGCCGCGGGCGATGGCGGCCTCGACCCGGGCGGGGTCGTGGTGCTTGACGCGGCGCAGCGCGAGGATGACCTCGGCGGTGTCGTCGATGTCCGGGTAGTTGTCGTTGTGGAACTCGAACGCCCAGCCGCCCGGCGGAAGTCCGGGCCGGCGCACGGCCCAGTCGCCGGGCTTGACGATCTCCTCGCCGAGCATCCAGTCGGCGGCCTTCACGAGGGCCGGGTGGTCGGCCGGCAGGCCGGCATCGGCCAGGGCGATGGTGGCGAGACAGGTGTCCCAGACGGGCGACTGGCAGGCCTCGATCATGCGTGAACCGTCCTCGCGCCAGACGGCGAAGCGGTCGAGGGACTCGAGTCCGGCCCGCATGACCGGATGCCCCAGGTCGTAGCCGAGCAGATGCAGGGCGATCACCGAGTAGACGGCCGGGGGCTGGATGCCGCCCCAGCAGCCGTCGTTCTCCTGGCGTTCGACGATCCAGCGGGCGGCGACGTTCATGGCCGCCTTGCGCAGCCGGCGGGGGGCGACCTTGTGGTACAGGTGCATCGCCTTGTCGAGCCGCTGGAAGGCTCCGTCCCAACTGGCCGCGGGCGCCGGTGGCTTCACCGGATTCGGCCGGGCCGGATCGGTGTGCAGCTCGTCCAGCGGGAAGGGCGCGGGCCGCACCGGCCGCTTCGCGGAGACCACGGTGAGCGGCACGATGGTCTGCCGGGCCCAGCAGCCGAAGTCGTAGATGTTGAGCGGGAACCACTTCGGCAGGAAGATCAGCTCGGGTGGCAGCTCGGGCAGGTCGTCCCACTTCCACCAGCCGAAGAGGGCGAGCCAGATCCGGGTGAAGACACGGGCGGAGGCGATGCCGCCGCGGTCCCGGATCCAGGCGGCGGCGCGGGCCATGTGCGGGTCCTCGGGCAGGTCCCCGGCGAGACGCAGCGCCACGTACGCCTCGATGGTGGTGGAGAGTTCGCCGGGTCCGCCGTAGAAGGTCGCCCAGCTGCCGTCCTCGCGCTGCTCGCCCCGGATGAAGAGGGCGGCGGCGCGTGTGGTCTCCGCGTCCTGGATGCCGAGGAACTGGCGCAGCAGGAGGTCTTCGGCGTCCATGGTGACGTTGGTCTCCAGGTCGCCCTTCCACCAGCCTTCGGCGTCCTGGCGGCCGAGCAGATGCTCGACGGAGCGTGCCGCGGCCCGGGCCGCGATCTCTGTGAGGCCGGCCGCCGCGGGCGCGGCGGCCGTGATGTCGGTGGTGTCGCTGGCCGCGGCCGCCCGGGGTCCCACGGCCCCGGCGCTTCCGTCGGTCGTCGCTGTCATGGCTTCCCCTTCGTGCAGTCGAATACTTCTGCTTCCTCGGGTCTGCCGTCGGCCGATGCCCCGTGGCACCGGCCGGCGACTGCGCACTCATATCAGGGTGATGGTGATCATCTCTTCCGTACGACGACGAAGTCGGCGAGCGCGGTGAGCTGCGCCCTGACCCGCTCGGGCATGTCCACCTCGTGCAGGGCCTGGATGGCGATGGTGTGCTGGCGGCGGGCCTCCTGGGAGGTCCACTCGCGGCCGCCGGCCTCCTCGATGAGGGCCGCGCGGGTGGCGAACTCCTGCTCGGAGAAGGAGTCGAAGTCGCTGCTCTTGGCGTCGGCGGCGAGGAGTTCGCCGAGCTTCTCGGACGCCGGGCCGCCGGCCGCCAGGGCGGCGACGACGGGCAGGGACTTCTTGCGCTGGCGCAGGTCGCTCCAGGTCTGCTTGCCGGTGGCCTCGGGGTCGCCCCAGATGCCGAGCAGGTCGTCGACGGCCTGGAAGGCGAGGCCGAGGTGGTAGCCGTACTCCTCCAGCTTGTCCGCCGTGCGGTCGTCGGCGCCGCCGAGGACCGCGCCGATGGAGACGGCGCAGGCGAGCAGGGCGCCGGTCTTGTTGCCCTCCATCTCCAGGCACTCCTCGACGGTGACCCGCTCGCGGTGCTCGTAGGAGATGTCCTGGGCCTGCCCGTCGATGAGCTTGCGGGTGGCGGTGGTCAGCCGGCGGGTGGCGCGGCCGGCCTCGACGGTGCCGAGTTCGAGCAGCAGCTCGTTGGCGAGCGCGAAGAGGGCGTCGCCGACGAGGATCGCCTGGGCGGGGCCGTGCACCTTCCAGACGGTGTCGCGGTGGCGGCGCTGCTCGTCGCCGTCCATCAGGTCGTCGTGCAGCAGCGAGAAGTTGTGGACGAGCTCCACGGCGACCGCGCCGGGGATGCCGACCTCGGGGGCGGCTCCGGCGGCCTCGGCGGAGATCAGCGCGAGCGCGGGACGCACCGCCTTTCCGCTGTCGGCGTCCGTGGGGTTGCCCTGGGCGTCGATCCACCCGAAGTGGTAGGCGGCCACGGTGTCCATGGGCGGTGCGAGCCGGTCGACGGCCGCCCGCAGGACGGGGGTGGACAGGGTCCGCCCACGCTCCAGCAGAGCGGTCACGTCCGCGGTGTCGACGGCCGGATTCACCGGGGGCACAGTCGGCACGGTCTCTCCTCTTGTTCCAGTACTCACACTCATACCGCCTCCTGCAGCGGGTGTTCATGGCGGCGGCCGAGGCCGGAGAGCGCGGCGCCCGCGGCGCTGAAGCCGCTGCGTACGGCGCCCTCCATCGTCGCGGGCCAGCCGGTGGCGGTCCACGCGCCGGCCAGGTAGAGGCCGGGCGCGCGGGTGCGGGCGGCGGGACGGAGCCGGCCGACGCCCGGTGTGGGGGCGAACGTCGCCGTCCGCTCCCGGGTGACGAAGAAGTCCCGGATCCCGGCGCCGCGGGCCGCGGGCAGCAGCCGCTCCAGCTCCGGGAGGTAGCGCTCGCGGAGCACCGAGACCGGCGCGTCGATCTCCTCCTGGGCGGCGGACTGGGAGATGGCCAGGTACTGACCGCCACCCTTGAGACCGGAGGAGTCGGTGCGGTCGAAGACCCACTGCACCGGGGAGCCGAGCGCGGTGAAGAACGGCTGCCTCAGCACCTTGCGGTCGTAGACGACGTGCACGTTGAGGATGGGTGCCGTGCCGATGTCGAGCAGCCGGTCGGGGTCGTCGAGGGCGCCCTCGGGCAGCAGCTCGCGGGTCTCGCGCTGCGGCACGGCGAGCACGACGGTGTCCGCCTCGATGGTCTCCCCCGGTACGTCGACGTTCCACCGTCCGTCGTCGGTACGGGAGATCCGTGTGGCCTTGGTCCGCAGTTCGGTGCGTACGCCGAGGGAGTCGAGGGCCTTGCGGGCCAGGGTGTCGTGGAGCTCGCCGAGGGGCACGTGCGCCCAGCCGATGTCCGCGGCGCCCGGCTCGGAGAGCAGGCCGGTCTTGAAGACCATCGCGGCCAGGCCCATGGAGGCGTGCGGCGCGGTGGCGTTGAGGGTGGCGACGCCGACCAGGTCCCACAGGGCCTCGACGGCGCGCGGGGACTGGCCGTGGCGGCCGAGCCAGGTGGCGAAGTCGATGCCGTCGAGCGCCGGGTCGGCGGGGTCGAGCGCCTTGAGCGCCAGCGCGGCGCGCCCGACGCTCGCGCGCTCCACGAGGGAGAGGTGCGGATAGGTCGCCAGGCTCTTGGCGAGGTGCAGCGGTACGGGCAGGGCGGTCCGGCGCAGCCGTCCGAGGCGGGGGCCGCGGGGGTGGCCGACGTCGAGGACGGGCACGTCGAGCCGGTTCTGCAGGGGCGCGAGGCGGGCGCCGTCGACGCGGTCGAGGAACCAGCGGTAGGCGGTGCAGCAGCGCAGATAGACGTGTTGTCCGTTGTCGACGGTGAGTTCGCCGCGTTGGAACGAGAACGCGAGGCCGCCGAGCCGCGGCCGCCCTTCGAGCAGCGTCACCTCCAGCCCGGCGTCGGCAAGCTGCAGCGCGGTGGTGATCCCGGCGAGCCCGCCGCCGATCACGACGGCGTGCGAGGCCGTCTCCTCCTGGCTCATACCGCCTCCCGTCGGGCCGTCGAAGTGAGGGACGCCGCGGTGCGGCGGGGGGTTGCCCGGTGCCGGGCGGCGTACGGGCGCATCACGCGCGCCTCCTGACGGTCCGTCGGGAGATATGGCGGGTGTCGAGACCGGAGAGGCCGCGCACGGCGACGTACGCCTTCTCCCGGCCGGGCAGCGAGACGCGGCCGCGCAGCACCGCCTCGGGGTCGCGTTCGATCCGGTCGAGCAGACGCCGGTAGATCCCGGCCATGGCGGCGACGCAGGCGCCGCTGCGCCGGTCGAGCATGGGGAGGAGCCGGTAGCCCTCGGCGAACAGGGCGCGGGCGCGCCGGACCTCGAAGTGCACGAGTCCGGTGAAGTCGGCCCCCTCGGGCGGGGTCTCCTTCTCGAAGCCGTCGCCGCAGCCGAACTTGGCCAGGTCGTCGGCGGGAAGGTACGTGCGCCCGCTCCCGGCGTCCTCGCGGACGTCCCGGAGGATGTTGGTCAGCTGCAGGGCGAGTCCGAGTGTGTCGGCGTACTCGGGGGCGCGCTCCGCCCCCTGCGCGCCGGGCTGGGTGCCGAACACCCCGAGGGAGAGCCGTCCGATGGCGCCCGCGACACACCGGCAGTAGACCTTGAGGTCGTCCCAGGTCTCGTACGTCTCGCCGCGGACGTCCATCAGGACCCCGTCGATGAGTTCGTCGAGGCCGCCGAGCGGGATGGGGAAGCGGTGGGAGGCGTCGGCGAGGGCCACGGCGACGGGGTCGGTGTCGTCCTCGTCCACCTCGTTCCGCCGGATCCGATCCAGGAGGGCGCGGGTGGATTCCAGCCGGTCCCGCTTCGCCTCGGGCGCGAGGGCACCGTCGCCGATGTCGTCGACCCGACGCGAGAACGCGTACAGCGCCGACATGGCCTGCCGCTTCTCCGTCGGCAGGAGTCGGATGCCGTAGGCGAAGTTGCGTGCCTGGTGGCCGGTGACGGCCTCGCAGTAGCTGTACGCGGCCTGTACCGGCGCGGACGTCTCCGTCTGTACCTCCACGGTCCGGCTCACCCCTCTCTCCGCGCTCTGAGCAGGACCGCTCCCGCTTCGCGCATCAGACTCGGCTTGGTGGGCTTGGGCGGCTTCGGCAGTACGTCGTACCCGCCTCCGGCGGCGGCGATCGCGTCGAGCGCGGCGAGCCCGCCGGCGGTGAAACCGGCGAGCAGCAGACGCAGCCTGCCGTGGACGCTGCCCACCAGCGGGGTGCCGTCGTGCAGCAGCTCGCGGGCGCGCTGCGCCTCGAAGGCGATCAGCGCACGGACCGACGCTCCGGCGGTGGGCCGGGCGAGGTCGTCCTCCGTGACGTGGAAGGCCTTCATGTCCTCGGCGGGCAGGTAGATCCGGTCGCGGCCGAGGTCCTCGGCGACGTCCTGGAGGTGCTCGACGATCTGCAGCGCGGTGCAGATCGCGTCGGAGCGGCGGATGCGCTCGGGGGTGGCGGTCCCGGTGATCCCGAGGACGAGCCGGCCGACGGGGTTCGCGGAGAGTTCGCAGTACGCGAGGAGGTCGTCGTAGGTCTCGTAGCGGCGCACCAGCTGGTCCTGGCGGTTGGCCTCGATCAGGCCGAGGAACGGCTCGGGGGTGAGCCCGCGGCGCCGTACCGTCGGCTGGAGGGCCCGCAGCAGGGGGTGGCGCGGGTTCGAGTCGAAGACCCGCGTCAGATCGGCCTCGAAGGCGTCCAGCATCGCGAGCCGGTCCTCGGCCCGCTCCGGGGGGACGCCGAGGTGGCGGGCGTCGGCTCCGCCGGGTGCGAGATCGCCGTCGCCGATGTCGTCGACGAGGCGGGCGTAGCCGTAGACGGCCATGAGGTCGTCGCGCCAGGCGCGCGGCAGGAAGAAGGGGGCCACGGGGAAGTTCTCGTCCGCGGCCTTGTCGAGCGTGGTGCGCGATGAGGCGTCGGGGCGCACCTGCCGGATTCCCGTCACTGGGGGCTGCCCGACGCGGGGACGGCGACACCCTCGTGGAGCTGGAGATTTTGCGTCATGGCCGTCACATCTCCTGTTCTACACTGCCGATCCAATCCATCCTATTTCGGACACGCCACCGGGCCTCCCCAGAGGGCTCGCCGCCTGACGGCCGGGACGCCTAGGGGGTATCGCCCCACTTGCCACGAATCAGCACCGGTACAGCTTACGTTGTACAACGCCCGCCGCCTCGTCGGGGTGCGCGCCGCATTGCGAAAACATCACCGGGCGCGCCAACCATCCCGCGCGGCACGGAAGTTCACGGCTTCTTGACGTTCAGTCGGCGCGGGCGCCGGAGACGACCATGGCGAGGGTGGACTCGACGACGTCCGCGCGCCGCCGCTCCGGGAGACGGCGCAGCGGGCCGTCGAGCAGGAGGAGTGACAGTCCGTGCACGGCCGACCACGCGGCGGCCTCGGCGGCCGGGCGCGCCTGGCGCGGGATGCGGCCGACCCGGGCCAGGGCGTGCAGCGCGTCCGTGAGCAGCGTGAACGCCCGGATCTCGGGTTCAGGCTCGGACGGACGCCCGGTCGGCGTCCACTCCTCGCCGCAGGCCGGGCGGGGGGTGCAGAACGCCGCACGGTAGAGGCCGGGCTGCTCCAGGGCGAAGCCGACGTAGCCGCGGCCGAGTGCGGCGAGTCGCAGCTCCGCGGCGACGGTCTCGTCGTCGGCCCCGGGGGCCCGGTCGGCGGCGCGCTCCATGGAGTCGGCGAGCGCGCGCTGGGCGTGGATCTTGACGGCCCTGAGCAGCGCGCCGCGGCCGTCGAAGTGCCGGTAGGCGGCGGTGGGTGAGACCCCGACCCGGCGGGCCGCCTCGCGCAGGACGACGCGGTCGGGCCCTCCTTCGGTGGCCAGGTCGACGGCGGCGCAGATCAGCGCGTTGCGCAGGTCGCCGTGGTGGTAGGACTTTCCCCCCGAGATCGCTGCCATGCGCTCATCCTGCCCGATGTTGACCGCATGAACATTCCAGGCGAGGGGCACGCCGCGCCGCGGAGAACGCGAAGGCCCCCGCCGGTTCGGCGGGGGCCTCGTGAGGCGGGGCGGGACTACTTCCCGGTCTCGCGCTCGTACGCCTTGATGACCTCGTCCGTGGGCCCGTCCATCAGGAGCTCGCCCTTCTCCAGCCACAGCACCCGGTCGCAGGTGTCCCTGATCGACTTGTTGCTGTGACTGACCAGGAAGACCGTGCCGGCCTCCTTGCGGAGCTCGCGGATCCGCTCCTCGGAGCGGATCTGGAACCGGCGGTCACCGGTCGCCAGCGCCTCGTCGATCATCAGCACGTCGTGGTTCTTGGCGGCCGCGATGGCGAAGCGGAGCCGGGCGCCCATGCCGGAGGAGTACGTGCGCATCGGCAGGCTGATGAAGTCGCCCTTCTCGTTGATGCCCGAGAAGTCGACGATCCCCTCGTAGCGCTCGCGGATCTCTTCCTTGCTCATTCCCATGGCAAGGCCGCCGAGAATCACGTTGCGCTCACCGGTGAGGTCGTTCATCAGCGCCGCGTTGACGCCGAGGAGCGAGGGCTGGCCGTCGGTGTAGACCTTGCCGCTCTCCGTGGGGAGCAGTCCCGCGATGGCGCGCAGCAGCGTCGACTTGCCGGAGCCGTTGCTGCCGATGAGGCCGATGGCCTCGCCGCGGTACGCGGTGAAGGAGACGCCGCGCACGGCGTGCACCTTGCGGACGCCGCGGGAGACCTCGGCCTTTCCGCGGCCGATGATCCGGCTGAGCGCCGCCGTGGCGCTGCCCTTGCCGCCGCCACCGGTGTGGACCCGGTAGACGATGTGGACCTCGTCGGCGATGACGGTGGGAACGCGTCCCTGAGTGGAATCAGCCACGGCCGTACCTCTCCTCGGCCTTCCAGAAGTAGACGAAGCCCCCGGCGCCGATGACCAGGGCCCAGCCCAGGGCGGCCATCCAGACGTGCGACGGCAGGTTCGCCGATCCGTAGCCGTCGATCAGGGCGAACCGGATGAGGTCCATGTAGAGGGCCGCCGGGTTGTACATGAGGACGTCGGCGATCCAGGCCGGCTTGTCGGCCAGCATCACCGGGATCGAGAACATCACGCCGGACGCGTACATCCACGTGCGCATCACGAACGGCATCAGCTGGGCGAGGTCGGGCGTCTTGGCACCCATCCGCGCCATGATCATGGCCAGGCCGACGTTGAACACGAACTGCAGGAGCAGGGCCGGGACCAGGAGCAGCCAGCTCAGCGACGGGTAGCTGCCGAACGCGATCGCGACGGCCGCGAGCACGATCATGGAGAACAGCAGCTGCTGGAGCTGCTGGAGAGCGAACGAGATGGGCAGCGTGGCGCGAGGGAAGTGCAGCGCCCGGACCAGTCCGAGGTTGCCGGAGATCGCCCGGACGCCCGCCATCACCGAGCTCTGTGTGAAGGTGAACACGAAGATCCCCGTCACCAGGAAGGGGATGTACACCTCGGTGGTCATCCCCTGACCGGCGCCCAGGATCAACCCGAAGATCAGGTAGTAGACCATCGCGTTCAGCAGCGGGGTCGCCACCTGCCACAGCTGGCCGAGCTTGGCCTGGCTGTACTGCGCGGTCAGCTTGGCCTGGGAGAACGCCAGGATGAAGTGGCGCCGGCCCCACAGCTGGCGGACGTACGCGAAGAGCCCGGGCCGGGCGCCACTGACCGAGAGACCGTACTTCCTGGCCAGTTCGGCCGGGGTGAGGCCGTCATCGGCGGAAGGCGGGGCGCTCGTCGCGACCGCACCGTCGTGGGTTGTGTCACTCACAAGTCGAAACTTTCGTATCCAAGATGCGCGGCAAGTCGGGTACCACGTTGTCACACGACGGGCGGGCGTCCCAGTCGGGTCAGCCGCCACACCGTACGCCATTTCATGGGCCGTCGCGGTCCGCAGGGAGTGGCCCAGCCTTCCCGGAATCCGCCGATCCACGCCTTGAGGGCGGGGACGGAGGGGCGCCGCGCGAGAGTCAGCAGCAGCCAGACACCGAGATAGACCGGAACCAGGGGAGCGGGCAGATTGCGACGGGCCAGCCACACCCGGTTGCGGGCCACGTTGAAGTGGTACGACGCGTGCCGGGAGGGAGGTGTGGTGGGGTGCAGCAGCACCATGTCGGAACGGTAGTCGATCATCCAGTCGGCGTCGAGCGCCCGCCAGGCGAGATCGGTCTCCTCGTGGGCGTAGAAGAACTCGCCCGGCAGACCGCCGACTTCGGTGAGCACCTTCGTACGGACGGCGTTGGCGCCGCCGAGGAAGGTGGTCACGCGCGAGGACCGCATCGGGTCCGCCGCGCGCAGCCGCGGCACGTGCCGGCGCTGAGTGAGGCCCGTCTCGGGGTCCGCGATCCGGAAGCTGATGATGCCCAGCCGCGGATCGGCGGTGAACGCCTGGCGGACGAGCTCGGCGGTGTCCGTGTGGGCGAGCAGCCCGTCGTCGTCCAGGAAGAGCAGGGCGTCGACGGGGCCGCAGGGCCCACCGGGGCCGAAGGCGTCGATGCCGACGTTGCGGCCGCCGGGGATGCCCAGGTTCTCGGGCAGGTCGATGGTGTGGACACCGTCGGGCACACCCGTCACGGGGGCGCCGTTGCCGACCACGACGACCTCGATCGGGTCGCCGTCCTGCTTGGCGACCGAGTCGAGGAGCGCGCGCAGATCGTCGGGGCGGTTGCCCATGGTGATGATGACGGCGCCCAGCTTCATCGGCGTACTCACGCTTGTCCTCACTTCAGCCGGCTCGACGCCAGGATCGACACCAGGTGCAGCACCGTCTGCAGGAGCGCGATGCCGGCCAGTACGGCGACACCCAGCCGCGAGAAGAACAGGTCGTCCCTGACCGCGTCGACGACGGCCAGGACGAGGATCAGCAAGGAGGCCTCGATCCCGAGGACCAGCCGGTGGAACTTCAGCGCGGCGGCGGCCCGGCGGGCCAGCGCCATGCCGGACGAGCGCGGCTCGGAGGCGGCCTCCTTGACCGGCGGCAGCCCGCCCTGGTGCCGGGCGACACCGACGAGGTCGGTCTCGGCCTTGATCAGGATGGCGCCGAGGGCGGCGAGGGTGCCGAGGAAGGCCCACAGCCAGTCGATCCGCCCGGAGCCCCACAGGTCGGCGGCGCGCAGACCGAAGCCGACGAGGACGGCGGCGTCGCACAGGTAGGCGCCGACCCGGTCGAGGTACACGCCGGCGAGCGAGAACTGCTGCTTCCAGCGGGCCACCTCGCCGTCGACGCAGTCGAGCAGCAGATACAGCTGGACCATGACTACGCCGAGCACGGCGCCCCAGATCCCCGGAATCAGCAGAGCCGGGGCGGCGAGGACACCCGCGAGGGTCATCACGTACGTGAGCTGGTTCGGCGTCACCCGGGTCTTCACCAGATGCCGGGTGATCCGCAGCGAGATCTCCCGCATGTAGAGGCGGCCGCCCCAGTGTTCGCCGCTCCGCCGGTCCTTCACGCCCGCGGGGTGAACGACCGGGCGGAGCTCAGCTACCGATGGCTTTTGCATAGTCGGCGTACGCGTCCCTGATCTCGTCTGTGGACAGGTCGAGGTGCTCGAGGATGGTGAAGCGGCCCGGCCGGGTCTGCGGGGCGAACTCCACGGCCCGGACGAACTCGTCCACGGTGAAGCCGATCTCCTCCGGCAGCACCGGCAGGCCGTGGCGGCGCAGCGTCTCGACCATCAGCCCGGACGCGTCGGTGGCGCCGCGCAGATGCATCGCGAAGGCCGCTCCGAGTCCGCACTGCTCGCCGTGGCTGGCCGCGCGGGCCGGGAAGAGCAGGTCGAAGGCGTGGCTGATCTCGTGGCAGGCGCCCGAGGAGGGGCGGGTGTCGCCGCTGATCGACATGGCGATGCCGGACATCACCAGGCCCTCGGAGAGCGTGACGAGAAAGTCGTCGTCGCCGACGCCGCCGGGGTGGCGGAGCACGGCCTCGCCGGCGCTGCGGGCCATGGCCGCGGCCAGGCCGTCGACCGGCTCGCCCGTCTCGCGGTGCGAGAGCTCCCAGTCCGCGATGGCGGACAGGTTGGAGATCGCGTCGCCGATGCCGGAGCGGACGAAGCGCACCGGGGCGTCCCGGATCACGTCGAGGTCGATGACCAGCGCGATCGGGGTCGGCACACCGTAGGAGCCGCGCCCGTTGTCGTTGTCCAGGGTGGAGACCGGCGAGCAGATGCCGTCGTGCGACAGGTTCGTGGCGATGGCGACCAGCGGCAGGCCGACCCGGGCCGCCGCGTACTTGGTCACATCGATGATCTTGCCGCCGCCGAGGGCGACCACGGCGTCGTACCGCTTGCCGCGCATGGCGTCGGCGAGCTTCACGGCCGCGTCGATGGTGCCGCCCTCGACCGGGTACCAGTCGGCGCCGGGCAGCTCGGGGGCGAAGTGGTCACGCAGCTTCAGGCCCGAGCCGCTGCTGATCGCCACGGCGATCCGGCCGTTGCTGGAGATCCGCTGGTCCGCGAGGAGCGTGGAGAGGTCCTCCAACGCTCCCCGGCGGATGTCGACGACGACCGGCGAGGGGATCAGCCGGGTCAGTACTGGCACGCGATGTCACGGCCCTTCGCGAGGTCGTCGTGGTTGTCGATCTCGACCCACTTGACGTCGCCGATGGGGGCCACGTCGATGGTGAAACCGTCGTCGACGAGCTTCTGGTAGCCGTCCTCGTAGTACAGGTCGGGGTCGCGCTCGAAGGTGGCCTTCAGGGCGTCGGCGAGCGCCTCGGCGGCCTCGGGCTCGATGAGGGTGACGCCGATGTACTCGCCGGTGGCGGTGGCCGGGTCCATCAGCTTGGTGATCTTCCGGACGCCCTTGCCGTCGGCGGTGATGACCTTCATCTCCTCGTCGGCGAGGTTCTTCACCGTGTCGAGGGCGAGGATGATCTTCTGGCCGTCGCCGCGCGCGGCGAGCAGCGTCTTCTCGACGGAGACGGGGTGGACGGTGTCGCCGTTGGCGAGGATCACACCGCGCTTGAGGACGTCACGGGCGCACCACAGGGAGTAGGCGTTGTTCCACTCCTCGGCCTTGTCGTTGTCGATCAGGGTGATCGAGACGCCGTAGGTGGCCTCCAGGGCCTCCTTGCGGGCGTACACGGCCTCCTTGCGGTAGCCGACGACGATGGCGACCTCGGTGAGGCCGACCTCCGCGAAGTTCTTCAGCGTCAGGTCGAGGACGGTCGTCTCACCGTCGACAGGCACGAGGGCCTTCGGAAGCGTGTCGGTGTAGGGGCGCAGACGCCGTCCGGCACCGGCTGCCAGTACGAGGCCAATCATGCTGTTTCTCCTTCGTCGTGTACGGCGGGTGCTCCGGAGGACACCCAGAAGCGGATGGACTCCACGAGCACCACGAGCGCGACGGTGACCGCCAGGGCGGTGAGCGCCAGGGTGAAGTCGTTGCCACGGCTCGCCAGCAGGGCGGCGAGGACCGTCACCAGCAACGTGCGGCCCTCGTGACCGCCGATGGTGCGCACCAGCCAGGTGGGCGGCGCGCCGGTGCCGCCGCGGATGCGGTACACCGTGTCGTAGTGATGGTAGGCGACGGCGGCCACCAGTCCGTAGGCCGCGGGCAAGGCCCCGTTCACCTCGGAGCGGGCCGCGAGGATCAGGATCGTGCCGTACTCGGCGGCCCGGAAGACGGGCGGCACGAGCCAGTCGAGGGCGCCCTTGAGGGGGTGGGCGACCGCGACGGCGGAACAGATGACATAGAACACGGCCGCGACCACGACCTGGGCGCTGCCGAAGTCCCGGGCGCCGGCGGCGGTCAGCAGGGAGACCGCGCCGATCGTGGCGACCACGGGCGGGACCCAGGCGCCCTTGATGTTCGGGCGGGTGGCCGCCAGGAGCTGGGCGAGCGGCCCCGAGTCCGCCAGGTCGGCGAGGGCCTGCGCGGCCCGGTCCGTGCGCTTCGCCTTTCGCGTCAGCGAGCGCAGCACGCGCCCCGCGGTGGTGTAGCAGGCGCCGAAGGCGCAGCCGATGATCAGGGCCCAGAAGACGATCCGCGGGGTGGTGACGGCGGTCAGGACTGCGATCATGGCCCAGCGCTCGCCGATCGGCAGGATGATCATCCGGCGGACCCAGACGGTCCAGCCCACGCTGTCGAGGCGGTTCGAGAGGGCCGCGGTGGGGCTCGTGTTGGCCGTGGCGTCGTGGTTGGCCTCGTTGAACGAGAAGTCCACGACGTGGCGGCAGGTCATCAGGACCATCGCGCCGAGCGCGAGCGCCCACACGTCGTCGCCGTTCCGCGCCGCCCCGAGGGCGAGGCCCGCGTAGAAGGCGTATTCCTTGGCGCGGTCGAAGGTGGCGTCGAGCCAGGCGCCCATCGTCGAGTACTGCAGGGAGTAGCGGGCGAGCTGCCCGTCGGTGCAGTCCAGGACGAAGGAGACCAGGAGCAGGACGCCGGCCGCGATGTACCCGCCGCGCTCGCCGGTCGCGGCGCAGCCGGCCGCGATCAGGGCGGTGAGCAGCGAGGCGGTGGTGACCTGGTTCGGGGTCAGTCCGCGCCGCGCGCACCAGCGGGCGATGTAGCGCGAGTACGGGCTGATGAAGAAGGTGGTGAAGAAGCCGTCGTGGGCCTTCACGGCCGAGCGCAGCCGTACGGCCTCGTCGTCGACGGCCGCGACGGCGTCGCGGGCCGCGTGCCGGCCCTCCGCGTCGCTCGGTACGGCGGCGACGAGGGAGCCGAGCTCGGGACGGTGCACGGCGACGCCGTCGTCGGCGAGCGCGGCGGCGAGCGTGTCGGGCAGACCCTCGCCCGCGGCGACGGGTACGGGCCCGGGGGCCAAGCCCGGCACCGGCGCGGACACGTCCGTCAGCGCGCGGGCGAGCGCCGGGCGGGCCTCGCTCTGCGCGGTGAGCGCGCCGGGTACGGCGGAGGCGGGGAAGCGGGGGTCCGTGAGGGCCAGCCGCAGCGCGTGAAGGTGTCCGACGAAGCGGGGGTCGACCACGGCGACCCGCTCGCCGGCCGGTACGGCGGCGAGCAGTGCGCCGGCGTCACGCGGATCGGAGGCGACCCTGACGTCGAAACCGAGCGACCGCAGATCGCCGTCGAGCGACGATCCGGGTACCGGCGGACCGGTGAGGATGGCGGTCGACAGACGAACTCACTCCTTGGAGCTGACGGGCGGGCCGGCGGGGCCCATGACACGGCCCCGGGCACGGCGGTACGGCCCGGCATCGGGCGGCAGCACGTCGGCTGAGGCTATCGGATGAACGAAAGCGGGAGTTCACCGAGGCTTTGCGGTGCGGACTCCCCCGGGCCCACTCGAAATCCGTGCGAGCGCGCCCCGTCCTGCGGAGATCATCATGGGCGATCGACGTCCCACCCCACAAACCGCGCTCGGGTGGCCCCTTCGCCCGACCGTCGCACCGTTGCCCGACCGGTCCGTATAACCGCAGGTCAGACGATACGACAACGGTGTTCAGTGCCGTGTTGCGTATACCCCCCACCCGTAGTTCACTGGCGAATCGGGGACCATCGGGATCACTGACGACACGACCGGGAGGCCTTGTCATGGGGGCTGGACACGACCACGGACACAGTCACGGCGGACCGCCGCGCACGGGGACCGCGGCGGCGGCCTACAAGGGCCGGCTGCGGATCGCGCTCGCGATCACACTGTCCGTGATGGTGGTCGAGATCGTCGGCGGCATCGTGGCGGACTCGCTCGCGCTGATCGCCGACGCGGCCCACATGGCCACCGACGCGGTCGGGCTGGCGATGGCACTGCTCGCGATCCACTTCGCCAACCGCCCGCCCACGGAGAAGCGCACCTTCGGGTTCGCCCGGGCCGAGATCCTGGCCGCGCTGGCCAACTGTCTGCTGCTGCTCGTCGTCGGCGGCTATGTGCTGTACGAGGCGATCCAGCGGTTCATCGAGCCGGCCGAGACCAAGGGCGGTCTGACCATCGCGTTCGCGCTGATCGGTCTCGTCGCGAACATGATCTCGCTCTCGCTGCTCGTCCGCGGCCAGAAGGAGAGCCTCAATGTGCGCGGCGCCTATCTGGAGGTGCTCGCCGACGCGCTCGGCTCGGTGACGGTCCTGATCTCGGCGGGCATCATCCTGGCCACCGACTGGCAGTACGCCGACCCGATCGCCTCGATCGTGATCGGCCTGATGATCGTGCCGCGCACGGTGAAGCTGCTGCGCGAGACCCTCGACGTGCTCCTGGAGTCCGCCCCCAAGGGGGTCGACATGGCGGAGGTCCGCGCGCACATCCTGGCGCTGCCGGGCGTCGAGGACGTCCACGATCTGCACGCCTGGACGATCACCTCCGGGATGCCGGTGCTCTCCGCCCACGTGGTGGTGGACCAGGCGGCGCTGGACTCGGTGGGCCACGAGAAGATGCTGCACGACCTCCAGGGATGCCTGGGCTCCCACTTCGACGTGGAGCACTGCACCTTCCAGCTGGAGCCGGTCGGTCACGCGGAACACGAGGCGAAGCTCTGTCTGTGACTGTTAGCCTTCTCGCACAGACGTGAGGTGGAGAGGAGCTGAGGTTGATGACCGTCGCGATGGAGGCTGCCCACAGCGGCAGCGCCCGGTCCTCCCTCAGCTTCCGGGTTTCCGGCTGACCTGACGTTCCGCGTCGGCCGGGGCCCTCTCACACAAGGGTTTCCCACGTTGTCCGACAACGCTCTGTACACCGCTTTCTTCACCCTGCACCACGGGCTTCCGCGACAGGGTCCCGGCTCCGACTCCACGACCCGCCGACTGCTCGCGCTCTGCGGACCGCTCCCCGAGCGGCCGCGCGTGCTCGATCTCGGCTGCGGCCCCGGCCGCTCCGCGCTGCTCCTTGCCGCCGAGGCCGGAGCCGAGGTGACAGCCGTGGACCTGCACGAGCCGTTCCTGGAAGAGCTGCGGCAGACCGCCGACGCCCGCGGGCTCGGCGCCTCCGTCCGTACGCTCAACGCCGACATGGGCGCACTCCCGTTCCCCGACGGATCCTTCGATCTGGTCTGGGCCGAGAGCTCGGCCTACACCCTCGGCTTCGACACCGCGCTGCGCGAGTGGCGCCGGCTGCTGGCTCCCGGCGGGACCCTCGCGCTCACCGAGTGCGAGTGGACGGTGGACGCACCGAGCCAGGAGGCCCGCGCCTTCTGGAATCGGCACTACACGCTGCGCACCACCGCCGGGAACACCGCGGCGGCGGTCGAGGGCGGCTATCGCGTCCTCGGGGTCGTCCCCCAGCCCGAGAGCGACTGGGACGAGTACTACGGCCCGCTCGCCGAGCGGGCCGACGCCGCGGACCCGGCGGCCCCCGGCATGGCAGAGGCGCTCGCCTCGACCCGTGAGGAGATCGCCATGCGCCGTGACCACGGCGGCGAGTACGGCTACACCGGCTATGCCCTGCGGCCCGCCGACGCCCGGTGGCACACGCGGGAGGAGACGGCCGCCGACATTCCGCGCGTACGGGAGATCAACGCGGCCGCCTTCGCCACGAAGGAGGAGGCCGCACTGGTCGACGCCCTCCGGGAGGACGACGACGCCTGGCTGCCCGGTCTCTCGTACGTGGCCGAGGCGGCCGACGGCACGGTGGCGGCGTACGCGCTGATCACCCGCTGCCATGTCGGCGGCGTCCCGGTGGCGGCGCTTGCCCCGGTCGCCGTCGATCCGGCGTACCAGCGGCAGGGTGCCGGAGAGGCCGTCGTCCGGGCCGTGCTCGACGCGGCGCGGCTGCGCCGGGAGCGGCTCGTCCTGGTGCTCGGTCACCCGGAGTACTACCCGCGCTTCGGCTTCGCACGTGCGTCGGAATATGGGATCAAGCCAGGTTTCGAGGTTCCGGACGAGGCCATGATGGCGCTGGTCCTGGACGGTTCCGGCCCGGCACCCCGGGGCATGATCCACTATCCGGCGGCCTTCGGGGTCTGACGTGTCGCCCGCTCCCGCCGCACCGGGTGTACTCCGGTGCGGTGGGAGCGGGCCATGTCCGGCCTGCGAAGTACGGACAAGCCGCTTTTGTGCGGCAGACTGAGGGTGCCCCACCGGGCCGAGGACCGAAGCGAAGGATGGGTATGCCGACCACATCAGCCACCGCGGCACACAGCTCGCCGAACGGAGTCTCTTCGGGCGGCGTCCCGGAGTCGATCATGCTCGAGCTGGTCGACGAGGACGGCAACACCATCGGTACGGCCGAGAAGCTCGCCGCCCACCAGGCTCCCGGGCAGCTGCACCGCGCGTTCTCCGTCTTCCTCTTCGACGAGTCGGGCCGGCTGCTGCTGCAGCGCCGCGCGCTGGGCAAGTACCACTCCCCCGGTGTCTGGTCGAACACCTGCTGCGGCCACCCGTACCCGGGCGAGGCGCCCTTCGCGGCCGCCGCCCGGCGTACGTACGAGGAGCTGGGCATCTCGCCCTCGCTGCTCGCCGAGGCGGGCACCGTCCGCTACAACCACCCGGACCCCGCGTCGGGCCTGGTGGAGCAGGAGTACAACCACCTCTTCGTCGGGATGGTGCAGGCCGACCTGCGGCCGGACCCGGAGGAGGTCGAGGAGACGGCCTTCGTGACGGCGGAGGAGCTGGCGGAGCGGCACGCGGCCGCGCCGTTCTCCGCCTGGTTCATGACGGTCCTGGACGCGGCGCGTCCGGCCGTCAAGGAGCTGACGGGTCCGTCCGGGGGCTGGTGAACCCAGGCGCGGTCGGGGTGCCGGGCAGGATCGAGGTGCCGGGCCCGATCGGGGTGCCGGGCCCGATCGGGGTTCCGGTCGCCGTCGCGGGCGCCTGGGCGGCGATTCCCGGCGCCGGCGCCTGCCCCGCCACCCGGGGCGCGAGGGGCAGTGCGGCCCAGATGATCTTGCCACCGCTCGCGGTGTGCTCGACGTCGCACGCCCCGCCGGCCTCCAGCGCGATCTCCCGCACCAGGAGCAGCCCGCGGCCGCCCGTCTGGCCGTAGTCCGCCTCCAGCGCCTTGGGGCGGTACGGATGGTTGTCCTCGACGGACACCCGGATCCACTCCGCTCCGATCGCCACCTCCACCGCCACTTCCGGGGAGAGCAGCGCCGCGTGCTTGACGGCGTTGGTGACCAGCTCCGAGACGATCAGGAGCAGGCCCTGGACCGTGTCCTCGTGGGCCGGCACCCCTTGACGGATCAGCAGGTCCCGTACAGCGTGCCGGGCCTGCGGAACGGAGACGTCGACCGCGGGAGCGGTGAAGCGCCAGACCCCTTCGTAGGACGGTGGCCGTGCGGGGACGCTCCCCCGGCTCTCCATAGTCCGGCTCCCACCCTCGTGCTCGATTGTCGCCACGGAATCGAGTGTTGGTAATCCATAGGTCCGGACCGGGCTACTGACCAGAAGTCGACGCGTATCGACCAGATTCTGATCGGGTGAGTATGCCAACGTCAGTTGTTCGACTGCTCCTGATCTTCTTCTGACGGCTTCGGAGGGGTGGGCGGGGCGGGCGGCGTGACCATGCTGACGATCCGCCGGCCACCGACACCGATGGCGATCAGGCCGAGACCGTCGAAGAGCAGGGCCAGCGAGAAGAAGACCCCGAGGACGTACCGGCTGCTGTCGGGCCAGTCGAAGAGCACGAACAGCCCGAGCAGGATCCCGAAGGCTCCCTGGACGAGCGTCCAGCCGAACTGCGGTCCGCGCACCACCACACTGCCCACCAGCCGGAACACCCCTCCGGTCAGGAAGAGCAGTGCCGCGAACATGGTCAGCGCCTCGGCCGTGCCCTCCGGATGGCGGATGACGACGAGCCCGGCCGCGATGTTCAGGGCGGCGACCACCACGGCGAGCCAGAAGTAGCTGGTGCCGCGGGACTCGATGGCGTGCAGCAGACCCACGACACCGCCGATGAGCAGGAGCCAGCCGAAGAGGAGCATCGAGGTGAGGGTGGCGAGGCCGGTGTAGATCAGACCGACGATTCCGGCGACGACGAGCAGGGCGCCGAGGAAGGCGAGCCAGCCGAAACTGCGGCGCAGCTTCTTGCCCTCGCGTACGGCGTCGTGGGAATCCTGGGCCATGGGCGCGCCTCCTCCTCGACCCCCTTCTTGATCGTACGGTCGGGGTGCCCGGATAGCATCCGGCGCATGGAGCCGCAGCTGAGTGTCAGCGTCGTCGACGGGGTCGCCACCGTCGTCATCTCGAACCCCGCCAAGCGCAATGCGATGACGGCCACGATGTGGCGGTCCCTGCCGGGGCTGCTCGGCCCGCTGGCGACCGACCCCGGGGTCCGCGTCCTGGTCCTCACCGGTGACGGCGGGACCTTCTGCGCAGGCGCCGACATCTCGACGCTGCGCGAGCCGGGCGACGAACAGCAGTCGCTCGCGGTACGGGCAGAGGAGGCGCTCGCCGCCTTCCCGAAGCCGACGCTCGCCGCCGTCCGCGGCTACTGCGTGGGCGGCGGCAGCCAGCTCGCCGCGGCATGTGACCTGCGGTTCGCCGAGGAGGGGGCGCGATTCGGGGTCACCCCGTCGAAGCTCGGCATCGTCTATCCCTCCTCCTCGACGCGTCGGCTGGCCTCGCTGGTGGGGCCCTCGGCCGCCAAGTACCTGCTCTTCTCGGGCGAGTTGATCGACGCGGAGCGGGCCCTGCGCACCGGCCTGGTGGACGAGGTGCTCCCGGTCGGCGAACTGGACAAGCGGGTGGGCGAGTTCACCCGGGTCCTGGCCTCACGCTCCCTGCTGACGCAGGCGGCGGCGAAGGAGTTCGCCGACGGACGCACCGACCGGGACGCGTACTGGGCGGAGCAGGCGCGCGGAAGCGGCGACACCGCGGAGGGGGTCGCCGCCTTCCTGGAGCGCCGCGCGCCCCGCTTCACGTACGGGATCTGAGCCGGGTCAGCCCTCCTGGGCGAGAACCTTCTCGCCCTGCCCGCGCCAGTGCGCGACGATCCCGGCCGGCGCCTTCTCCGGGGAGCCCGCGTCGTAGGGCGGCTGCGGGTCGTACTCCGTCAGGAGCTGGATCGTCTGCGCCACCTCGTCACCGGCGATCCGGCCGACCAGGTGCAGCGCCATGTCGATGCCCGAGGACACCCCCGCGGCGGTGACGTACTTGCCGTCGAAGACGACCCGCTCGCCGGTGGGTTCCACGCCGAGCGGCTTCAGCTCGTCGAGCGCGAGCCAGTGGGCGGTGGCCCGGCGGCCGGCGAGCAGGCCCGCGCCGGCGAGGATCAGTGAGCCGGTGCACACCGAGGTGGTCCAGGTGCTGGTGGCGTCGGCCGTACGGACCCAGGCGAGGATCTCGGGGTCGTGCATCGCCTCGCGCGACCCCGGCCCACCGGGGACCAGGACGATGTCCGGGTTCGGGACGTCGGCCAGGGCCTTGTCGGCGACGAGGGCGAGGCTCCCCTGATCGTTCCGGACCGGTCCGGCCTCCTTGGCGACGAAGACGGTCTCGGCTCCAGGAAGCCGGGCGAGCAGCTCGTAGGGGCCGACGGCGTCGAGCGTGGTGAAGCGGTCGTAGAGCAGGACGGCGATCTGCATGGTGTTCCCCTCGGTGGTCGGTGCAGTGCGTCGGACGGTGCGTGAGTTGGGCATGACGGTTCAGTACGTCGGTCGGTGCGTGGTTTCGGCACGACGGTTCAGTACGTCGGTTCAGTGCGTCGGTTCAGTGCGCGGCTGATACGGGTGCGTGGAAGCGGCGCCGGTACTCGGCCGGGGCCGTGTCGAGCGCCTTGACGAAGGCCCGCCGCATGGCCTCGGGCGTGCCGTAACCGGCCGCCCGGGCGACCTCCTGGACGCCGTCGGCCGTCTCCTCCAGGAGCCTGCGCGCGTGTTCGAGCCGGACCCGGTCGACGTATCTGCCCGGGGTCGTACCGGTCTCCGCCTGGAACGCGCGGGCGAAGTGGCGCGGCGACAGCCGGGCGCGGGCGGCCAGCGCCTCGACGGAGAGGTCCCCGTCGGGATGCTCGGTGATCCACTGCTGGAGGTCGCGCAGAGGTTCCCGGCGGGCGGTCTGGGCGGCGAGCTGGGCGCTGAACTGCGCCTGGTTGCCGGGGCGGCGCAGAAAGACGACCAGGTGGCGGGCGACGGTCAGCGCGGCGTCGCGGCCCAGGTCCTCCTCCACCAGCGCGAGGGCGAGATCGATGCCCGCGGTCACGCCGGCGGAGGTGGAGACCCTTCCGTCGCGGACGAAGATGGGTTCCGCCTCCACCTCGACCCCCGGGTAGCAGCGGGCGAGATGGTCGCAGGCGATCCAGTGCGTGGTGGCCCGGTGGCCGTCGAGCAGTCCGGCCTCGGCGAGCAGCAGGGCTCCGGTACAGACGGAGACCAGGCGCTCGGCGTGCGGGGCGTTCTCCCGCAGCCAGTCGATCAGCCGGGGGTCGGGACGCCGGGTGCCCTCGCCCCCGGGGACCAGCAGGGTGTGCGGGCGGTCGGCGTCGGCGAGCGTCGTGTCCGGGAGCATCCGCAGGCCGCTGTGGGTACGGACCGGACCGCCGTCGAGCGAGGCGGTCAGGATCGGGTAGGCGGCGTCACCGCCGGATGCTCGGCCGGCGCCGGCGAACACCTCCACCGGTCCGGTGACATCCAGGCTCTGCACGCCGTCGAAGAGGACGACGAGCACGGGTCGCTTCGTCATGCCTCCATCCTTGGCGGGGGCGGCTGATGGCCGCAATGACGAAGACCCCACCTTTCCTGCCATCGACCACTCGCGACAGCCCTGGCCTTCCCGTCGTACCGACCAGTCGGTAACGTGCCGTCCATGACCTCTCTGCCGCCCCGTGCGGGCCGCCGCTGCCATCACATGCTCAACCCGATGCACTCCACGGTGTACTTCTCGCCGGACCTGGACACCGAGTTCCGGGCCCTCGGATTCGAGGACCCGTCGGCCATGCGGCTCGCCTCGCGCAGCGCCGCCATGGGAGCCGTGGGCGCCGGAACCGTCGCCGCGGCCTTCTACAACTACAACGTCGAGCTGCTGGCCCGGCATCTGCCCGCCGTCTGGGACATCGCCTCGCCGGCGGAGGTGGGCGCCGCGCGGCTGCGGGCCGTGGACACCACGATGCGCCGCCTCCTCGGCGAGGAGGCGGTCGCCTCGGCCGAGATGGCGGAGGCCGCCGAGCTCGGCCTGCGCGCCACCGAGGCCTGCACCCGGCACGCCCGGCCGCTCTACTCGGCCCACGCCGACCTGCCGGTCCCGGAGCAGCCGCATCTGCGGTACTGGCACGCCGCGACGCTCCTGCGCGAGCACCGGGGCGACGGCCACCTGGCGGCCCTCCTCGGCGCGGGCCTCGACCCGCTGGAGGCGATGGTCAGCCACACCGCCACGGGCATGGGCATGAACCCGCGCTGGGCCCTGGGCAGCCGGGGCTGGCGGCGCGCCGACTGGGACGCCGCGGCCGCGCGGCTGCTGGAGCGCGGGCTGCTGAACGCGGACGGCGAGCTCACCCCCGAGGGCATGGGCCTGCGCGACGCGGTGGAGGAGCACACGGACCGCCTGGACTCCGCCCCGTACGAGCACCTGGGCGCGGCGGGCGTCGAGCGGCTGACGGAGCTGGGCAAGGGCTTCCGCAACGCGGCGTTCCTCGCGGGGGCCTTCCCCGCGGACCTCAGCGACAAGGGCTGACGGGGCGCGCCGGCCGCGTTCCGCGGCGGGGCGGGTGCGGCATTCCGGTGAGCGACCCGGCAGAATGCAGTCGCAAGCTTGAGGCGCGAGAAGGCGAGTCGGACACCGTGACGACGTCCATCGAAGGCAGGATCGCCGAGGAACTCGGCGTACGCGAGCGACAGGTGAGGGCGGCCGTCGAGCTGCTCGACGGCGGGTCGACCGTGCCGTTCATCGCGCGCTACCGCAAGGAAGCGACCGAGATGCTCGACGACGCGCAGCTGCGCACGCTCGAGGAGCGGCTGCGTTATCTGCGGGAGCTGGAGGACCGGCGGACCGCCATCCTCGATTCCGTTCGGGAGCAGGGCAAGCTGACGGCCGAGGTGGAGGCCCAGATCCGGGCCGCCGACACCAAGGCCCGCCTGGAGGACATCTACCTGCCCTTCAAGCCCAAGCGCCGCACCAAGGCGCAGATCGCCCGCGAGGCCGGTCTCGAGCCGCTGGCCGAGGGGCTCCTCGCCGACCCGTCGGTGGAGCCGGCGGCCGCCGCCGCGGCCTTCGTCGACGCCGACAAGGGCGTCGCCGACCCGGCCGCCGCGCTGGAGGGCGCCCGCGCGATCCTGACCGAGAAGTTCTCCGAGGACGCCGACCTCATCGGCGAGCTGCGCGAGCGGATGTGGGGCCGGGGCCGGCTGGCCGCGAAGGTCCGGGACGGCAAGGAGGAGGCGGGCGCGAAGTTCGCCGACTACTTCGACTTCGCCGAGCCGTTCACCGCGCTGCCCTCGCACCGGATCCTCGCCATGCTGCGCGGCGAGAAGGAGGACGTCCTCACGCTGGAGCTGGAGCCGGAGGAGCCTTCCCAGACGGCCGGACCGTCCTCGTACGAGGGGATGGTCGCGCACCGCTTCGGGGTCGCCGACCGTGGGCGTCCGGGCGACAAGTGGCTGCTGGACACGGTCCGTTGGGCCTGGCGGACCCGGATCCTGGTCCACCTCGGGATCGACCTGCGGCTGCGGCTGCGGACGGCGGCGGAGGACGAGGCGGTACGGGTCTTCGCGGCGAACCTGCGCGACCTGCTGCTCGCCGCCCCGGCCGGGACGCGGGCGACGCTGGGCCTCGACCCCGGTTTCCGTACGGGTGTGAAGGTCGCCGTGGTCGACGCGACGGGCAAGGTCGTGGCCACCGACACGATCTATCCGCACGTCCCGGCGAACAAGTGGGACGAGTCGCTGGGGAAGCTGGCGCGGCTCGCGAAGGAGCACGCGGTCGAGCTGGTCGCCATCGGCAACGGCACCGCGTCCCGCGAGACCGACAAACTCGCTGCCGAACTCATCGCCAAGCACCCGGAGTTGACGCTCACCAAGGTCATGGTGTCCGAGGCCGGCGCCTCGGTGTACTCCGCCTCCGCGTTCGCCTCGCAGGAACTGCCGGGCCTGGACGTGTCGTTGCGCGGCGCCGTCTCGATCGCGCGTCGGCTGCAGGACCCGCTGGCCGAGCTGGTGAAGATCGACCCGAAGTCGATCGGTGTGGGGCAGTACCAGCACGACCTGTCCGAGGTGAAGCTCTCGCGTTCGCTGGACGCGGTGGTCGAGGACTGTGTGAACGGCGTCGGCGTCGACGTCAACACCGCCTCCGCGCCCCTGCTTTCGCGGGTGTCCGGGATCGGTGCCGGGCTGGCCGAGAACATCGTGGCGCACCGCGACGCCAATGGGCCGTTCCGCTCGCGGAAGGCGCTGAAGGACGTGGCGCGGCTCGGACCGAAGGCGTACGAGCAGTGCGCGGGCTTCCTTCGGATCCGGGGCGGCGACGACCCGTTGGACGCGTCGTCGGTGCACCCGGAGGCGTACCCGGTGGTGCGGCGGATGGTGAAGACGACGGGCGGCGAGGTCGCGTCGCTGATCGGCAACACGGGTGTGCTGCGGTCGCTGCGGGCGGACGACTTCGTCGACGAGACCTTCGGTCTGCCGACGGTCACCGACATCCTGCGCGAGCTGGAGAAGCCGGGACGGGACCCGCGTCCGGCCTTCCGGACGGCGACGTTCAAGGAAGGCGTCGAGAAGATCGGCGACCTGGCGTCGGGGATGATTCTGGAGGGTGTCGTCACGAACGTGGCGGCCTTCGGTGCCTTCGTGGACATCGGTGTGCACCAGGACGGTCTCGTGCACGTGTCGGCGATGTCGAAGACGTTCGTCAAGGACCCGCGGGACGTGGTGAAGCCGGGTGACGTGGTCCGGGTGAAGGTCCTGGACGTCGACATCCCGCGGAAGCGGATCTCGCTGACGCTGCGGCTCGAGGACGAGGCGAAGACCGAGGCGGGCGGCGGGGGCGCGCCGAAGCGGGAGCGGGGTGAGCGGGGCGGACGCCCGCCCCAGCAGCGCCGCGGGGCCGGCGGCGGTGGCGGTGGCGGTGGCGACCGGGGTCGCTCCCAGGCCTCGGCCCCGGCCCCGGCGAACAGCGCGATGGCGGACGCCCTGCGCAAGGCGGGCCTGCTGAACGAGGGCGGCGGCGGCAAGCGGCGCGGCCGCTGACGTGGTGCGGGCCCGGCCTGACGGCCGGGCCCGATGTTCCCCATCGGTTCGGGGCGTTCCTACGCGTTCGGGAGGAAGCGCAGGGCCCATTCCGCGCGGTTGGCCACCGTCAGGTCGTCGTCCTCCGTCAGGGGCTCGAGCACGGTGCGGGCAGCCTTCGGGTCGGCCTGGACCAGGTCGACGATCTCGGTCGCCAGGGAGTCCTGGTCGTCGCCGAGGTCGACGGACGAGGCCCGCAGCAGGGCCGGCAGTGCGTCCGGGCCGCCGATCGCGGCGAGGACGCCGCCGAGCAGCTCGCGGGCGTAGGCGTTCCGCTCGACGAGGGCGCGGTCCAGTTCGGCCTGGAGCCGTGGGAGCAGCGCGGCGTCGCCCGAGGCGGCGATCTCGTCCGCCAGGTCGATCGTCTCGTCGACGTCGGCGTCGAGGTCGTCCAGCATCTCGGTGAGCCGGGTCAGCAGGTCGGTCATGGTGCCTCCAGGAATGCGCCGTCCGTCAGGACGGGGACGGTCTCCGAGGTGTCGACCTCGGCGGCCACCGCCACATCCTGCGGATAGCCGTACTCGTACAGTTCACGCCCTGAATCGCAGTCGTGCAGCACCGCCACGGGGTCCTCCGTCGCCTCCCAGAGCGTGGCCGCAGCCCGCGCCTCGGGTGTCAGCTCGTACGGGCCCAGGGCGCGCAGCGCCGACAGCACGGCTCCGGCGCCGAGCAGGTCCTCCAGGGCCGGGCGCAGCGAGCCGTCCGGCCACCGTTCGCCCGAGGCGATGACGGCGAGGGAGCGAAGCGAACGGGGGTCCCCCGAGGCGGAGCTCTGGGGGAGGGCCCCGGAGCCGTACCCCTGCCGCGAGAGCCAGCGGGCGACGGCCGTGGGGTTGCGCAGCGAGGCGGCGACGACCGGCGCCTGTCCAGCCTGCGCCGCGATCGTGGATCCGTTCGGGGAGGGCAGGACGAGCCGCGGGGTGTGCGGGGCGGCTCGCAGGGCCGCCGGGGAGAGCGACCACGGCGACGCGGGCGACGCCTCGCTGCGGCCGACCGCGAGCGCCGCGTCCAGCTTCGCCGCGTACTCCACGGCCGTCGCGTCCCGCCAGCGGTACGGGTGGACGGCGGTGCCGGACTCCACGGCGACGCCGACCGCGGTCGTGAAGGAGAGGACGTCGACGACGACCAGGCACGCGGCGTCCCGGGCGAGGACGGCCGCCTCTGTCGGGCCCCAGCCGAAGGTGACTCGCATCAGAGCTCGGTCACCTTGCCGTCCGCGACCTCGATGCGGCGGGTCGTGTGCACCGCGTCGAGCATCCGCCGGTCGTGGGTGACCAGGAGCAGCGTGCCGGTGTACGAGTCGAGGGCGGACTCCAGCTGCTCGATGGCCGGCAGGTCCAGGTGGTTGGTCGGCTCGTCGAGCACCAGCAGGTTCACCCCACGGCCCTGGAGCAGGGCCAGCGCGGCGCGGGTGCGCTCGCCGGGCGAGAGCGTGGTGGCGGGGCGCAGGACGTGGTCGGCCTTGAGGCCGAACTTCGCCAGGAGTGTCCGGACCTCGGCGGGCTCGGTCTCGGGCACCGCCGCGCAGAAGGCGTCGAGCAGCGACTCGGAGCCGTGGAAGAGCTTCCGCGCCTGGTCGACCTCGCCGACCACGACGCCCGAGCCGAGGATCGCGTCCCCCGCGTCGAGCGGGAGCCGGCCGAGGAGCGCGGCGAGCAGCGTCGACTTGCCTGCCCCGTTCGCGCCGGTGATGGCGACGCGGTCGGCCCAGTCGATCTGGAGGGTGGCGGGCCCGAAGCGGAAGTCGCCGCGCCGGACCTCGGCCTCGCGCAGGGTCGCCACGACCGAGCCGGAGCGCGGGGCGGCGGCGATCTCCATCCGCAGCTCCCACTCCTTGCGGGGCTCGTCGACGACGTCGAGCCGTTCGATCATCCGCTGCGTCTGGCGGGCCTTGGCGGCCTGCTTCTCGCTGGCCTCGCTGCGGGCGTTGCGGCCGAGCTTGTCGCTGTCGGTGGCCTTGCGGCGGGCGTTCTTGACGCCCTTGTCCATCCACGACCGCTGCATGTGGCCGCGTGCTTCGAGGGCGGCCTTCCGGCCCGCGTACTCCTCGAAGTCCTCGCGGGCGTGCCGCCGGGCGGTGTCGCGCTCCTCCAGGTACGCCTCGTAACCGCCGCCGTAGAGCGTGATCTGCTGCTGGGCGAGGTCGAGTTCGAGGACCTTGGTCACCGTGCGGGTGAGGAACTCGCGGTCGTGGCTGATGACGACCGTCCCCGCGCGCAGGCCCTGCACGAAGCCTTCGAGCCGCTCCAGACCGTCGAGGTCGAGGTCGTTGGTGGGCTCGTCGAGCAGGAAGACGTCGTAGCGGGAGAGGAGGAGGGAGGCGAGTCCGGCGCGGGCGGCCTGGCCGCCGGAGAGCGAGGTCATCGGCTGGTCGAGGCCGACGGTGAGGCCGAGCGAGTCGGCGACCTCCTCGGCGCGCTCGTCCAGGTCGGCTCCGCCGAGGCCGAGCCAGCGCTCCAGGCTGACGGCGTACGCGTCGTCGGCGCCCGGCGCCCCGTCGACCAGGCCCTGGGTGGCCTCGTCCATGGCCGTCTGCGCCGCGGCCACGCCGGTGCGGCGGGCCAGGAACTCCCGTACCGTCTCGCCCTCGCGTCGCTCCGGCTCCTGCGGGAGGTGGCCGACGGTGGCGGTGGGCGGGGAGAGCCTCAGCTCTCCGTCCTCCGGGGTGTCGAGCCCGGCGAGCAGGCGCAGCAGCGTCGACTTGCCGGCGCCGTTGACACCGACGAGGCCGATGACGTCGCCGGGGGCGACGACGAGGTCGAGGCCGGCGAAGAGGGAGCGTTCGCCGTGGCCGGCGGCGAGGTCCTTGGCGACGAGGGTTGCAGTCATCAGGAGATGAATCGTATGCCACCGCGTCAGCGCTCGACCGGGACCACCAGCTCGCTGCCGGTGGTGCGCGCCACCAGGAAGGACTGCCCCTTGACCGCCTTGGCGTCCAGCGCGATGCGGTGGGTGCCCGGCTCCAGCACGTCGTCGAGGAGCAGCTTCTCGTGGGTGCGGTAGAGACGGTCGAGGCGGTACGCGACGAGCTGGACGCCGACCGCGGAGGTGACCTCCACCACGGCCTCGGCTCCCGTGGCGGCCAGCGCCGTGACGCGGCGCCGCTCCGGCGGGGTCGGGTCGAGGGCGGCGACGATCTGGGCGACGAGGACGGGGACGACCGGGGCCAGGCCCTCGACGTACGCGACGTCGACTCCGGCCCGCTCGAAGGAGCCGCGCACCTGGGCCCGTGCCTCTTCGGTGACGGCCCGGCCGAAGGCGACGGCGCCGTAGCCGCGCAGCTCGTCGTCGGTGACCCCTTCCGTGTCGTGGACGATGTCGGCGCCGATGCCGATGGTGCGCAGGGCGGCGGCGAGTCTGCCGAGGACGGCCGCCCGGGCGCCGATGAGCAGGACGCGGCGGGCGGCGGGTGCCGCCTCGTCCGGTTCCTCCCGCAGCAGCCGCTCCAGCTCGGCGCGGTACCGGTCGCCGCGGAAGCGGTACGGGCCGATGCCCCGGTAGCCGTTGAAGTCGAGGTCGGCGGTGTCGTCGGTCTGCCAGGCGAAGTCGCGCCACACGATGTCCTCGCCGTCGCGCTCGATGACGGCGGTGACCGCCCCGCATCCGAGTCCGTCGCACTCGGGGCAGCCGTAGATCACATGACGGCCGCCGGCCAGCGGGGCCTCGGCGTCGAGGAGGAGGCCGCGGACGCTCTCGGTCAGGATCGCGGGCGGGATGTCGGAGGCGAGGGGTGAGACGGCGTCGAGGTCGGCGAGGCGGAAGAGCAGCGGCCGCCCGTCGACGACGAAGTCCAGGAAGTCCCGGTGCGCGCGGTGGCTGCCGCCCGGGGAGACGGATCCCGTGCGTATCGCGGGGGCGAGGGCGAAAGTCGCGTACTCGGCAGGCATGTGAGGAGTATTCCCCGGCGCCGGGTGATCCGTGCATGGTCGGTCGGTGAGCCGAGGCTCCGGCCCGATCGGGAGATCGAGCCGGAGCCGGGCCTGTGGGGGGTTACTTCCAGGGCTTGGGGGCGTTGTTGTCCGCGTCGATGCAGTTGCGGACCTGCCGGTCGATCGCGTCGGCCTGGGCGCGGGCCTTGCGGGCCTCCGCCGTGGCGCCGAGGCGCTGGAGCTGGGCCGCCTTGGTGCGGAGGTCGGCCGACTGCTGACGCATCTTGCTCACGTTGCAGACGATCTTCTTGCCGGCCGCGTGCGCGGGCTCGGCGGTCACCGTCTGGCCGAGCAGCAGGCCCCCGGCCAGCAGCGTCGTCGTGGTGAGGGCGGTCAGGGTGCGGCGCAGCGGCGTCGCGTACTTCATGTGGTTCTCCAACTTCCGGGCCGTGGGGACCCGTTCAGGTACGGTCAATACCGGTCGGTAACCCTAACCCACATGGATCAAGAGCCCTGACCCGGCGTTCCCGTTCCCGGTCCGATCCGCAGCTCGAAGTCGCCGTCGTACTTCTCGTGGCCCGCGATCACGGCCAACTCGACGACCTCCACCCCCACTTCGCCACGGACGATCAGCGGGTCCTTGCGCAGGTCCCGCATCAGCGCGACGCACATGCCGATCATCACGAGCACGAACGGCGCCGCCACGAGGATCGTGAGGTTCTGCAGGCCGGCGAGCGCGTCGCCCTGGCCGTCGCCGATGAGGAGCATGATGGCGGCGACCGCCCCGGTGACCACGCCCCAGAACACGACCACGGGCCGGGTCGGTTCGAAGGAGCCGCGCTGCGACAGGGTGCCCATGACGATCGAGGCGGCGTCCGCACCCGAGACGAAGAAGATGCCGACGAGGATCATCACGATCAGACTCATGGTTCCGGTGAGGGGGAACTCCTGGAGCAGGCCGAAGAGTTGCCCCTCGGGCGTCTCCTCCCCGGCCAGTCGGCCCTCCTCGCTCAGCTTCATCGCCGAGCCTCCGAAGACGGCGAACCAGACCAGACTCACCACGCTCGGCACGAGAATGACACCGCCGACGAACTGACGGATCGTCCGGCCCCGGCTGATCCGGGCGATGAACATGCCGACGAAGGGTGTCCAGGAGATCCACCACGCCCAGTAGAAGACCGTCCAACTCCCGAGCCATTCATGGATGTTGTCGCCGCTGGTCGCCTCGGTGCGGCCGGCCAGCTGCGGCAGGTCCCCGATGTAGGCGGCGATCGAGGTGGGCAGCAGATCGAGCACGACGATGGTCGGGCCCGCCACGAAGACGAAGACGGCGAGCACCAGGGCGAGCACCATGTTGGTGTTGGAGAGCCACTGGATGCCCTTCTCGACACCGGAGACGGCGGACAGCACGAAGGCCACGGTCAGGACGGCGATGATGCCGACGAGCAGCCCGGTGCCGGTGTGCTCCATCCATCCCAACTCCTCGACACCGCTGCCGATCTGGAGCGCGCCGAGGCCCAGGGAGGCGGCCGAGCCGAAGAGGGTGGCGAAGATGGCCAGGATGTCGATGACCCGGCCCGGGCCTCCGTACGCCCGTCGCTCGCCCATCAGCGGGACGAAGACGGCGCTGATGGTCTGCCGCCTGCGCCGCCGGAAGGTGGAGTACGCGATGGCGAGGCCGACGACGGCGTAGATCGCCCAGGGGTGGAGCGTCCAGTGGAAGAGCGTGGTGGCCATCGCGGTCTGCATCCGCTCGGCCGAATCCACGGGGTGGGTGCCCGGCGGCGGGGTGCCGTAGTGGGCCAGCGGCTCGCTCACGCCGTAGAACATCAGGCCGATGCCCATGCCCGCGCTGAACATCATCGCGATCCACGAGACCGTCCGGAACTCCGGCCCCTCGCTCTCCTGCCCCAGGGTGATCCGGCCGTAGCGGCTGATCGCCAGCCACAGCGCGAAGACGACGAAGCCGGAGGCGGCGAGCATGAACGCCCAGCCGCCGTTGCGGATCAGACCGTCGAGGAGTTCGCTGGAGGCGCTCTCCAGGCTGTCCGTGGCCGTGGCACCCCAGACGACGAAGGCCACGGTGAGGACGGCGGTGACACCGAACACGATCCGGTCGGTGCGGGCGCGTTGGTGGTGGCCGGGCCGGCCGGGGAGGTCCGCCGTCACCGGCAGCCCCTCCCGGCCTCCCCGATCGCCGCCGCCTCCACGGCCGCCCGTTCTCTGATCTTCCTGCGACACAGGTGGCACCTTTCACGGCATTACGGGGCGAACTGAACTCACTCCCGTAAGGCAGTACCACACGCGACGCGGAGTTCCGCGGACCAACTCAGCCCATCAGCAGACCTCCACGGGCCGACCGGTGGTGAGGCGGTAGGTCGCCCGGCCGTCGAGCAGCAGCGGGACGAGCGCGCGCTGGGACTGCCGCAGGGGCACGAAGACCCCGTCGCCGTCCCGTCGCACCGTGATCCCGTGCAGGGCGAGTTCGTCGCCGAACTCGGCGTACTGCGCACGGTCCAGGCGGTAGCCGCAGGGCGGGTCCTGGATCGTCTCGGCGGGCTCGGCCGGGTCGTTGTCGGCGCCTCCGAGCAACACCGGACCGCGGTCGGCGAACCCGGTGTGCCGGGCCGCCGCCGTGGCTGCGGCGAGCTGCCCGCGCCGCTCGTCGACGTAGGCGAAGGCACCCTTCAGGGCGACGAGTTGGGTGGTCACGCGGCGCCGCTGGTTGCGGGCGGTGTCGTCCTCCTCGGCCTGGGTCAAGGCTTCGACGCGGGTCTCGACGAGCAGGCCGACGGAGTGCTTGACGCCGGCCGTGTTGCGCAGGATCCGCTCCTGGCCGTCGCCCGCGACCTGCTTGATCGGCTTCCCGGTGAGGGGGTCGGTCCAGATTCCGTAGATGCCGCTGCTGAATCCGGCGGCCCCAGCCGACGGCCGGACGTAGGACTCCGACAGGCTGTGGGCCTCGTCGTGCACGCGCGCGTCGGTGTTGAGGTTGCGGGGCCAGAGCGCGAGCAGGTCCTTGTCGTAGTGGGGCGAGGTCCCGCCGTACTCGTGCAGGTCGTAGATCACCTCCGGGCGCCGGTCGCGGATGAGGGCGGCCAGGGACCGGCCCTCGGCCGTCTGCAGCGCGATGTGGTCGCGGTTGACGTCGACCCCGTCGGCGTTGCCCCGGGTGTCGGCCTCGCGCCCGTCCGGATTGGCGGAGGGAACGACGAGGACGGTGGTGCGGGAGAGGAATCGGCGTGTCTCCGGGTCCCGGGCGTACGCCAGATCGCGCACGGTGGTGAGACAGGCCTCCCGGCCCGACGGCTCGTCACCGTGCTGGCTGCAGACCAGCAGCACGGTGGTACCGGCGCTGCCCGCGCCCACCGTGGCGAGCCGGAGCGGGCGACCCTGCTTCGTCGTGCCGATGGTTCGCACCGAGACACGGTCGCTGCCCCTGTCGACGGCGGCGAGGAACTCCGTCTCCTCCGGCTCAGTGGTCCACCGGGCACCGGCGCTCCGCTCGAAGCCCGTCCTCGGGAGCGGCGCGGGGGCCGCGGTGTCCGCGGCCTCCGCGGGGACGGCGACGAGCGGGAGGCCGAGGGCGGCGAGGCCCGCCACGAGGGTGAGCGTGCGCCGGGAACGGCGGTGCGGTGCGCGGGTCATCGGGCCTCACCCGGGACAGGGATGTCCGAGCGCGAGGGCCCGACACCCGTGAGCGGTTGCCCGGTCCGGGCCAGGCGTGCGTCGACCGTACCGGCCGTCGCCCGGGCGAAGGCTTCGGCGCCGCCGACGAGCGGCAGCTTCGCCGACGTTCGGGCGAGATCGAGTGTGATCGTCGGTGTGGTGGACGGAGGGTCGAGGAGGTCCTTGTCCGTGCCGCCGACGATCAGGGCGAGCCGGTGTCCGGCCGGGACCACGTGGTCGGTGGCCGCCAGCTTCAGCGTCATCGTGTACGCCTTGCCGGGGGTCAGCGGCCGGCCCTTCGCGGGGTTCGCCCAGGTGCCCAGGTCCGCCCAGCCACGGCTGACGACGGTGAAGTCCACATCCGCCGTACGGGCCTTCGTCTCCTTGAAGCAGGCGCTGTCGCCGCTCGTGCTCGCGCCCCAGCAGGACCGTTCGGTGAGCGTGGTGATGCCCTCGCCGGCCGCCGCGTAGTCCCGGATCGTGTCCGGGCCGAGGTCGACGAGAACGGCCGTCAGATGTGCGGTCGCGGTCGTGGGCGTGGCGGTGACGGTCACCGTGGAGGAGCCGGAGAGCCGCAGATCGCGCGCGAGCGGCCGAGTGACGAACCCGGCCTTGGCGGGCGTCGACTCGTCGATCCGCGCGGCCCAGTCGGTCTCGCCGAGGCCCGGGTCGTCGGTGAAGGTCTCCGTGGCGCCGGGGGCGGCGGGGGTACGACCGAGGGTGCCGACGCCGGGCGCGGTGCCCGTGCCGGGACGCAGGGTGGTGGGCTCGGTGGCGCGCGGCGGCCACACCCGGTCGGTGGTCCAGCGGTCCGGGGCTCGCTCGATGTCGGCCATCGGCTCGCGGTCGATGCCGTTCTCGTAGCCGAGGAGGTAGTGGTCGAACCAGCGGTGCAGGGTGTGGACCCAGTCGGCGCGCCGGAAGTCGAACGGGTCGACGTGGCCGGTCTGCGAGAGCCAGATCTTGCGCTCGACGCCGTGGGCGGCGAGGGCGTCCCACCACTGGCCGAAGTGGTTGGCGCGGACGTTGAGGTCCTGCTGACCGTGCACGACGAAGACGCTGGCCCTCACCTTGCCGGCGTCCGGGACGTGGTTGCGCTCGCTCCAGGCGCGGGTCCAGTCGCCGCTGTACGGGGTGGCGGCCGTGATGCGGTCCTGGACGGCGCCGCAACGGGCCTTCGCCTCGGGGCTGTCGACGTAGTCGGAGAGCCAGCTGGGGTTGGCGTTGTAGAGCGGCGCGCCCTGGGAGTGGAAGTAGTCGTACCAGGAGGAGATCGCGCCGATCGGCACGATGGTCTCCAGGCCCTCGACGCCGGTCGCGGCGACGCCGTTGGCGATGGTCCCGTCCCAGCTCTTGCCGATCATGCCGACCTTGCCGGTGGACCAGGTGGTGGCCCGGGCGCGGTCGGAGCCGGTACGGGTGGTGTATCCGCGGGCCCGGCCGTTCAGCCAGTCGACGACGGCCTTGGCGGACTGGACGTCGGAGCGCCCGCCGACGTCGTCGCAGCCGTCGGAGCGGTTGGTGCCGGCGAGATCGACGGCGACGAAGGCGTACCCGCGGGGAACGAAGTAGTTGTCGTAGAAGAGCGGGAACTGGACGGGGTTCCCGGCCGCGTCATAGGTCTTCTTCTGGCCTTCGTTGCCGCGTCCGCAGCAGGCGTAGTACGGGCTGGCGTCCATGATGACGGGGATCTTCCGCCCCGCCGCGGCGGGCTCGCGGGGCCGGACGATGTCGGCGGCGACCCGGTCGGTGCGGCCGTCGCCGTCGCCGTCGAGTCCGGTGTCCACCCAGACGGACTCGCGGATCGCGTCGGCGTAGGAGTGGACGGGCTGCGACTCCCGTACGGGGGCCTTCGCCTGAGCCCCGGTCGGGGGCACCAGCGCGGTCATCAGGGCGGCCGCGGCGGCCGCCACCAGGATTCTGCACGACAGACGGGCTCTGCGGGTTCTCCGCACAGGTATCGGCATGGGGCGGAACGTACCCCGGTCAACTCCCGTACAAAAGAGTGCCGTCGAGAGACGGATGGTTCATTTCGGCCGAATGGCGATCGTGTGACAGGTGGTCCTCTGGACGTGACGGGGCGTCGGGTGCTGAATAGCGTCGTTAAGGACCGAACACCACTCACGCTTCTTACTGACTTGGAGCTCTCGTGCACCGCAGACTTGTCGTTCCGAGCGCGCTCGCGGCCTCTCTCCTGCTGGCGATCCCGGCATCGGCCGCCGACTACGTTCCGGGCGCATCGGGCATCGGCGACCCCTACTACCCGGCCAGTGGCAACGGCGGTTACAACGTCTCCCACTACGACCTGCGGCTGAAGTACCAGCCCGCCACCGACCTCCTGGAGGGCACGGCGACCATCCTCGCCACGACCACCCAGAACCTCTCCCGCTTCAACCTGGACCTCGGACTGAAGGTCAGCGAGGTGCGGGTCAACGGCAAGAAGGCGGCGTTCACCACCAGAGGCGAGCAGGAGCTGGAGATCACGCCGGCGAGCCCGCTGGAGAAGAACCGTACGATCTCGGTCGTCGTGCGGTACGCGGGCAAGCCCTCCGAGGTGAAGATCGGCGGCTGGACCGCCTGGCACCGCACGCCCGACGGCGGTGTCGCCGCCCAGGAGCCGGACTCGGCCGCTTGGTGGTTCCCGTCCAACGACCATCCCCTGGACAAGGCGACCTTCGACGTCTCCGTCTCCGTACCGGACGGCACGCAGGCGATCAGCAACGGCGTGCTGCAGTCGCAGTCCTCGCGGCTCGGCTGGACCCGCTACAACTGGCGCTCCAACAAGCCGCAGGCGACGTATCTGGCCACGCTCGCCGTCGGGAAGTTCGACATCACCACGGACAAGACGGCGAACGGCCTCCCGGTCCTCAACGCGTACAGCAAGGACCTCGGCGACAACGCGGGTGCGGCGCGGGCCTCGATCGAGCGGACGACCGAGGTCGCGGAGTGGCTGGAGGAGGTCTTCGGGCCGTACCCCTTCAACGCGCTTGGCGGTTACGTGCCCAACGTGACCAGCGGCTACGCCCTGGAGACGCAGACCCGGCCGTTCTACAGCCCACGGCAGTTCTCCAACGGGGCGAACGTGTCGGTGGTCGTGCACGAGCTGGCGCACCAGTGGTACGGCGACAGCGTCTCGGTCGACAACTGGAAGGACATCTGGGTCAACGAAGGCTTCGCCCGCTACAGCCAGTGGCTGTGGTCGGAGAAGGAGGGCGAGGGCACGGCGCAGGAGCTGGCGGACTACGTCTACGCGACGCGCACGGCCGAGGACCCGTTCTGGACGGTCAAGCCGGGTGACCCGGGTCCCGACAACCAGTTCCACATCGCCGTGTACGACCGGGGCGCGCTTGCGCTCCAGGCGCTGCGCAACGAGATCGGCGACGAGGACTTCTTCGCCATTCTGAAGGGCTGGCCGACGGAGTTCGCCTACGGCAACGCCAAGGTCGGGGACTTCGTGAAGTACGCGGAGCGGGTCTCGGGCAAGCCGCTGGCCGCGCTCTTCGACACCTGGCTGTACCAGCCGGTGAAGCCGGCGGCTCCGGCCGCCGCGGAGGCGGGCGTGTCGGCGCGGTCCGCGGCCGCCGCCCCGGCGGCGCGGCCGGAGCGGCCCGCGCAGCCGAAGTCGTGGAAGAAGATCGCGGAGACGAACACGATCCACGAGCACGACGCGCACTGATCCCGTCCGACGGCGGCCTCGGGACTCCCCGGGGCCGCTGTCGGACCCACCCGCTAGGGTCGCGATCATGAGCGACGCGATCGAGCGGCTGGGTGGGACCGACAGCGGCGACCGGCCGAATCCGGTGTACGGCGACGTCCGGTGGCCGTCGTGACGGGCGGGGAGCGGTACGGCGATCCGGCGGTGCGGGAGGCCGTGGCGGAGCGGGTCCACGGCGAGTGGGGGCTCGAACTGCCCGGCTCCTTCTTCCGTTTCGTGGACTTCCTCGCCTCGCTCGGGCCGGTCGAGCAGCGGGCTCTGCGGGACCTGGAGATCACGCCGTTCGGGGTGATGGACCTGTTCGCCGACCCCGCCGCCCTCCCCGGCGACGGGCTCGACATCCGGGTGCACGGGCGTTACTACCGCGATCCTCCGGAGTTCCTGACCTTCCTGCACGGCGGCTCCGACGGACTCCACTTCGGGCTCTGGTCCGACGACGGGCGTACGTGCGAGGGCGTCGCCTCGTACTGGACCAACGACGGCGGTGGGATCGAACGGCGCCACCGCACCCCGCTGGAGGCGGTGCGGGCGCGGATCGAAGCTGCGCAGCGGGACCTCGCGGAGTACGCGTCGGACGGGGACGAGGAAGAGCTGGCACGGCTCGCGGACCTGGGGCTGCTGCGGGGGGCGCTGACCGGCTTCGAGACCGGGGAGCGTACGGAGAAGGGGCTCGCGTACTCCCAGGCGTACGAGTACCGTCGGCCGGCCGTCGACACCGACCGGACCACGACCCTGGACGGGGCGGGCGCCCTGGTGTCCGGCACGACGGCCCTGAACCGGCCGCCCCACCACGGCGCCGACGAGTACCGCTTCGGCACCTTCATGGACGAGCTGTTCGACGACGAGGAGCAGCTGCGGTCCGCCCGCGCCGAGGCGTTGCGACGCGCCACCGCCGGCGATCCGGCCGAGGCGCTGGCGCTCGGCCGGGACCTGCACTGGGCCTCGTACGGCAGACCGGAGCGCGAGGAGTACGCGAGCGAGCTGCTGGCCCTGGCCTACCGGGACCTCGGCCGCCCGGCCCTGGCCGCGATCGCGGAGACCCACCACCGCCACCGCGCCCTCGCGAACGTGAACGTGCTGCGCCCGGCGCGCTGAGCGGCGGGGACCGCCGGGAGAGCGCTTTCCCGGGACGGTCCCACCGGCCCCGCCACCGGTTACCCTCGACGCTGTCAGCACCGTCACCCACCGTGCCCGTGAGGAGCCACCCTTGAGCGAGTCGACGTCCGGGACGCGCCCCACCCTGGAAGCCGTCGCCGAGCGCGCCGGGGTCTCCCGGGCGACGGTGTCCCGTGTCGTCAACGGCGGGGCCGGTGTGCGCGAGGCCCTGGTCGTGAAGGTGCGCAAGGCGGTCGAGGAGCTCGGCTACATCCCCAACCACGCGGCCAGGACGCTGGTGACCCGGCGCAACGGCGCCGTCGCCGTGATCATCGCCGAGCCCGAGTTCCGGATCTTCTCCGACCCGTTCTTCGAGCAGCAGGTGCGCGGCATCAGCCGGGAGCTGACCGCGCATGACGCCCAGCTCGTACTGCTCTGGGTGGAGGGGCCGGGCGACCACGAGCGGATCGCCCGCTACCTCGGCGGCGGCCATGTCGACGGAGCGCTGGCCTTCTCGCTCCACAACGATGACGAACTCCCCGAGATCGTCCGGCGCGTCAAGGTCCCGACGGTCTTCGGCGGCCGCCCGGGCTGGACCGGACCCGAGAACGAGCCACCGGTCCCCTACGTCGACTGCGACAACCGCGGCGGGTCCCGCGCCGCCGTGCGGCACCTGCGCGCGCTCGGCCGCCGGAAGATCGCGCACATCACCGGCCCCCGCGACCAGACCTCCGCGCTCGACCGCCTCGACGGATACCGGGACGAACTGCCCGACGCCGCGCCCGACCTGGTCGCCGAGGGGGCGTTCACGGAGGAGAGCGGGGCGCTGGCGATGGCCGGCCTCCTCCGGCTCCATCCCGACCTGGACGCCGTGTTCGCGGCCAACGACCTCATGGCCTCCGGCGCGCTGCGCGTCCTGCGCGCCCAGGGCCTGCGGGTGCCCGAGGACGTGGCACTCGTCGGCTTCGACGACATGCTGCCGGTGGCCGAGGCGACCGATCCACCCCTCACGACGGTCCGTCAGGACATCGAGGGCATGGGCCGGTTGATGGTACGGATCCTGATGCGCACCCTGGACGGAGAGGCCGCGGAGCCCGTGATCACACCGACCGAACTGGTTCGGCGCGCCTCCGCGTAAGGGTTCTGAATCCGGGAGCCAACTACCCGAGTACACCGAGCTGTTACGCGTTCGACTCTTGACGGGAACCCGGCCGGGGAGGCACGCTCCTGACGCATTCCTGAGAGCGCTCTCAAAACGGAGGCTTCCCATGCCCACTGCCCGAGCCGCCAGATCGACCGCCGCCCGAATCGGCGCCGTCGTCCTCACCGGGGCCCTGCTCGCCGCCTGCGGATCCGGCGGATCCGACGACGCCTCCGACAGCGCGGGCGGAAAGGTCACGATCACCGTCGACCTCTACGGCTCCTTCGGCTACAAGGAGGCCGGGCTGTACGCCGCGTACGAGAAGCTCCACCCGAACGTCACCATCAAGCAGACCGACACCGAGGACGAGCAGGACTACTGGAAGTCGCTGCAGACGCGGCTGGCCGGCGGGGGCGGACTCGCCGACGTCCAGGGCATCGAGGTCGGCCGGATCGCCTCGGTCACCCAGCAGCAGGCGGACAAGTTCGAGGATCTGACGAAGTACGGGGCGGACGCCCTCAAGGGCGAGTTCGCCGACGCCAAGTGGTCCGCCGCGACCACCACGGACGGCAAGGTCCTCGCTCTCGGCACGGACGTCGGCCCCGAGGCCATGTGCTACCGCACGGACCTCTTCAAGCAGGCCGGACTCCCCACCGACCGAGCCGAGTTGGCGCAGAAGTGGTCGACCTGGGAGGGCTATCTGGAGCTCGGCCGGCAGTACAAGGCCAAGGCCCCGGCCAAGAGCGCCTGGCTGGACAGCGTCGGCAGCCTGTTCACGGTCATGATCGGCCAGGAGAAAGAGCGGTACTACGACGCCTCGGGCACGCTGATCTACGCCGACAACCCGGCCGTGAAGACGGCGTGGGAGACCTCGGCGAAGGCCGCCGAGGAGGGCCTGAGCGCCAAGCTCGACCAGTGGTCGCCGCAGTGGAACCAGGCGTTCTCCGCCGGTTCCTTCGCGACGCTCCCCTGCCCCGCGTGGATGCTCGGCTACATCAAGGGCCAGGCCGGCGACGCGGGCAAGGGCAAGTGGGACATCGCCAAGCTTCCCGGCGGCGCCGGGAACTGGGGCGGCTCCTACCTCTCCGTACCGCGGGCGGCGAAGCACAAGAAGGAGGCGTACGAGCTGATCAAGTGGCTCACCGCCCCCGAGCAGCAGGCCACGCTCTTCACGAAGCAGGGGAACTTCCCCTCGTCCACCGACGCCATCGCCCAGGTCGCGTCGGCGACGGACCCGTACTTCGGCGGCGCGCCGATCGGCCAGATCTTCGGCGACGCGGCCAAGGCGTCTCCGGTGCAGGTGCTCGGGGTCCACGACAAGAACGTCGCCGACCAGATCACCAACGCGCTGAGCGAGGTGGAGCGCAAGGGCACCAGCCCCGACAAGGCGTGGTCGAACGCGCGGAAGGGCGTCGAGAACGCCATCGGCTGAGCTCGCGCGGGGGCCGTGCCCAGGCCCCCGCCCGCCGCCCGCCCCGTCCGGTCCCGTGGCTCAGCCGCCCGCCCCGCACCGCACCGCTTCGCCCAGCGCCACGGCTCAGCCGCCCGCCCCGCACCGCACCGCCCCGCGTCCACCCGGTCCCGTGCCTCAGCCGTCCCGACCGCCTCTCGCCCGCACCGCCCCGCACCCCCCCTCCCGACCCGAAGGGCCGCACCGTGACCCTGACCGCCTCCGGGCCGGCGACGGCACCCGTCCCGCCGCCGCCGGCCCGGTCCTCCCGCCCGGCACCCCGCCGCAGGTGGGCCGCCCTCGTCCCGTACGCCTATCTCGCCCCGTTCTTCACCCTGTTCGCGGCGTTCGGTCTCTTCCCGCTGCTCTACACCGCCTTCGTCTCGCTCTACCGGGTCGAACTGCAGACCCCGGGCGACATGGAGTGGCGCGGCCTCGGCAACTACGCAGCGCTGCTCACCGACGAGTTCTTCTGGACCGCGCTGCGCAACACCTTCACCATCGGGGTCCTGTCCACGGTCCCGCAGCTCGCCATGGCTCTCGGCCTCGCGCATCTGCTCCACTACAAGCTGCGGGGCCGGACGTTCTTCCGCACGGCGATGCTGCTGCCGTACGCGACGTCCGTGGCCGCCGCCACGCTCGTCTTCGCCCAGCTCTTCGGCCGGGACTTCGGGCTCGTCAACTACGCCCTCTCCCTGGTCGGGTTCGACCCCGTCGACTGGCAGAACGACACGTTCGCCTCGCAGATCGCCGTCTCCTCGATCGTCGTCTGGCGCTGGACCGGCTACAACGCCCTGATCTATCTCGCCGGGATGCAGACCATCCCCTCCGAGCTGTACGAGGCCGCCGAGATGGACGGCGCCTCACGGTGGCGGCAGTTCTTCCACGTCACCCTGCCCGGGCTGCGTCCCACGATCGTCTTCACCACGGTCGTCTCCACGATCGGCGCGACCCAGCTGTTCGGTGAGCCGCTGCTCTTCGAGGGCTCGATCTCGGGCGGCATCTCGCACCAGTACCAGACCCTCGGGCTCTATCTGTACGAACAGGGCTGGGGCTTCTTCCACCTGGGCCGGGCCGCCGCCATCGCCTGGCTGATGTTCCTGCTGATTCTCGTCCTGGTCGGAGTCAACGCCCTGCTCGTGCACCGCCGTTCGCGGAAGGAGGGCCGGGCATGAGCATGCGTGTCGCCGGCCGTACGGGCCACGGGGGCAGGATCACGTACGCGATCCTGATCCTGGCCGTTCTCGTCTCCGCCTTCCCCTTCTACTGGACGATCGTCGCCGCGAGCCGCTCCAACGCCGATCTGGCGCAGGTGCCGCCGACCCTGCTGCCGGGGCCGAACCTCTTCCGGAACTTCGAGGCGGTCATGGAGGAGGCCGACATCGGCACGGCGCTCCTCAACTCCCTCGTGGTGTCCGGCTCCATCACGGTCGGCACCGTGCTGTGCTGCACCCTGGCCGGGTTCGCCTTCGCCAAGCTGCGCTTCCGCGGGCGGGGCGCACTGCTCGCGATCACGGTCGGCACGATGATGATCCCGCCGCAGCTCGGGGTGATCCCGCTCTTCATGCTGATCGCCGAGCTGGGCTGGGTGAACCAGCTGCAGTCGGTGATCCTGCCCGGTCTCGTCTCCGCCTTCGGGGTCTTCTTCATGCGGCAGTACCTGGTGCAGTCGCTGCCGGACGAGCTGATCGAGGCGGCCCGGGTCGACGGGGCGTCCTCCGCCCGGATCTTCTGGTCGATCGTGGTGCCCGTCGCTCGGCCCGGCATGGCGGTGCTCGGGCTGCTCACCTTCATGGCCGCCTGGAACGACTTCTTCTGGCCGATCGTCGCCCTGTCCTCGCAGGAGCCGACCGTCCAGGTCGCGCTGCGCCAGCTCGGTGGCGGCTATGTCCACGACCAGTCCGTGATCATGGCGGGCACGCTGCTCGGCACCCTGCCGGTGCTGCTCGTCTTCGGCTTGCTCGGCCGGCAGATCGTGGGCGGCATCATGCAGGGCGCCGTCAAGGGCTGAGCCGACGCCGGCCGGTCGTCCGCCGGAGCCGTACAGGACCGACCCGTATCTCCCCTCACTCTCACAGGAGTTCTCCGTTCATGAACGCTCTCTTCCCTGACGGCTTCCGCTGGGGAGCGGCCACCGCCGCCTACCAGATCGAGGGCGCGGCCACCGAGGACGGCCGCACCCCGTCCATCTGGGACACCTTCAGCCGTACGCCGGGCAAGGTGCGCAACGGCGACACCGGTGACGTCGCCGCCGACCACTACCACCGGATGCGCGAGGACGTGGCCCTGATGAAGGAGCTGGGCCTCACGGACTACCGCTTCTCCCTCTCCTGGTCCCGGATCCAGCCGACCGGGCGAGGGGCGGCCAATCAGAAGGGGTTGGATTTCTACCGCGCGCTCTCCGACGAGCTGCTGGAGGCCGGGATCCGGCCGGTCGCCACGCTCTACCACTGGGATCTCCCGCAGGAACTCGAGACTGCCGGCATGAGCGGCTCCGCCGCGGGGGGTGGCTGGCCCGAGCGCGCGACCGCCGAACGGTTCGCCGAGTACGCGGGTCTCGCCGCCGAGGCCCTCGGCGACCGGATCAGCACCTGGACGACCCTCAACGAGCCCTGGTGCGCGGCCTTTCTGGGCTACGGCTCCGGGGTCCACGCCCCGGGCCGCACCGACGACGAGGCCGCGTTGCGCGCCGCCCACCATCTCAATCTGGCCCATGGTCTGGCCGCCCGGGCCCTGCGCGCGGCCGTGCCCGCCACGGCGGAGCTCTCGCTGACCCTCAACCTCCATGCGATCAGGGCTCTTTCGGACTCCGCCGAGGACGCGGACGCGGCCCGTCGCATCGACGCCGTCGGCAACCGGATCTTCCTCGACCCGGTCTTCCACGGCCGTCTGCCGGCCGATCTGGTCGAGGACACGGAGCGGATCACGGACTGGTCCTTCGTACGGGACGGCGACCTGGACGTGATCTCCACGCCGATCGACTCGCTCGGGATCAACTACTACTCCCCCACCGTCGTCGCCGCCGGCTCCTCGGAGTCCCCCTCGCCATGGCCGGGCGCGCCGGACCGGGTGCGTTTCCTGCCCGCGCCCGGGCCGCGCACGGCGATGGACTGGCCGGTGGACGCGGACGGCCTGTACGAGCTGCTCGTCCGGCTGCGCGACGAGCTGCCGGGCGTGCCGCTGCTGATCACCGAGAACGGCGCCGCGTACGACGACTACGCCGACCCGGAGGGCGAGGTCCACGACCCGGAGCGGGTGGCGTACGTCGACGCCCACCTCTCGGCCGTGCACCGGGCGATCGCGGACGGCGCCGATGTGCGCGGGTACTTCCTGTGGTCGCTCCTGGACAACTTCGAGTGGGCGTACGGCTACGGCAAGCGGTTCGGCATCGTCCACGTGGACTTCGCGAGCCAGCGCCGTACACCGAAGGACAGCGCGCGCTGGTACGCGGAGGTGATCAGGCGCGGCGGGCTGTCCCGCTGAGCCTCGCCTCGCGGCGCGCCTCGCGGGCGAGCGGCAGGTAGCGCAGCCGCTCGGGGAGTACGGGCACCACGGCCCGTACGACCCGGGCGAACCGGCGCAGCCGGCGCTCCTGGGCGTCGGTCCACTCCAGGCCGAGGGCCTCCCGGGCGTCCGGCGGCATGAGGCCGAGGGTGACGAAGGAGCGGAAGCGGGCGAGGTGGGGCAGGATCACCGGCCACAGCGCCCTGAGCAGCAGCCGCAGCGGCAGGGGGCCGCGGTCGGGCGGGGGCACCGGCTGGTCGGTGGCGACGAGCTCGCGCAGGACGACGGTGGTCTCCAGCTCGCCGAGCATCTTGCGGTAGTACGGCCAGAATTCCTCGATCGTCTGCGGCATGTCCCGGTCGTGGATGCCGAGGATGCGGCCGACCTGGAGCCACTCGGCGTAGAGCCTCCGTTCCTGGGCCTCGGTGAGCGGGCGGTGCAGGAGGCGCAGGCCGTGGTGGTAGACGGGGAAGCCCGTGGCATGCACCCAGGCGTAGTTCGACGGGGTGAGCGCGTGGTAGCGGCGGCCGTGGGCGTCGGTGCCCTGGATGGTCCGGTGGAGTTTCCGGAGCCGGCGCCCCTCCTCGGCCGCGTCCTCGCCCCCGTACACCCAGAGCAGCGCGGAGCGCAGCGAGCGCTCACCGCGGCCCCAGGGGTCGGTGCGGAAGACGGAGTACTGGTCGACGCCCGCGCCGACGGCCGGGTGGGCGACCTGGAGGGCGAGCGCGGAGGGCAGCATCAGGAGGCCCCGGACGTCCCCCGCGACGCTCCACAGCACTCCGCCGACGGGCGGCGGCTCGGGCGCGGTCTCCTTCGGGCTTCCGTCCGTGGCGGTCCGGGTCGGCCCGACGGGCCTGGCCGGTCCGGTCATGGATCCACTCTCCTCACGTTCTCAGCCTGCCCCGGCCCGGCTTTTCCGGCAAAGGGCACACATGGGTCGGGGGCGCGGGCCCGGCCCCAGCCCCGGGCGCGGGCCCCGCCCCGGGGGGGGGTGGGGGGCGGGGCCCCGCCCCCGCCCCCGCTCCACCATGAACAGGGCGGCTCAGCCGAAGACGGCCAGGCTCTTGGCCTTGCCCTTCTGGTCCTCCACGAGCGCCAGCAGACGGCCGTCCGGGCCGAACACCGCCACGGGACCGGCGGGGTAGGACGGCATCTCCAGGCGGACACCGTTCAGGAGCAGCCGGGCGCGCTTCTCGTCGACGTCCCAGCGGGGGAACGCCGCCGCGGCCGCGTCGGCGACCGGCATGACCGTCAGCTCCTCCTGGAGCTGGTCGAGGGTCCGGGCCGAGTCCAGCTTGTACGGGCCGACCCGGGTCCGCCGCAGCGCGGTCAGATGACCGCCCACGCCGAGCCCGGCGCCCAGGTCGCGGGCGAGCGCCCGGATGTACGTGCCGGAGGAGCAGACCACGGAGACGACGAGGTCGACGACGGGCGTGCCGTCCTCGGCGGTGGCCTCCCGGACGTCGTACACCTGGAAGGACGAGACCGTGACCGGCCGGGCCGGGATATCGAACTCCTCGCCGCCGCGCACCCGCGCGTACGACCGCTTGCCGTCGATCTTGATGGCGGAGACCTTCGACGGCACCTGCATGATGGCGCCGGTCAGCTCCGCCACGCCCGCGTCGATCCCCTCACGGGTCACCTTGGACGCGTCCACGGAGGCCGTGATCTCGCCCTCGGCGTCGTCGGTGATCGTCGTCTGGCCGAGGCGGATGGTGCCGAGGTACTCCTTCTCGGTCAGCGCCAGGTGACCGAGCAGCTTGGTCGCCCGCTCCACGCCGAGGACGAGGACGCCCGTCGCCATGGGGTCGAGCGTGCCCGCGTGGCCGACCCGCCGGGTCCTGGCGATCCCGCGCATCTTGGCCACGACGTCGTGCGAAGTGAAGCCCGACGGCTTGTCGACGATGACAAGGCCGTCGGGCGTCTTTGCGGTGCTCATCAGGCGGTGGTGCCCTCTTCGTCCTCGTCGGGCTTGCGGTACGGGTCGGCCTCGCCGGCGTACTTCGCTCCGGACGACGCCTCGCGCACCGCCGCGTCCGAGGCCCGTGCCTTGTCGAGGAGGTCCTCGATCGTCTTGGCGGTCTCCGGGAGGGCGTCCGCGACGAAGGTCAGCGTCGGCGTGAACTTCGTCCCGGCCGCGGCACCGACGGCGGAGCGCAGGATGCCCTTGGCGCTCTCCAGTCCGGCGGCGGCGCTGGCCCGCTCCTCGTCGTCGCCGTAGACCGTGTAGAAGACCGTGGCCTCCCGCAGGTCACCGGTGACGCGGGTGTCCGTGATGGTCACGTGCGTACCCAGGCGCGGGTCCTTGATGCCGCGCTGCAGCTTCTCGGCGACCACCTCCCGGATGAGGTCCGCCAGCTTCTTCGCCCGCGCGTTGTCGGCCACTGGTCCTTCTCCTTCTTTGCCTTGCTCATTCAGTCTTCATCAGTGTGGAGCCTGCGTCGCACCGACAGCAGCTCCACCTCGGGCCGCGCCGCGACCAGCCGCTCACAGCGGTCGAGCACGTCCGATACGAACCCCTGGTCCCCGGACACCAGCGCGACGCCCAGCCGGGCCCTGCGATGGAGGTCCTGGTCGCCCACCTCGGCCGCGCTCACAGAGAACTTGCGCTGGAGCTCGGCGACGATGGGCCGGACGACGGAGCGTTTCTCCTTCAACGAATGAACGTCGCCGAGGAGCAGATCGAAGGACAGAGTCCCCACAAACATGTAGTGCCGGATGTCCCGCCGGTTCGGGTTCGGTGGCCTGCCATGCCGTCGCTTGGCAGGGACACCAGAACCGTACACGCAACGGCCGGGGCCGATCGACGGAATAACTTCCGCCGACCGGCCCCGACTCACTGCTGCGATCGGACGCGATCAGGCGCGAGGCTTCTCGCGCATCTCGTACGTCGCGATGACGTCGTCGATCTTGATGTCGTTGAAGTTTCCGAGGTTGATACCACCCTCGAAGCCCTCGCGGATCTCGGTGACGTCGTCCTTGAAGCGGCGCAGACCCTCGATGTTGAGGTTCTCCGCGATGACCTTGCCGTCGCGGATGAGGCGCGCCTTGGTGTTGCGCTTGACCTCGCCCGAGCGGATGAGGACACCGGCGATGTTGCCCAGCTTGGACGAGCGGAAGACCTCGCGGATCTCCGCCGTACCGAGCTCGACCTCTTCGTACTCCGGCTTGAGGAGGCCCTTGAGCGCCGCCTCGATCTCCTCGATGGCCTGGTAGATCACCGAGTAGTACCGGACGTCGACGCCCTCGCGCTCCGCCATCTGCGCGGCACGGCCGGCAGCGCGGACGTTGTAGCCGATGACGATGGCGTCGGAGCCCATGGCCAGGTCGATGTCGGACTCGGTGACCGCACCCACACCGCGGTGCAGGACACGGATGTCGACCTCTTCGCCGACGTCGAGCTGGAGCAGCGAGGACTCGAGAGCCTCGACCGCACCGGACGCGTCGCCCTTGATGATGAGGTTGAGTTCCTGGACCAGACCGGCCTTGAGCACCTTGTCGAGGTCCTCGAGGGACACCCGGCGGACGCGCTTGGCGAAGGCGGCGTTGCGCTCACGCGCAGCGCGCTTCTCGGCGATCTGACGGGCCGTACGGTCCTCGTCGACAACCAGGAAGTTGTCGCCGGCACCCGGGACGTTGGTGAGACCCAGGACCAGGACGGGAGTCGACGGGGTCGCCTCCTCGACGTTGTTGCCCTTGTCGTCGAGCATCGCCCGGACACGGCCGTACGCGTCGCCGACGACCATCGTGTCGCCGATGCGCAGCGTTCCGCGCTGGACCAGGACGGTCGAGACGGCACCGCGACCGCGGTCGAGGTGGGACTCGATCGCAATACCCTGCGCGTCCTGGTTCGGGTTGGCCCGCAGGTCGAGCGAGGCGTCGGCGGTGAGGACGACGGCCTCGAGCAGGGAGTCGATGTGCAGACCCTGCTTGGCGGAGATGTCGACGAACATGGTGTCGCCGCCGTACTCCTCGGCCACCAGACCGAACTCGGTCAGCTGACCACGGACCTTGGTCGGGTCCGCGCCCTCGACGTCGATCTTGTTGACCGCGACGACGATCGGGACGCCGGCGGCCTTGGCGTGGTTGAGCGCCTCGATCGTCTGCGGCATGACGCCGTCGTTGGCCGCGACCACGAGGATCGCGATGTCGGTCGACTTGGCACCACGGGCACGCATGGCGGTGAACGCCTCGTGACCCGGGGTGTCGATGAAGGTGATGCGGCGCTCTTCACCGTTGACCTCGGTACCCACCTGGTAGGCACCGATGTGCTGGGTGATGCCACCGGCCTCGCCCGCGACGACGTTCGTCTTGCGGATGGCGTCGAGCAGTCGGGTCTTACCGTGGTCGACGTGACCCATGACGGTGACGACCGGCGGACGGGAGACCAGAGCCTCTTCGCCGCCCTCGTCCTCGCCGAACTCGATGTCGAAGGACTCGAGCAGCTCGCGGTCCTCCTCCTCGGGCGAGACGATCTGAACGGTGTAGTTCATCTCGTCGCCGAGGAGCTGCAGCGTCTCGTCGGAGACGGACTGCGTGGCCGTGACCATCTCGCCGAGGTTCATCATCACCGCGACGAGCGACGCCGGGTTGGCGTTGATCTTCTCGGCGAAGTCGGTGAGGGACGCACCGCGCGACAGGCGAATGGTCTCGCCGTTGCCGCGAGGCAGCATCACGCCGCCGACCGACGGGGCCTGCATGGCCTCGTACTCCTGGCGCCTCTGACGCTTCGACTTGCGACCGCGACGCGCGGGACCGCCGGGGCGACCGAAGGCGCCCTGCGTGCCACCACGGCCACCGGGGCCACCGGGACGGCCACCGAAGCCGCCGGGACGACCGCCGAAGCCGCCGCCACCGCCGCCGGGACCACCCGGACGACCGCCGCCGCCACCGGGACCACCGGGACGACCGGCAAAGCCGCCGCCGCCACCGCCGGGACCGGCCGGACGGCCGGCGAAGCCGCCGCCACCGGGACGACCGCCGCCGCCACCCGGACGACCGCCGGGGCCACCGGGGCCACGACCGCCGGGGCCACCACCGGGACGCGGGCCGGCAGCGGGACGCTGCGGCATCATGCCGGGGTTCGGACGGTTACCGCCGGGCGCGCCGCCCGGACGGGGAGCCTGCGGACGCGGCATGCCACCGGGGGTGGGACGCGCGCCGCCCTGGCCCTGGGGACGCGGGGCGCCACCGGGGCCGCCCTGCGGACGCGGGGCACCCGGAACGGCACCGGGGCCGCCGGGACGGGGGGCACCGCCACCCGGACGGGGCGCCTGCGGGCGCGCCATTCCGGTGGAGCCACCCGAGGTGAAGGGGTTGTTGCCCGGACGGGGACCGGCCGGACGGGCACCGCCGGGACGCGGAGCGCCCTGGCCCTGCGGACGCGGGGCACCCTGGCCCTGCGGACGCGGCGCGCCCTGACCCGGACGGGCGGGACGCTCGCCGGCGGGACGGGGTCCCGGGGTCGCGCCACCGGGACGCTGACCGGCGGCGGGGGCCGACGGAGGCGCGGTGAACTCGGGGGCGGCCGGAGCCGGCGTGACCGGCTTGGGCGCGGGCTTCGGACCCGGGCGCGGGCCCGAGGCGGCCGGAGCCGGAGAAGGGGTGCTGCTCGCCGGGGCGGCCGGAGTGACCGGGGCCGCAGGCGCGGCGGGGGCCGGCTTGGGGGCCGGGGCGCCGGGCTTCGGGGCAGCGGGACGTGCCGCGGCGGCCGGGGAGGGCGCCGAGGGCTTCGAGGGGGCGGCCTTACGAGGCGCGCCAGGCTTCGCAGCGGTCTTGCCGGCGCCACCGCCGGGACCCTGCAACGCATCAGTCAACTTGCGCACGACCGGCGCCTCGATTGTCGAGGACGCCGAACGGACGAATTCACCGAGTTCTTGGAGCTTGGCCATGACGACCTTGCTCTCCACACCGAACTCCTTGGCGAGTTCGTATACCCGGACCTTAGCCACTTCGCTCCTTTTAGGTCCGGTTACCGCCGGACCGTCGCTACTTCATGGGCGTACTCATCGCGTACTCATCGAGTGCTCATCGCAATCTCGACCTACTTCCAACTCGCGAGGTACCTGACCGCACGGTGTTCCGTGCCGTACTTCTTCTTACGGTGCTGCCTGCTCGATGTGAAAGCGGATTTCCGCCGTTTCGAGCGGCCCCTGGACCCTGAAGGCCCTCGGGAACGCCCGGCGGCGGACCGCCATGTCGAGACAGACCGAGGCGGGGTGCAGATACGCACCCCGGCCGGGCAGCGTACCGCGATGATCGGGGACGCACGCGCCCTCGACCTCCACGATGCGCAGCAGATCGCTCTTGGCCGCTCGCTCCCGGCATCCCACACAGGTTCGCTCAGGGCACGCGCGGGCTTGCGTCCGGCCAGACACGGCTAAGTCTACCTCCCCGTATCGACCTCACCCGTTCGGGGCAAGAATCGAACGGTCGTTTGTCGTGATCTCGCCCTCACACAACGTGACGAGGGCGAGAGCTATTCCCTGCGATCCGCCTCGCGGCGCGCTCAGTCCCGATCGCGCTGCTCGTCGGACTGCTCGGTGTCCGGGCGGATGTCGATGCGCCAGCCGGTGAGGCGCGCGGCGAGGCGGGCGTTCTGCCCTTCCTTGCCGATCGCCAGCGACAGCTGGTAGTCCGGCACGGTCACCCGGGCGGAACGGGCGGCCAGGTCGACGATCTCGACCTTGGAGACCCGGGCCGGGGAGAGCGCGCTGGCCACCATCTCGGCCGGGTCGTCGGACCAGTCGACGATGTCGATCTTCTCGCCGAGCAGCTCCGCCATGACGTTGCGCACCCGGCTGCCCATGGGGCCGATGCAGGCGCCCTTGGCGTTCAGGCCCGAACGGGTGGACCGTACGGCGATCTTGGTGCGGTGGCCCGCCTCGCGGGCGATCGCCGCGATCTCGACGGAACCGTCGGCGATCTCGGGGACCTCCAGCGCGAACAGCTTCTTCACCAGATTGGGGTGGGTGCGCGACAGGGTGACGGAAGGACCGCGGACACCCTTGGCGACCCGGACGACGTACGTGCGCAGCCGCAGACCGTGCGTGTACTCCTCGCCCGGCACCTGCTCCTGCACCGGAAGGATGGCTTCCAGCTTGTCGTCCAGCTTGACGAGGACGTTCTTCGGGTCCTTGCCCTGCTGCACCTGGCCGGCGACGATGTCGCCCTCGCGGCGGGCGTACTCGCCGAAGGTGACGTCGTTCTCGGCGTCGCGCAGCCGCTGCTGGATGACCTGGCGGGCGGTGCTCGCCGCGATCCGGCCGAAGTCCGACGGGGTGTCGTCGAAGTCCTTGGGCTCCTGGCCCTCCTCCAGCTCGGAGGGGTCTTCCTTCGCCCACACCGTCACATGACCGGTCTGCCGGTTCAGCTCCACGCGCGCGTGGCGGCGGGCGGAGGGGGTGCGGTGGTACGCGATGAGGAGGGCCGACTCGATCGCCTCGACCAGCAGGTCGAACGAGATCTCCTTCTCTTGTGCCAAGCCCTTCAGGAGCTTCACGTCGATGTCCACGGCTACGCCTCCTCTTCCTTCTTGTCCTTGCGGTTGAACTCGATCTGGACACGCGCCTTGGCGATGTCGGCGAACTCGGCCCGGCGGGCGGTGGGCTTGCGCCCCTTCACGCCCGGCACTTCGAGGTCGATGCCGTCGTCGTCCACGGCGAGGATCCGCGCGACGACCTCGCCACCGTCGTTCAGCTGCAGCTTGACCAGGCGGCCCGTGGCGCGCACGTAGTGGCGGTGCTCCTTCAGCGGGCGCTCCGCGCCCGGGGTGCCGACCTCGAGGTCGTACTCCCCCTCACCCATCACGTCCGTCTCGTCCAGCGTCGCCGAGAGCGCGCGGCTCACATCGGCGACCTGGTCCAGGTCGGCTCCTTCGTCGGAGTCGACGACGACGCGCAGCACCCGCTTGCGTCCCACGGAGGCCACCTCGAGCTCTTCGAGTTCGAGTCCCTGCGAGGCGATGAGCGGCTCGAAGAGTGCTCGCAGCCTGTCGCTCTGGGTGGTGCTCATCCGGGTGACTCCTCGGCCGCGTGTGCTGTTGTGGGTTTCGTCGCGTGTCAGACCAAAGGGTATCCGGTCCCGGGGGGTGTTGCCGTCCATGGGGCCGGGGGCCGAAGGTACGCTCGCCTGCGGTGATCTTCGACCGAGGCCGAGGGAGTGGATGTGGGGCGCACGGGGACCCTGGGCAGGCGGGCGCTCCTGACGGCGGGGGCGGTGACGCTGGCCGGCTGCACCTCCGACGGGGGCGGCGGCGAGCGGCCGAGGAAGCAGACCGCGGCCGAACGGGCGGCGCTCGCCGAGGCCGCGCTGCGCCGCGGATCGGCGGCGAAGAGCCGGTCCCTGCTGGAACGTTACGACGCGGTGCTCGCCGCGCACCCCTCGCTGACCGCCCGGCTGACACCGCTGCGGCGCGCGGTCGCCGCGCACGCCGCCGCCCTGGCCGAGGGCCTGGCCGGGAGCGGGGCGCCGAGCGCCTCCCCCTCCGTCCGCCCTGCCGAGACCCCCGCCGCGGCGGCGAAAGCCGCTCCTTCGGCGGGCACCCGATCGGCGGACGCCACCACTTCCCCGGTCCCCGTTCCGGCCGATCCGGCGGCCGCCCTCGAGGAGCTGGCCGCCGCCGCCCGCAGAACCGCCGACGCGCACGCGGCCACGCTCCTCGAAGCGCCGCCCGAGTACGCCCGTCTGCTCGCCTCCGTGGCGGCGGCCGGAGCGGCCCACGCGTATCTGCTGACCGAAGGAGGCCGGGGATGAGCGCCCTCGAGGCGGCGCAGGCCGCGCTCGCCGCCGAGCACGCGGCGGTGTACGGGTACGGGGTCGTCGGCGGCCGGATCGGCGCCGAACGACGCGCCGAGGCCACGGCGGCGTACGAGGCGCACCGGGCACGGCGGGACGGGCTGCGCAGGACCGTACGGGACCTGGGCGGGGAGCCGGCCGCCGCGGCGGCCGGCTACGAACTGCCGTTCGCGGTACCGGACACGGCCGCTGCCGTACGGCTCGCGGCGGTCCTGGAGGACCGGGTCGCAGGGGTGTACTCCGATCTCGTACGCGCCGCCGAGGGACCGCTGCGGCGGGACGCGGCCGCCGCGTTGCGCGAGGCGGCGGTACGGGCCGTTCGCTGGCGCGGCACCGACGTAACCTTTCCTGGGCTCGCCGAGCGGGTGTGAGTCCGGCCCTGACGGCCCTGACCAGGCTCCGGTACTGCAGAAGGAACAACGCACGCATGGCTTTCGAACCGCCGCAGCGACTGGTGCGGGCGCTCGGCGAGACGTACGGGGACGCAGTCGCGGCCGAGTGGCTCGGGAAGCTGCCCGAGCTCGCGCAGAGCGCGCTGGAGCACGCCTCCCTGGAGAGCGAACGGGTGATGGCGCCCGGCGGGCGCAGCAGCCTGGTCGTGCTCGTACGGCGGCCCGACGGCTCCCCCGCGGCGCTGAAGATCGCCCCCGAGGTCGCCCGGCCCGACCTGGAGCGGGACGCGCTGGCGCACTGGAACGGCTGGGGCGCGGTGCGGCCGCTGGAGACGCCCGAGGGCGGTTCGCTGCTCCTGGAGCGGCTGCACCCCGAGGTGTCGCTGCGGTCCCTGCCGGAGGCGAAGGCGCTGCTGGAGGCGGCGGGCACGGTACGGAAGCTGTGGGTCGAGCCGCCCGCGGAGCACGGCTTCGAGTCGGTCGCCGAGCGGACGGCCGGCCAGGCGGCGGCGATGGAGTCCTACCGCGCCGACGACGAGGCCGGTGCGCTGACCGCCGCCGCGCTGGAGGCGCGCGAGGAGCTGGTCGCCGACTCCCCCGAGACACTGCTGCTGCACGGGAACTTCCGCCAGGGCAAGGTGCTGGCCGGTGACCGCGCGCCCTGGCTGGCCGTGGGCCCCGAGCCGCTGGTCGGCGAGCGCGCCTACGATCTGGCGCGGCTGGTACGGGACCGGGTCGAGGACCTGGTGGCCACTTCGGCGGGGGCCTCGGCGGCTCGCCGGCGGGTCAACAAGCTCGCGGATTCGCTGGAGGTGGACCGCGAGCGGCTGCGGGGCTGGACCCTTTTCCGGGCCGTCGAGTCGGGTACGCGGGCGCTGGCGGCGGGGCGCCGGCAGGACGCGGAGCTGTTGCTGGAGTTCGCGGGCTGGCTGTAGGGGAATAACCTGGCTGTAACGCTCGGCTCGGACCTCAGGGGGTCGTGATGGTCGAGGAGCTGTTGACAGCGCTGGCGGCGACCGGAACTGCGGTCGTGGTGTACACGGCGGCGGCCGCGCGCGTGGTGAAGCAGTACGAACGGGGCGTGGTCTTCCGCTTCGGTCGGCTGCTGAACGAGGTCCGGCAGCCCGGTTTCACGATGATCGTCCCGGTCATCGACCGGCTGCACAAAGTGAACCTCCAGATCGTGACGCTGCCGGTGCCCGCGCAGGAGGGCATCACCCGGGACAACGTGACGGTGCGGGTGGACGCGGTCGTGTACTTCAAGGTGGTCGACGCGGCGGACGCGCTGGTGCGGGTGGAGGACTACAAGTTCGCCGTCTCGCAGATGGCGCAGACCTCGCTGCGGTCGATCATCGGCAAGAGCGACCTGGACGATCTGCTGTCGAACCGGGAGAAGCTCAACCAGGGCCTCGAGCTGATGCTGGACAGCCCGGCGATGGGCTGGGGTGTCGCGATCGACCGGGTCGAGATCAAGGACGTCTCGCTGCCGGAGACGATGAAGCGGTCGATGGCCCGCCAGGCGGAGGCGGACCGGGAGCGGCGGGCCCGGGTGATCAACGCGGACGCGGAGCTGCAGGCGTCGAAGAAGCTGGCGGAGGCGGCGGGGGTGATGTCGACCCAGCCGGCGGCGCTGCAGCTGAGGCTGCTGCAGACGGTGATGGCGGTGTCGGCGGAGAAGAACTCCACCCTGGTGCTGCCGATTCCGGTGGAGCTGCTGAGGTTCCTGGAGCGGGCGGGGCAGACTCAGGGCGAGCCGGGGGGCGAGGCCAGGACGGCGCCGGCGGTGCCGGTGGCTCCGCCGGAGACCTTCCAGGACCCGGTACCCGACCGCGCCCTGACCACCGACCTCCCGGACCTGGACGACCTCCCGGACCTCCCGGCCGACACGCTGCTGGGCGCCCCGGCGGACCCGACCCCCCGGGACGAGGCGGCCTGACGGGCCTCGTGCCCACAACCCACGGGCGGGCGGGCCCCGAAGGGTCCCGCCCGCTCCTCGCCTGTCGCGCGTCAGGCGCTCAGGCGGGCGATCGCCTCGGCGACCGGGAGTTCCTCGCGCTCACCCGTGCGGCGGTCCTTCAGTTCCACGACGCCCTCGGCCGAGCGGCGGCCCGCGACCAGGATCTTCGGGACGCCGATGAGCTCCGCGTCGGTGAACTTCACGCCCGGGGAGACGCCCGCGCGGTCGTCGACCAGGACGCGGAGGCCCGCGGCGGCCAGCTTGTCGGAGACCTCGAGGGCCAGCTCGGTCTGGAGGGCCTTGCCCGCCGCGACGACGTGGACGTCGGCCGGGGCGACCTCGGCGGGCCAGCACAGACCCTTGTCGTCGGCGGACTGCTCGGCGAGGGCCGCGACCGCGCGGGAGACGCCGATGCCGTACGAGCCCATGGTCACGCGGACCGGCTTGCCGTTCTGGCCGAGGACGTCGAGCTTGAGGGCGTCGGCGTACTTGCGGCCGAGCTGGAAGATGTGGCCGATCTCGATGGCGCGGTCCAGCGTCAGGCCGGTGCCGCACTTGGGGCACGGGTCGCCCTCCTGGACGACCACGACGTCGACGTACTCGTCGACCTCGAAGTCGCGGCCCGCGACCACGTTCTTCGTGTGCATGCCCTCCTTGTTGGCGCCCGTGATCCACGCCGTGCCCGGCGCCACGCGCGGGTCGGCGATGTACTTCACCTTCTCCAGGCCCTGCGGGCCGACGTAGCCGCGGACGAGGTCCGCGCGCTCGGCGAAGTCGCTCTCGGTGACCATCTCGACGGTGGCCGGCGCGAAGTGCTCCTCGACCTTGCCCATGTCGACCTCGCGGTCGCCGGGCACGCCGACGGCGACGATCTCGCCGTCGACCTTCACCAGGAGGTTCTTCAGCGTCGCGGAGGCCGGGACGCCGAGGGAGGCCGCGAGGGTCTCGATGGTCGGGGTGTCCGGGGTGGGGATCTCCTCGGCGGCCGCGACGGCGGAGCCGTCCACCGGCTTGAGCTCGTAGGAGATCGCCTCGGTGTTCGCGGCGAAGTCGCAGTTCGGGCAGTCGGCGAAGGTGTCCTCGCCGGCCTCGGCCGGGGCGAGGAACTCCTCGGACTTCGAGCCGCCCATGGCGCCGGCGGTGGCGGCGACGATGCGGTAGTCGAGGCCGAGGCGCTCGAAGACGCGACGGTATGCCTCGCGGTGCAGGGCGTAGGACTGGGCGAGGCCCTCGTCCTCCGTGTCGAAGGAGTACGAGTCCTTCATCAGGAACTCGCGGCCGCGCAGGATGCCGGCCCGGGGACGGGCCTCGTCGCGGAACTTCGTCTGGATCTGGTACAGGATGACCGGCAGGTCCTTGTAGGACGAGCACTGGTCCTTCACCAGGAGGGTGAAGATCTCCTCGTGGGTCGGGCCGAGGAGGTAGTCGCCGCCCTTGCGGTCCTGGAGGCGGAAGAGCTCGGCGCCGTACTCGTCCCAGCGGCCGGTCGCCTCGTAGGGCTCACGGGGCAGCAGGGCGGGGAGGGAGACCTCCTGCGCGCCGATGGCGTCCATCTCCTCGCGGACGATGCGCTCGACGTTGGCGAGGACCTTCTTGCCCAGCGGCAGCCAGCTCCAGATGCCGGCGGCGGTACGGCGGACGTAGCCGGCGCGGACGAGGAGCTTGTGGCTGAGGACCTCGGCGTCCGCCGGGTCGTCGCGCAGCGTCTTCGCCATCAACTGGGACATGCGCTGGACCGGTGCGTTGGCCATGGTTCTCGTACTCCTGCCGGGTAAGGGTGGTGGCTAGGGGGTGTCCGGCGGACCAGGGCCGGACAGGACGCGGCGTCTGGTGCGGTGGATCGCAAGGCGCCGGAGCGCCTCGATAGCGGAGCTATTCAGGCGTTTCGGCAGCGCGGCGAGGTGCCGTGCCAGGCGTCGTGGCCCCGGCCATGGTCCGCCGGACACCCCCTAGGAGGTTAGCCGGGCGGCCCGCGCGGGCGGAAATCAGTTCCGGCGCGGCAGCGGCAGCGGGGCGCCCATCACGGCGTACGGGCGGGGTGCGCTGGGGAAGTGGACCTGCCGGGCCAGGTCGACGTAGCCCAGTGCCCGGTACAGGCCGCGGGCCGGGCTCTCGGTGTCGATCGCGGAGAGGATCGAGCGGGGCAGCTCCGACTGGTCGGTGATGGTGGTGATCAGCTCACGGCCGAGACCGCGGCCCTGGTACGAGGGGTGGACATGGAGCTCGGTGATCACGAACGAGTCGTCGAGCCAGTCCACGGTGCCGGTGGCGCGGAGGTACGGCTCGACGACGCCGGACCACCAGTGGGTGCGGTCGTTGGGCATCCCGTACACGAAGCCGACCAGCCGGCCGGCGGCGGTGGTCGCGCCGTACGCGCAGGCACCGGGGTTGAGCAGATGGCGGAGCACGATGTGGCGTCGTACGACGATCTCGTCCTCGCTCAGTCCGAAGGCGAGCGCCTGGACGGCGAGGGCGTCGTCCACCCGCGCGGCGAGGTTGACCGGTCCGATCGTGACCTCAGCGATCTCTGCGTCATCCATGTCGGCACCCTACAAGTGCGTCAGAACAGCACGCTCATGAAGGCGCCGACCTCGCGGAAGCCGACGCGCCGGTACGCGGCCCTGGCCGGGGTGTTGTAGTCGTTGACGTACAGGCTGACGACGGGAGCGACGTCGGCGAGGGCGTAGCGCAGCACGGCGGCCATGCCGGTCTCGGAGAGGCCGCGGCCGCGGAACTCCGGGGCGACCCAGACGCCCTGGATCTGGCAGGCCTGGCGGGTGGCGGCGCCGATCTCGGCCTTGAAGACGACCTTGCCGTCCTCGATGCGGGCGAAGGAGCGGCCGGCGCCGACGAGTTCGGCGACGCGGGCCTGGTAGAGCAGTCCGCCGTCGCCGGCCATCGGCGAGATGCCGACCTCCTCGGTGAACATGGCCACGCACGCGGGCATGATCACCTCCATCTCGTCCTTGCGGATGCGGCGGACGAGCGGGTCGGGCTCGACGGTGGCGGAGGGCTCCTCGGTGACCATCAGCGGCTGCTGGGCGCGGACGTCGCGGGCGGGGCCCCAGCTGGGTTCGAGGAGTCGCCAGAGCTGGGTGGTGGGTTCGACGGGGCCGACGATGGAGGAGCAGCGGCGGCCGGTCCTGCGGGCACGGTCGGCGAAGGCGCGGACGGCGTCGGGGGTGGCGCAGATGGGGACGAGGTTGGCGCCGGAGTAGCAGAGGGAGCGCAGCTGCCCGTCGGTGTACCAGCCCCACATCTCGCCGCCGAGGCGCCAGGGATCGAGTCCGGCGGCCTGGACGCGGGCGGTCACGAAGGCGTTCTCGACGGGGGCGCTCTCCAGGACGGCGAGCGCGGCGCCGAGGTCGGCGGGTTCGAGGACCCGGGTGGTGGTCTGCGTCAACACGAGGGGGCCTCACCATGCGGTCTGCTGATCTCCGCACTTTACCCGGCGTGCCCGGGAGGTGCGGTCCGCTCGCGACGAAGCTCCGCCACGGCCCGTTTCGACGGGCTCGGTGGCGGGGCTTCGTGACGTGCGTACGGGGTCAGCCGGCGACGGCGACCGTCGGCTCGCCGGACATCACGCCGTCCTTCTCCATCTGCTCGGCGATCTTCATCGCCTCTTCGATGAGGGTCTCGACGATCTTCGACTCGGGGACGGTCTTGATGACCTCGCCCTTGACGAAGATCTGGCCCTTGCCGTTGCCGGAGGCGACGCCGAGGTCGGCCTCGCGGGCCTCGCCGGGGCCGTTCACGACACAGCCCATGACGGCGACGCGCAGCGGGACCTCCATGCCCTCCAGGCCGGCGGTGACCTCTTCGGCGAGCTTGTAGACGTCGACCTGGGCGCGGCCGCAGGACGGGCAGGAGACGATCTCCAGGCGGCGCTGGCGCAGGTTGAGCGACTCCAGGATCTGGATGCCGACCTTGATCTCCTCGGCCGGCGGGGCGGAGAGAGAGACGCGGATGGTGTCGCCGATGCCCTCGGAGAGCAGCGCGCCGAAGGCGACGGCGGACTTGATGGTGCCCTGGAAGGCGGGGCCGGCCTCGGTGACGCCGAGGTGCAGCGGGTAGTCGCACTGGGCGGCGAGCTGGCGGTAGGCGTTGACCATCACGACCGGGTCGTTGTGCTTGACCGAGATCTTGATGTCGCGGAAGCCGTGCTCCTCGAAGAGGGACGCCTCCCAGAGGGCGGACTCGACGAGCGCCTCGGGGGTGGCCTTGCCGTACTTCGCCAGCAGCCGGGCGTCGAGCGAGCCGGCGTTGACGCCGATCCGGATCGGGGTGCCGGCCGCGGAGGCCGCCTTGGCGATCTCCTTGACCTTATCGTCGAACTGCTTGATGTTGCCGGGGTTGACGCGGACCGCGGCGCAGCCGGCGTCGATGGCGGCGAAGACGTACTTCGGCTGGAAGTGGATGTCGGCGATGACCGGGATCTGCGACTTCCTGGCGATCGTCGCGAGCGCGTCGGCGTCGTCCTGGGTCGGACAGGCCACGCGGACGATCTGGCAGCCGGAGGCGGTCAGCTCGGCGATCTGCTGCAGCGTGGCGCCGATGTCGGACGTACGGGTCGTCGTCATCGACTGCACCGAGACGGGTGCGTCGCCGCCGACGGCCACCGATCCGACCTGGATCTGACGGCTCTTGCGCCGCTCAGCGAGCTTGGTCGGAACGGACGGGATACCGAGAGAGATCGCGGTCATCAGCTGTACAACCCCAAGGTGTGGTTCATCGGGCTCAGGTCTTCGAGATTACCGCCCCGGCGGCGGGCGGCCGGACACCGCAGGGGTCCGGCCGCCCATCCGTCACGTCAGCTTCACCGGATTGACGATGTCGGCGGCGAGGACGAGCAGCGTGAAGCAGACGAAGACGCCCGCCACCACATAGGCCACCGGCATCAGCTTGGCGACGTCGAACGGGCCCGGGTCGGGGCGCCTGAAGATCCGCGCGGTGTGGCGGCGTACGGACTCCCAGAGGGCGCCCGCGATGTGCCCGCCGTCGAGCGGCAGCAGCGGCAGCATGTTGAACAGGAACAGCGAGACGTTGAACATCACGACCAGCTGCACGAAGAAGACCAGGATGGTCTGCGGCGGGGCGTCGATGTTCATGAGCTCGCCGCTGATCCGGGCCGCGCCGACGACGCCGACCGGGGAGTCCTGCTTGCGCTCGCCGTCGCCGAACGTGGCGTCCCACAGGTCCGGGATCTTGCCGGGCAGCGCGAGGACGGCCTCGGCGCCGGCCTGGACCTGGTCGGTCATGCGGGTCGTGGCTTCGCCGAAGCTCAGCGGGACGACCTCGCGGGCGGACTCGAAGCCCAGATAGCCGGCGGGGACGTACGCGAGCGGCTTGGCGACGTTCCCGTCGGCGTCCTTCTTCAGCACCTTGTTCTCGAGGAGCGTGGGGTGCAGGTCGACTTCCTTGCCGTCGCGCAGGACGGTGACGGTGGCCGGGCCGATCGTGCCGCGGATGCGGTCGGAGAGGGTGTTCCAGTCGCTGACGCGCTCACCGTTGAAGGCGACGATCCGGTCGTCCTTGAGCAGGCCCGCGGCCTTCGCCGGCGAGGGGCGGTCGCCCGTCTGGCAGGTGTCGCGCTTCTGGCTCTGGTCGATGACGCAGTTGGTGACGCCGCCGACCTTGGTGGTCTGGGTCTCGAACCCGATGGCCATGGCGCTGCCGAAGAAGAGCAGGACGGCCAGGATCAGGTTCATGAACGGGCCGGCGAACATCACGATCACGCGCTTCCACGGCTTGCGCGTGTAGAAGAGCCGGGTCTCGTCACCGGGCTGGAGCTCCTCGAAGGAGGCCTCGCGGGCGTCCTCGATCATGCTCCGCCACGGCGAGGTGGAGCGGGCCTCGATACGGCCGTCCTTGCCGGGCGGGAACATGCCGATCATGCGGATGTAGCCGCCGGCCGGGATGGCCTTGATGCCGTACTCCGTCTCGCCCTTCTTCTTGGACCAGATGGTCGGGCCGAAGCCGACCATGTACTGGGGCACGCGGATGCCGAAGAGCTTGGCCGTGGAGAGGTGGCCGAGTTCGTGCCAGGCGATGGAGATCACCAGGCCGATCGCGAACAGCACCACGCCGAGGAGCGTGAGGAGAGTGGTCATGCGCGCGCCTCCGCGATTGCCTTCGCTGCCAGTTCCCGGGCCCGGGCGCGGGCCCAGGTCTCCGCTTCGAGGACGTCCGACACCGTGAGCGAGGTTCCCTTGGCGGGCTGCCCGTGCTCGGTGACGACTGCGGTGACGGTATCCATGATTCCGTTGAACGGCAGCCTTCCGGCGAGAAACGCCTCCACGCACTCCTCGTTCGCCGCGTTGAAGACGGCGGGAGCGGTGCCGCCGAGCTCGCCGACATGGCGGGCGAGGCCGACGGACGGGAACGCCTCGGTGTCGAGCGGGAAGAACTCCCAGCTGGACGCCTTGGTCCAGTCGAAGGCGGGGGCGGCGTCCGGGACCCGCTCGGGCCAGCCGATGCCGACGGCGATCGGGCCGCGCATGTCCGGCGGGGTGGCCTGGGCGAGGGTGGAGCCGTCCGTGAACTCGACCATCGAGTGGACGTACGACTGGGGGTGGACGACGACCTCGATGCGGTCGAAGGGGATGTCGTAGAGGAGGTGCGCCTCGATGACCTCCAGGCCCTTGTTGACGAGCGTCGCGCTGTTGACGGTGATGACCGGGCCCATGGCCCAGGTGGGGTGGGCGAGCGCGTCCTCGCGGGTGACGTGGGAAAGCTCTTCCCTCGTACGGCCGCGGAAGGGGCCGCCGGAGGCGGTGACGACCAGCTTGCGGACGTCGGCGCGGGTGCCGGCGGCGAGCGCCTGGAAGAGGGCGGCGTGCTCGGAGTCGACCGGGATGATCTGGCCGGGCTTGGCCAGCGCCTTGACCAGCGGACCGCCGACGATCAGCGACTCCTTGTTGGCCAGGGCGAGGGTGCGGCCGGCTTCGAGGGCGGCGAGCGTGGGCGCCAGGCCGATGGATCCGGTGATGCCGTTGAGCACGGTGTGGCAGGGCGAGGCCGCGACCTGGGTGGCGGCGTCCGGGCCCGCGAGGATCTCCGGCAGGGGCTCGGAGCCGTAGAGCGCCTTCAGCGCGTCACGGAGCTCCGGCACCACCTCCTCGCGGGCGACGGCGACCGTCGCGACCCGCAGCCGGTGCGCCTGCTCGGCGAGCAGCCCGACCCGGCCGCCGGAGGCGGCCAGGGCGGTGACCCGGAAGCGGTCGGGGTTACGCAGGACCAGGTCGATGGCCTGGGTGCCGATGGATCCCGTGGAGCCGAGGACGACGATGTCCCGGCGGCCTTCGACCGGTGCGAAGACGATGTGCGGGTCGGCGAGAGGAGAGGGGCGGTCGCTCATGCCCCCCATTCTTGCCGCAAAGACTGTGCGGTCATCACTGGGTGCGGGTGAACGCTCCGGAGGCCGTACCGAACGCCGTTCCGAAGACGCGGTGGAAGTCCGGGAACGTCTTCCGTACGCAGCCGGGGTCGTCGAACGTGATGCCGGGCGTGCGCAGGCCCGTGACCGCGAAGGACATGACGATCCGGTGGTCGCCGTGGGTGGCGATCTCGGCGGGTCCGGCCGGGGTACCGGGGTGGATCTCGATCCAGTCGGGGCCGGTCGCGACCGTGACGCCCAGGCGGCGGAGGTTCTCGGCGCAGGCGTCGAGGCGGTCGCACTCCTTGACGCGGGTGTTGGCGACGTCCTCGATGCGGACCGGTCCGTCGGCGAAGGGCGCGATCGCGGCGAGGGTCGGCATGGTGTCGGAGATGTCGCGCATGTTGACGGTCAGGCCGCGCAGCGTTCCCGTACCGGAGACGGTGGTGGCCGTGTCGGTGATCTCCACGTCGGCGCCCATCCGGCGCAGGACGTCGACGAAGCCGAGGTCGCCCTGGAGGGCGCCGGTGCCGAGCCCGGGAACGGTGACGGTGCGGCCGGGCTCGATGGCCGCGGCTGCGAAGAAGTAGGAGGAGGTGGAGGCGTCGGGCTCGATGGCGTACGTCGTCGCCCGGTAGCCGGTGGGCGCGACGGTGTAGGTGCGGCCCTCCTGGGTGATGTGCGCCCCGAAGGCCCGCATCATGGCGAGGGTGATCTCGACGTACGGCTCCGAGACCAGGTCGGTGACGGTGATGGCGAGGCCCTCGGCGGTGAGCGGCCCGAGCATGAGCAGCGCGGTCAGGTACTGGGAGGACTGGCCGGCGTCGAGGGTGAGCGCGCCGCCCTTGATGCCGCGGGCGGTGACGGTGAGCGGGTGGTGGCCCTCGTTCTCCTCGTGCCGGAGGTCGACGCCGAGGCTGCGGAGGGCGGTGCTGAGGGGGCCGAGGGGGCGGCGGCGCATCTGGGGCGAGGCGTCGAAGCGGAAGGTGCCGTGGCCGGCGGCGGCGAGGGTGGGGAGGAAGCGGGCGGTGGTGGCGCCGTCGCGGCAGTACACGTCGGCGGCGTCGACGGCCGGCCCGGTGGGCCGCCCCTCGATGTGCCAGGCCCCCGGCTCCTGCCGGACCTCGTAACCGAGCGACTTCAGCCCTTCGGCGAAGCCCTCGGTGTCGTCGGAGAGGAGGGGCCGGAGGAGCGTGGTGGTCCCGTCGGCGGCGGCGGCGAGGAAGAGCGCGCGGGCGGTGACGGACTTGGAACCGGGAATCTCGATGACGGTCACGGAGTCATGGTGCCGTGTCCCGGGGCCCCCGGTCGCGTGAGTCCGTCGTTCGGACATCCGGTTGTGGGCATCTGTTCCTCCCTCCAGGGCGAAGCCCCAGGGGGAGGAACAGATGCCCACAACCGGGAAGGTCGGCAGCTCGTCAGGGGATCTTGCGGTGGGCGTTCTCCTGCTGCGATGGGCCCGGCATCGCGTCGGCGATCCAGGGGCCGTCGTCCGAGGGGTCCACCACGCCCGCCTCCAGCCACTCGAAGCGGCCCGCGAGGACCCCGTCCACCACCCGGCGGTCCAGGTCGTCCGTGTTGGACCAGAGGCGCACGAAGAGCTCCTCCACCCTCAGCCGCGCCTGCCGGCAGAACGCGTCGGCGAGCGCCTGGGCCTCCCGGCCGTGCTCCCCCGTCGACCGCAGCAGCTCCGCCCGTACGCACGCCGCGCTCATCGCGAAGAGCTCCGCGCCGATGTCCACGATCCGCCCGAGGAACGCCTGCTTCAGCTCCATCCGGCCCTGCCACCTCGACATCGCGTAGAACGTCGAGCGGGCGAGCTTCCTCGACGTCCGCTCCACGTACCGCAGATGCGTCGCGAGTTCGCCGAACTCCCGGTACGCGCCCGGCACCTGGCCCTGCCCGGTGACGAGCTTCGGCAGCCAGCGGGCGTAGAACCCGCCCGCCCGCGCCCCCGCCCGCGCCTTGTCGCCCAGGGACTTGTCCGGGTCGATGATGTCGCCCGCCACGGCGAGGTGCGCGTCGACCGCCTCGCGGGCGATGAGCAGGTGCATGATCTCGGTCGAGCCCTCGAAGATCCGGTTGATCCGCAGATCGCGGAGCAACTGCTCGGCCGGTACCGCCCGTTCCCCGCGCGCCGCCAGCGAGTCGGCGGTCTCGTACCCGCGGCCGCCGCGGATCTGGACCAGTTCGTCGGCGATGAGACAGCCCATCTCGGAGCCGTAGAGCTTGGCGAGCGCGGCCTCGATGCGGATGTCGTTGCGGTCCTCGTCGGCCATCTGCGAGGAGAGGTCGACGACGGCCTCCAGGGCGAACGTGGTCGCCGCGATGAAGGAGATCTTCGTGCCGACCGCCTCGTGGCGTGCGACCGGCTTGCCCCACTGCTCCCGTACGGCGGCCCATTCGCGGGCGATCTTCAGCGCCCACTTGCCGGCGCCGACGCACATCGCGGGGAGTGAGAGCCGGCCCGTGTTCAACGTCGTCAGCGCGATCTTGAGGCCGGCGCCCTCCGGGCCGATGCGGTTCTCGGCCGGGACCCGGACGCCGTGGAAGCGGGTGACGCCGTTCTCGAGCCCTCGCAGGCCCATGAAGGCGTTGCGGTGCTCGACGGTGATGCCGGGCGAGTCGGCCTCGACGACGAAGGCGGTGATGCCGCCCCGGTGGCCCTCGGACTTCGGCACCCGCGCCATGACGACCAGCAGGTCGGCGACGACGCCGTTGGTCGTCCAGAGCTTCACCCCGTCGATGACGTAGGCGTCGTCGCCGTCCGGTACCGCCGTCGTGGCGAGCCGGGCCGGGTCGGAGCCCACGTCGGGCTCGGTGAGCAGGAAGGCCGAGATGTCCGTGGTCGCGAGGCGGGGGAGATAGGTGTCGCGCTGTTCCTGCGTACCGAAGATCTTCAGGGGCTGCGGTACGCCGATCGACTGATGGGCCGAGAGCAGTGCGCCGATCGCGGGGCTCGCGGAGCCGACGAGGGCGAGGGCGCGGTTGTAGTACACCTGGGTGAGGCCGAGGCCACCGTACTTCGGGTCGATCTTCATCCCGAACGCGCCGAGTTCCTTGAGGCCGGTGACGACCTCGTCGGGGATGCGGGCCTCGCGTTCGATCAGCCGCCCGTCGATGCGCGTCTCGCTGAACTCCCGCAGCTTGGCGAGGAAAGCCTCGCCGCGCCGCACGTCCTCCTCGGAGGGGAGCGGGTGCGGGTGGATGAGATCCAGCCGGAAGCGGCCGAGGAAGAGCTCCTTGGCGAAGCTGGGTTTGCGCCAGGTCTGCTCGCGCGCGGCCTCGGCGACCTGACGCGCTTCTCGTTCCGTGACCTTGGGCCGCTGGGTGGGTGCGGACATGAACCAACTCACCTCGCCGCTGGTGGGGGCTTGTGGCTACTCGTCCGTAGTACCCGATTTCATGGCGTTCCGATAGACGAGAAGACGGCCGGAGCCCCCGCACAGTGGGCTCCGGCCGTCGGTCTCGTGGATCCGTACGGGTGATCCGTACGTCCGTACGTGTTACAGCGCGAGGCCCGTGAGGACCAGGACACGCTCGTACGTGTAGTCGTCCATCGCGTACTTGACGCCCTCGCGGCCGACGCCGGACTTCTTGGCGCCGCCGTACGGCATCTGGTCGGCGCGGTAGGACGGGACGTCGCCGATGATCACGCCGCCGACCTCCAGCGCGCGGTGGGCGCGGAAGGCGGTCTGCAGGTCGTGGGTGAAGACACCGGCCTGGAGGCCGAAGTCCGAGTCGTTGACGGCGGCGAAGGCCTCGGCCTCGCCGTCGACCTTGGCGATGGTGAGGACCGGTCCGAAGACCTCGGCACGGGCGAGGGTGACATCGGCCGGGAGGTCGGTGAGGACGGTCGGGGCGTAGGTCGCACCCTCGCGCTTGCCGCCGGTGAGGAGCTTCGCACCGGCCTGGACGGCCTCGTCGACCCAGGACTCGACGCGCTTGGCGGCGTTCTCGTCGACCAGCGGGCCGACGTCGGTGGTGGCGTCGGTCGGGTCACCGGTGACCTGGGCCTCGACGGCGGCGACGACCTTCGGGACGAGCCGGTCGTAGACCGAGGCGTCGGCGATCACGCGCTGCACGGAGATGCAGGACTGGCCGCCCTGGTAGTTGGAGAAGGTGGCGATACGGGTCGCCGCCCAGTCCAGGTCCTGCTCGGAGGCCCAGTCGCCGAGGACGACGGCGGCGGCGTTGCCGCCGAGCTCCAGGGTGCAGTGCTTGTGCGGCACGGACTCCTGGATGGCGTAGCCGACCTTGTCGGAGCCGGTGAAGGAGATGACCGGGAGGCGCTCGTCCTGGACGAGGGCGGGCATGCGGTCGTTCGGCACGGTCAGGACGGACCAGGAGCCGGCCGGCAGGTCGGTCTCGGCCAGCAGCTCGCCCAGGATCAGCGACGAGATGGGGGTGGCCGGGGCCGGCTTGAGGATGATCGGGGCGCCGACGGCGATGGCCGGGGCGACCTTGTGGGCGCTGAGGTTCAGCGGGAAGTTGAACGGCGCGATACCGAGGACGACACCCTTGGGGATGCGGCGGGTGATCGCCAGACGACCGACGCCACCGGCCTCGGTGTCGAGGCGCTGGGCCTCTCCGCCGTTGAACCGGCGGGCCTCCTCGGCGGCGAAGCGGAACACGGAGACGGCACGGCCGACCTCACCGCGGGCCCACTTGATGGGCTTGCCGTTCTCGGCGGAGATGACCTGGGCGATCTCCTCGGTGCGCTCGGCGAGACGCTTCGACACGTGGTCGAGGGCGGCCGCGCGGACGTGCGCCGGGGTGGCGGCGAACTCGTCGACGACGGCGTGCGCGGCGGCGACGGCCTCCTCGACCTGGGCCTCGGTGGGCACGCTCACCTTGCCGACGAGCCGGCCGTCCCAGGAGGAGGTGACGTCGAAGGTGTCCTCGCCGGTGGCCTCGCGGCCGGCGAGCCAGAAGGCGTGGGTGGCAGTCATTGCGTCCCGGCCCTTTCGTGTCGGTTGGGTGTCTCCGTGCCACGTTAGGGCCGAGGGGGCGGACCGTCGTTTGTCCGGTGTGGAGTGGTGAGGGGTGGCTGTCCTGCCGGATTGGCCGAAGAAGGGCCGAAGCGGGGGGCGCGGGGACCTCGCCCCACCCGGCCAGGGCCTGTCCGGCGGATCGGGGGCGGACCCGGCCATGATCCGCCGGACACCCCTAGCTGCGGCGTTCCGTCGAGACGATCAGCCAGACGCCGGCCACGACGACGGCGCCGCCGATCGCGATCGGCCAGGTGACGGACTCGTTCAGGACGAGGGCGCCGAGCAGGACGGCGACGACGGGGTTGACGTACGCGTAGGTGGCGACGAGCGAGATCGGGGCGGTCTGCAGCAGCCAGGCGTACGCGGTGAAGGCGATCAGGGACCCGAAGACGATCAGGTAGGCGAGCGCGGTCCAGGAGCGGGCGGAGAACGCGGCGAGGTCGAGGCCGTGCTGCTCGCCGCGGATCAGGCCCAGCGCCGCACAGCCGAGGCCGCCGGCGACCATCTCGTACGCGCTGGCGGTGAAGGCGTTGGCGGGCATCGGGAGGCGGGAGGACGAGAACGAGCCCACGGACCACAGCAGGGTCCCGACGACGACGAGGAGGACACCTCCGAGGCGGACGTCGCCACTGAGTCCGGGGAGGGTGAGGACGGCCAGGCCGGCGAGCCCGAGGAGGACCCCGGCGACTCCGCCGATGGTGGGGCGCTGCCCGAAGACGGCCTTGAGGACGACGACCCAGGCGGGTACGACGGCGACGAGCAGGGCGGCGAGCCCGGAGGGGATGGAGGTCTCGGCGAGGACGACGAGCCCGTTGCCGCCGAGGAGCAGGAGCAACCCGACGAGAGCGGCGGAGCCCAGCTGCGCACGGCTGACCCGGAGCGCGGCGGGACCCTGCCGCCAGGCGATCAGCCCGGCGAGGAGGAGCCCGGCGACGACGAAGCGGAATCCGGCGGAGAGGAACGGCGGCATGGTCTCGACGACGATCCGGATCCCGAGGTAGGTGGACCCCCAGACGACGTACACGATCCCGAGCGCGGCCCAGACGGCGCCGGAGATCCGGCGGGAGGCGGCTCCGGGGGCGGCGGGGCGGGAGGTGCGTTCCTCGGAGGCGGGATCGGCCGCGGGGCTTGTCATGCCCAGGAGAGTAAGGAATTCCGTGGCGAATGATCAATGATTTTGCCCGCGATCGGGCAGGAATGGCCTGTGCGGGACGTTCCGCGAGTGAGGAGAGTGCTGTGGCCCTTCCCGATTCCGACGGTGTCGTCGGCGATTCCCTCGGCCTCGAGTGCGACGGGGTCGTCGTCGCGCAGCTCGCCGAGGTCAGTGGTCTGTCGTCGGACCAGGACGTCATCGAGCTGAAGCAGAACACGGCGGACGGCAAGTACGTCGTCACGAAGCTGCCCGGCCGGCCCAAGGCGGGCGAGGTCACGATCACCCGCCGCGTCACCGGGGACGGCGGATTGGAGGGGTGGCTCACGGATTCAGGGTTGGGCCGGCGGGACGCGGGCTTCGGCCGGGCGGCCTCGGTCGCGGTCCTCGTGTACGCCGACGGGGGCGTGCCGGTCAGGCGCTACACGCTCGTGAGGGCGTTGCCGAAATCCCTGGAGACCGTCGTGCTCACCTCGGGCGACTCCTCCATCCTGGTGGAGAAGCTGGTGATCACGTACGAGGACATGGAGGCGGGGTGATCCGCGGAACGCCCTCCAGGCCCCTGGCCCCCGGCGCCCCGGCCGGAATCCGCCGGACGCCCCCCGGCGCCCCGGCCGGGATCCGCCGGATACCCGCTACGGCTCCTCCGTGTCCGTGCCGGTCGCCTTGAGGGCCAGCCAGAGTTCCATCCGGACGTCCGGGTCGTCCAGGGAGCGGCCCAGGATCTCCTCCACCCGGCGCATCCGGTAGCGCAGCGTGTGGCGGTGGACGCCCAGGTCCGCCGCCGCCGCGTCCCACTGGCCGTGCCGGGAGAGCCAGGCCCGCAGGGAGGCCACGAGGTCGCCGCGGCCGGTGGCGTCGTGCTCGTACAGGGCGCGGAGCATCCCGTCGGCGAAGGCGCGGACCGCGTCGTCGGCGAGCAGCGGCAGGACCGAGCCGGCCGCCAGGTCCTCGTGCTCGACCAGCGCCCGCCCGCGCCGCCGGGCCACCGACAGCGCCTGCTCGGCCTGCTTGTACGCGGCCGCCGCCGCGATCGGCCCCGCAGGGGCCGAGAGGCCGACGACGACACCGGCCTCCTCCGCGTCCCGTTCGGCGTACCCCTCGCAGGCCGTGACGACCGCCCCGCCGTCCCCCGCCAGGACCAGAAGCCGTTCCTCGCCCTCCGGAACGGTCAGGACCGTCTCCCCGGCGCGGGCCGCGGCCGACTCCAGCGCCTCGGCCAGCACCGGCAGCGGCGGTTCGCCCTCCCGCTCCCCCGCCGCCGGTTCGGCGATCAGCAGCCGGAAGGGCGCGTCGAGGAGCCCGCCGTACAGATCACCGGCCACCGCCCGGGCATGGTCGGGCTGGCCGGACAGCATCATCCGCAGCACCGCCGCGCCGAGCCGCCCCTCGGCCGCCTGGAGCGAGCGCGAGCGCTCCGTGGTCAGCGTCAGGAGCGCGATGGCGGAGTGCACGGCGTACCGTTCCGCCGTCCCGAGCGGTGCCCCGGTCCCGACCGCGAGCGCGCCGCGGACCCGCCGCCCGGTGCCCAGCGACTGGAGCTCCACCCGGTCGTCCGTGCCCCCGACCACCGCGCTCGCGGGCGCGGGCCGCTCCCGGAGCCGTTCGACGTCGGGCGTCAGCCGGGCGGCCCGGCGCGCCGCCCACTCGGGCGACACGGCGAGGACGGTGCCGGAGGTGTCGTACAGCGCCGCCCAGCCGTCCACGTGCGCCGCGAGCCGGGCGACCACCGCGTCCGGGCCCTCCGCGAGCGCGGCGCGGGTCAGTTCCCGCTGGGCCTCGAAACCGGCCGTCACGGCCCGGTACTGGTCGGCCGCGATCGCCGCCGAGACGGCCTTGCTGATCGCCAGGAACGGCGTGCGCCGCGGCACTTCGAGGAGCGGCAGCCCCTCGGCCCGCGCCGCTTCCACGAGAGCCTGCGGGATGTCCTCGTAGTTGACGCCGACGGCGAAGCCGAGCCCCACGACACCGGCGGCCAGCAGCCGCCGGACATAGCGGTGCATCGCCTCGGAGTCCTCGGCGTCCAGGGTGAGCGCGGTGGTGAGCAGCAGCTCGCCGCCCTCCATGTACGGGACGGGGTCGGCGAGCTCGCTGACATGGGCCCAGCGCACGGGGGTGTCGAGGCGGTCCTCACCCGCGCGGACGGTGAGCTTGAGCGCCGAGTGCTGGACGAGTGAGGCGAGGGTGGGCGGCATTGGGGACCGTCGGACCTTTGAGCGAGGGGTCGCCGCTCAGCCGAGCGGCGCCCCCGATTGTGCCAGGGCACAGGGGCGCCCGCTCCGGCTCCGGCTCAGCTCCGCAGATCCACCAGCAAGGGTGGCGTGTGTTCGCCCCGCACATGGGTGAGGGACAGCACGGCGTGCCCTGCGGGGACCGCGTGCGCGAGGTCGGAGGCCGACCAGCGCTCGCGCTCCACCTCTCGTACGGTCACTGCCTCCGCCGTCGCGGCCTTGCCGGTCACCAGGCGCCGCATGAAGTGCAGGGCCTTGGTGAGCGGCTCGTCGGAGATGATCTGCCGGTTGGTGACGTCCCGGGTCTGCACCCATTCGGTGCCCCAGGTCTCGGCGAACCGTCCGCCGTCCCAGGGCGCGATCCCGGCGAACGCCATCCGGCAGCCGACCGCCCCGAGCAGCGGCCCGCGCAGCGCCTCCGGCACGTCCTCCAGGCTGCGCAGCGCGAGAACGACGCCGGCGTTGGCGGAGCGCAGCCGCTGCACGGCCCGTACGGAGTCGCCGGTGACGGTGTACGTGGCGTCGTCGAGGACCAGGCAGGCGAAGAGGGAGCGGTCGCGGCGGGCGAGGGCGGCCTCGGCGAACTGGGCGAGCAGCAGCCGGGAGACGATCCGGGAGGCTTCGGCGTGGCCGCGTTCGGGGAGATCGACGCGGACGCGGAGCGGATGCTCGACGGCGCGGAGGGAGAACTGCCGCTCCGCCCCCTCGGTGCGGAAGAAGCGGTGGAAGGCGGGCCGGTCGAGGAAGGCGATGCGTTCGGCGAGGAGGTCGCCGACGTCGTCGCCGCGTGCGGCCTGGCGCTGCCGGGCGTCCAGCTCGCGCAGCTGGGCGGGGTCGCCGGCGACCGCGGCGCGCAGCGCGGCGAGCGCCTCGGGTGTGCCGCCGAGCAGCTCGCGCAGCTCGGGCACTCCGGGGAATCGGCTGTGGGCGGCATGGAACGGCCCGATCAGCTGGGCGAGCGCGGTGGCGGCCCGTCGGCTGTCGGCGACGAGGTCCCCGACGAGCGCCTCGGCGAGGATCCGGGCGGCCTCGTCGGGGTCGTCGGCTCCGCCGTACAGGTCGAGGTCGTGGGTGGAGTCGGGCCGCCCGACGGAGACGACCACGTCGAAGGCCTCGTCGGGGCCGACGGCGGCGCCGTGGGAGGTGACGGCGACGACGGCGGCGCGGTTGGCGAGGGCCTGCAGACAGAGCGACTCGACGACGGGCCGCACGAGCCGCACGGTCTTCCCGGCCCCGGCGGGCCCGACGGCGAGCAACGAGGTCCCGAGCAGGCTCGGCTCCAGGGCGACGCCGGTGGTGCGGCGGGCGTAGGGGTTGCGGGGGTGGTCGGCGGCGGTGCCGATGCGCACCTGGTCGGTGGCCAGGTCATGGGTGGCGGTACGGACGGGCAGGTCACGCAGGCCCGAGGGGTGGCCGCAGGCGGCGGCGCCCCGGGTGCGGACGGCCTCGGTGAAGGCGGCGAGCCGCTCCGGGCGGGTCCGTACGCCCTGCCAGGCGCGGCGGATCCGGGCGTAGTCCACGTCTCCGAGGACACCGTGCCGGGTGGCCTCGGCGAGCTGGGCCGCGGCCTCGGTCAGCCCGGCGTCGCGGAGCTCGGGCCATTCGGCGGGGTCGGCGGCCGGTGGGGGCGGCGGGGGCGCGGTGTTCTTCGGGCGGGTGTAGCGGCGCCAGATGTCCGGCACATGCCCGATGCGGCCGAAGAAGACGAGGAAGGCGCCGCCGACGACGGCGTAGTAGGTGTAGCTGGCGGCGGCCCAGGTGTCGGCGTCCGAGCGCCAGGTGTCCGGGGTGAGGACGAGCAGCGGCCAGAGCCAGTAGCGGCCGAGGTAGCCGTTCCAGAGGAGGGACCAGAGGAGCCAGCCGCTGAGCAGCGCGACGAGGGCTCCGGCGAACAGCCGGCGCGCCGGCACGTCGTCGGGCTCCTCCTGCGGGCGGGGCCGGTGTCCGAGCCGCCAGATGCCGGGTTCGGCGGCGGGCCTGGGGATGCGGAGCCATTCGGCGACCCCGACCCGCGTCGGCGCGTGGGCGGGCGGTGGTGGGACCGCGGGCGCCTGGGGCGGGGGGCCGGGCGGCACGGGCGGACCCGCCGGGCGCGGGACCGCGCTCCCCCGCGTGTCGCGTGACTCGTACGTGCCTTCGGTCTCCATGAACCCCTGCCCCCTGACCAGCCAGGTCGCCACATCTGTGCCACCGTCAATCTAGTGGGCATGAACCGCCCCGGAGCGGTTTCGCGGCCGCCATGTCCATCACGGACAACGACACATCCGCAACACTCCCGATCGGCGCATGCCCGCGCCCCTCCCCCGCGCCTAGCCTGCGGAAGAAACCCACAAGTGCGTCCAGAACACCCCAGGAGCCCCGCATGAACGCTGTCCCGCAGGAGCGGCGCGTCGTCACCGCCATCCCCGGTCCGAAGTCGCAGGAGCTGCAGGCCCGCCGCCTCGACGCCGTGGCCGGCGGCGTGGGCTCCGTGCTGCCCGTCTTCACCGCGAAGGCCGGCGGCGGCATCATCGAGGACGTCGACGGCAACCGTCTGATCGACTTCGGCTCCGGCATCGCCGTGACCTCCGTCGGCGCCTCCGCCGAGGCCGTGGTCCGCCGCGCCGCCGCGCAGCTCGCCGACTTCACGCACACCTGTTTCATGGTGACGCCGTACGAGGGCTACGTCGAGGTCTGCGAGGCGCTCTCCGAGCTGACCCCGGGCGACCACGCCAAGAAGTCCGCGCTGTTCAACTCGGGCGCCGAGGCCGTCGAGAACGCGGTCAAGATCGCCCGTTCGTACACCAAGCGCCAGGCGGTCGTCGTCTTCGACCACGGCTACCACGGCCGTACGAACCTGACGATGGCGCTGACCGCGAAGAACATGCCGTACAAGCAGGGCTTCGGCCCGTTCGCGCCCGAGGTCTACCGCGTGCCGGTCGCCTACGGCTACCGCTGGCCCACCGGTGCCGAGAACTGCGGCCCCGAGGCCGCCGCCCAGGCGATCGACCAGATCAGCAAGCAGATCGGCGCCGAGAACGTCGCCGCGATCATCATCGAGCCGGTCCTCGGCGAGGGCGGCTTCATCGAGCCGGCCAAGGGCTTCCTGCCGGCGATCGTGAAGTTCGCCAACGACAACGGCATCGTCTTCGTCGCGGACGAGATCCAGTCCGGCTTCTGCCGTACCGGCCAGTGGTTCGCCTGCGAGGACGAGGGCATCGTCCCGGACCTGATCACCACCGCCAAGGGCATCGCGGGCGGTCTGCCGCTCGCCGCCGTCACCGGCCGCGCCGAGATCATGGACTCCGTCCACGGCGGCGGCCTGGGCGGCACCTACGGCGGAAACCCGGTGGCCTGCGCCGGCGCCCTCGGCTCCATCGAGACCATGAAGGAGCTCGACCTCAACGCCAAGGCGAAGCACATCGAGTCGGTCATGAAGACTCGCCTGGCCGCCATGCAGGAGAAGTACGAGATCATCGGCGACATCCGCGGCCGCGGCGCCATGATCGCGATCGAGCTGGTCAAGGACCCGGCCACCAAGGAGCCGAACCCGGAGGCCGCGGGCGCGCTGGCGAAGGCCTGCCACGCCGAGGGCGTGCTGGTCCTGACCTGTGGCACCTACGGCAACGTGCTGCGTTTCCTGCCGCCGCTGGTGATCGGCGACGACCTCCTGAACGAGGGTCTCGACGTCATCGAGAGCGCGTTCGGACAGATCTGACACCTCTTCGGAACACGCTGTGAAGAAGGTGTGGGGGGCCGATGGCGGGATGGAGATCCGGCTGTCGGTCCCCCTTTCTCTGCCGTACGGTTTCTGCAGATGAGAGAAACACCCCGCTCGCAGGGGACTGCGGGCGACGCCAGGGCGGAGCCTCCCCAGCCCCGCCTTGACCGTGCCATTGCGCACACCACTGGAGCCTCCGGCTCCGGAACTCCTCACCGATCGGATGGCCGCCCGCCCCACACCCCCCGGGGCGCGCGGCAGCCCGGTCAAGGCGGCCTCCCCGGAACCACCCCCCCTGTTCCGGGGAGGCCGGCTGTCTTCTCGGCGGTCGTTCTGTTCGCCGTCCTCACCTGGCAGGTCCTCGTCGAAGGACCGCTCGCCCGGCTCGACGAGCGCGTCTCGCGCGCCCTCGTGGACACGGTCCCCCGCCGGCTCTCCGAACTCGGCGCCGATCTCGGCAATCTGGCGGTCGCGCTTCCGGTCCTCGTGTGCGCGATGGCGTACGCGGCCTACCGTGGCCGTCGCGCCCAGGCGCTGTACGCGGGTCTCGCGATGGCTCTCGTACCGGCCGTGATCATCCCCCTGAAGGAGTGGACGGCCCGCCCGGGCCCTCTGGAGCCCTGGGCCGCGGGCTACTACCCCTCGGGGCACACGGCGACGGCGATGGTGGCGTACTTCGGCGCGGCCTTTCTCGTCTCGAAGCGGCTGGTCCCCGTCGCCGCCGTTCTCACGGCGCTGACGGGGACCGGCCTGATCCTGCGCGGCTACCACTGGCCCCTGGACGTGCTGGCCAGTCTCATCCTGGGTCTGCTGCTCCTGACCGTCAGCTCCACCTGTACGCGTCGAAGTTCCGGCTGAACTCCCAGCCGTTGTACCGGTCCCAGTTGATCGACCAGGTCATCAGGCCGCGCAACGCCGGCCAGGTGCCGTGGGTCTGGTAGGTGCCGCAGTTCGTCTTCTTCGTCAGGCAGTCCAGGGCCTTGTTCACTTCGGACGGTGTCGTGTGGCCGTTGCCCGCCTGAGTGGAGGCCGGGAGGCCGATGGCGACCTGGTCGGGGCGGAGGGGCGGGAAGACGCGGTCGGTGTTGCCGGCGACCGGGAAGCCGGTGAGGAGCATGTCGGTCATGGCGATGTGGAAGTCCGCGCCGCCCATGGAGTGGTACTGGTTGTCGAGGCCCATGATCGAGCCCGAGTTGTAGTCCTGGACGTGGAGCAGGGTGAGGTCGTCGCGCAGGGCGTGGATGACCGGGAGGTAGGCGCCGGCGCGCGGGTCCTGACCGCCCCAGGGGCCGGAGCCGTAGTACTGGTAGCCGAGTTGGACGAAGAAGGTCTCCGGGGCCATCGTCAGGACGAAGCCCGAGCCGTACTTCGCCTTCAGGGTCTTCACCGCCGAGATCAGGTTGACGATCACGGGGGAGGTCGGGGCGCGGAAGTCGGTGTCGCCCGCCTGGAGGGAGAGCGAGTGCCCCTCGAAGTCGATGTCCAGGCCGTCGAGTCCGTACTCGTCAATGATCTTCGAGACGGAGGAGACGAAGGCGTCCCGGGCGGCCGTGGTGGAGAGTTGCACCTGGCCGTTCTGGCCGCCGATGGAGATCAGGACCTTCTTGCCCGCGGCCTGCTTGGCCTTGATCGCCGCCTTGAAGTCCGCGAGTGACTCCACGTTCGGGCATTCCGTCTGCGGGCAGAGGCTGAAGCGGATGTCGCCCGAGGTCACCGAGGTCGGTTCGCCGAAGGCGAGGTTGATGACGTCCCAGGAGTCGGGGACGTCGGCCATCCGGGTGTGGCCGGAGCCGTTGGCGAAGCTCGCGTGGAGGTAGCCGACGAGCGCGTGGGCGGGGAGGCCGCCGCCGGGGTTCCCGCCGCCGGCCGTCGTGCTCGCCGTCACGGCCGTGGACTTCGCCGACTCGCCCGCGCTGTTCGCGGCCGAGATCTGGAAGGCGTAGGAGGTGGAGGGCGCGAGGCCCGTCGCGGTGTACGAGGTGCCGGTGACCGTCGCGACCAGGGCTCCGTCGCGGTAGACCTTGTAGGAGGTGGCGCCGGGGACGGCGGGCCAGGTCAGCGAGACCGACGAGGAGGTCGCGGAGCCGGTGGCCAGGCCGGTGGGGGTCGCGGGTGTCTCGACCGGGGTGCCGCCGGGGCCTATCAGGGAGAGGTCGTCCGCGTGGTAGGCGCCGGTGCCGTACCAGCCGTGGGTGTAGATCGTCACCGAGGTCGTCGAGGCCCCGGTCGTGAACGTGGTGCTCAGCTTCTGCCAGTCGGGGGCTGACTGGGTCCAGGTGGAGACGTCGGTGGTGCCGGTTCCGGACGCGCCGAGGTAGACGTAGCTGCCGCGCACCCAACCGCTCAGCGTGTAAGCGGAGTTCGGCCTGACCGTGACGGTCTGGGAGCACTTGGCGTGGTCGCTCCCCGCGGGCGTGGCCCGCAGCGCCTTCGTCCCGCTGCGCACGGGTGACGTGACCACGGCTCCGCTGCCCGCCGTACAGCTCCAGCCGTCGAGACCGGATTCGAAGCCGCCGTTGCGTGCGAGGTCGGGGTCGGCGGCCTGGGCCGCGGGCGTGAGGGCGACGAGTCCGCCGGCGGCGAGGACGCCCGCCAGCGCGAGGACAAGAGGTCTGGTGCGTGAGGGGGTGCGGTCCACAACTGCCTCCGGGGGTGGGGGAATCGAGGTGGAGCGCGCCACAGCATGGTCCAGACCAATCAAGTGGTCAAGACCTCTGCCCTCCCTGCCCCCTTGCCAGTTGGCCCGCCGCCTCGTGCATCGCCAGCTCCAGGAGCGAGGCGTCCGTGAGCGCCCCGCTTCCGTCGGGCGGGATCAGCCAGCGCACTCCACCGGTCACCCGCCCCGGGTAGGGGACGACGATCCAGGTACCGCGTCCGGCGCTGCGCACCCCCGTACCGAGCCAGCGCGCCGCCGTGCCGGGTGGCACGAAGAAACCCGTACGGGCCTCGCCGAAGTCGGCCAGGACCGGCCCGGGCCGGGTCACGAGACGGCTCAGCACGTCGAGCGTGGGGCAGCCGAGCTCCCCCGGCAGGATCAGCACGTCCCAGCGCCTGCCGGCGGGCAGCAGCGCCACCCCGAGGGGATTGCGCTCCCATTCCCACCGGCAGGCGTCGGGATCCGGCGCCACCGACGCCAGCCATTCCACTGCGGTCTTGACCCCCGAACCAGTCATTGCCCATGGCCTCCATTCCGTGTACGGACACGACGTCCACACGCAGAGAGCGGGGTGGGCGACGATCATTACGCGGGTTCGGGCCGCCCGTTGGTAGTGAACTGGGTCACACCGCAATGGAGTGAGGTGCGCCGGGGGCGCACACCCGGCGCACATGACGGGACCGCAGGCAGGCGGGACGCGCCCGATCGGGTGGACGGCGGCGGCCCGGGTCGGCGCCTTCCGTCGCCCGCCCGTCCGCGCGTGTTCGTATGGGCCTCCGCGCCGACCACGCCACGGGAGTACCCATGCCCTTTCCCCAGTCATCGGGTGCCGCGCCCGGCGAACCACGCTCCCGCAAGGGGATGCTGCGGCGGATGGGCGAGTGGTCGGCCCGTCACTTCGTCATCGTGCTGGTCGCCTGGATCGTGGCCCTGGCCGGCCTGATGGTCCTTCAGCACGCGTACGGCGGTGAGTACTCCGACAACTACTCGCTGCCCGGCACCCAGTCCCAGGAGGGGCTCGACGTGCTCCGGGCCCACGAACCGGCGGCCGGCGGCTACAGCGCCCAGGTGGTGCTGTACGACTCCGCCAAGCCGTTGACCTCGGTGAGCGACCAGATCTCCTCGGCGGTCACCTCCCTCGGGAAGCTGCCGCACGTCCTGAGCGCGCAGAACCCGCTGCCGCCGCCCGGCACCACGCCGCCGACCGTCCCGCCGGGTACGCCGAATCCAGGACCGCTCTCGACCGACGGCAAGACCGGCTACATCACCGTCCGTTTCGACGTCCAGCCCTCCACTCTCGGCGACGACTACCTGGACGGTGTGGACAGCGCGGTGGAGCCGCTGCGCGCCGCCGGTGTCGAGGTCGAGTACGGCGGCTCGCTGGGCGAGCTGGCACGGCCCGAGGCGGACGACCGGTCCAGCGAGGCGATCGGCTTCGGGGTCGCGATCGTCGTGCTCCTGATCGGCTTCGGCAGCCTGCTGGCCGCCCTGCTGCCGCTGGTCACCGCGCTGTTCGCGACCATCTGCGGGCTCGGGGTGCTCGGCCTGCTCGCCGCCGTGTGGACCTTCGCGACCGTCTCCCCCACCCTGGCCACGATGATCGGCATCGGTGTCGGCATCGACTACGCGCTCTTCCTGATCACCCGGCACCGACAGCTGCTGATGAACGGCCTGGACCCGGTGACGGCCGCCGGGAAGGCCACCGCGACCAGCGGACGGGCCGTCCTCGTCTCGGGCTGCACCGTCATCATCGCCCTGTCCGGGCTGTGGGTCTCCGGCCTGACCTTCATCGGACTGCTCGGCCTCGCCGCGACCGCCACCGTCGTCACCGCCGTGATCGGCGCGCTGACGCTCGTACCGGCGATGCTCGGGCTGATCGGGCGGCGGATCGACCGGCTGAAGGTCCGCACGCCGATCGCCGAGACCGACCCCGAGGCGGGCACGGAGCACGGGACCTGGCACCGCTACGCGCTGCGCGTGGAGCGCCGGCCGTGGTGGTTCCTCACTGCGGGCCTCGCGGTGCTGGTGGTGCTCGCCGTGCCCATGTTCTCCATGCAGCTCGGGCACATCGGCGACGGCGCCGACCCGACGTCCTTCACCGACCGCCGCGCCTTCGACCTGATGTCCTCGGCCTTCGGCCCGGGCTCCAACGGCCCGCTGACCCTGGTCATCGACCAGACCTCGGTGCCCGACGCCGACCGGTCCGCCCTCGCCTCTCAGGCCCAGAAGGCCCTCACCGGAGTCCCGAACGCCGCCCTGATCACCCCGCTGACGCCGACCTCCGACGGGGACGTCCTGCTCGCCACCGCCTACTCGGTCGCCGCGCCGCAGGACGAGCGGACGACGCAGCTGGTCAACGACCTGACCGACACCGTCCTCCCGAACGCCGTCGCCGGAACCGACGCCGCCACGTACGTCACGGGCACCACCGCCGCCCAGGTCGACTTCCTCGACATCGTCTCCAGCCGGCTGCCGCTCATCATCGCCGTGGTCGTGGCCCTGGCGTTCCTCGTCATCCTGGTCGTGTTCCGGGGGCCGCTGGTCGCGGCCAAGGCCGCCGTGCTCAACCTGCTGTCGATCGGCGCCTCGTACGGAGTCGTGGTCGCCGTCTTCCAGTGGGGCTGGGGCGGCCCGGCGCTCGGGGTCGCGGGCAAGGTGCCCATCGAGAGCTATGTGCCGATGATGATGTTCGCGATCGTCTTCGGTCTGAGCATGGACTACGAGATCTTCCTGCTGTCCCGCGTCCACGAGGCCTGGCTGCGCACCGGCGACGCGAAGGCGAGCGTCGCGCACGCCCTGGAGATCACGGCTCGTGTCATCACCTGTGCGGCGCTCATCATGGTGAGCGTCTTCGCCGCCTTCATCATCAGCGACAACATCGTGGTGAAGATGCTGGGTCTCGGCCTGGCCGCGAGTGTGCTCATCGACGCGACGGTCGCGCGGCTGCTGCTGGTGCCCGCCGTGATGACGCTGCTCGGGGAGAAGGCCTGGTGGACCCCGCGCCGGCTGGACCGGATCCTGCCGCACGTGGACACGGAGGGCGACAGCGAGATGGCCACGGCGGGCGGAAGCGGCGCGGCGGGGCCACGGAAGACTCCGTGACCCCGCCACCCGGCCGGACCACCGACCGCCGGACGACCCGACGGCCGGACCACCGACCGCCGGACGACCCGACGGCCGGACCGCCGGACCGCCCGCCCGACCCTGATCCGCCTGACAGGCCCTAGCTGTCGAAGCCCAGGCCCAGGCGGTCCATGGCCTTCAGCCACAGATTGCGGCGGCCGCCGTTCTCGTCCGCCCGAGCCAGCGACCACTTGGTGATGCCGATGCCGGCCCAGGCGATCGGCTCGGGCGGGAACGGCAGCGGCTTGGAGCGGACCATCTCCAGCCGCGTACGCTCCGTGCGCTCACCGGCCAGCAGGTCGAGCATCACGTCCCCGCCGAAGCGGGTGGCGCCGACGCCGAGGCCGGTGAAGCCCGCCGCGTACGCGACCTTGCCCTGGTGGGCCGTGCCGAAGAAGGCGGAGAACCGCGAGCAGGTGTCGATCGCGCCGCCCCAGGCGTGGCTGAAGCGGAGCCCCTCCAGCTGCGGGAAGCAGCGGAAGAAGTGCTCGGCGAGCTTCAGATACGTCTCCGGGCGGTGGTCCATCTCGGCGCTGACCTTGCCGCCGAAGCGGTAGATGGCGTCGTAACCGCCCCACAGGATCCGGTTGTCGGCGGTGATCCGGAAGTAGTGGAACTGGTTGGCGCTGTCCCCGAGCCCCTGGCGGTTCTTCCAGCCGACGGCGGCGAGCTGCTCCGGCGAGAGCGGCTCGGTCATCAGGGCGTAGTCGTACACCGGGACGGTGTAGTGCCGGACCCGCTTGACCAGCGAGGGGAAGACGTTGGTGCCGAGCGCCACCCGGCGGGCGAGGATCCGGCCGTACGGGGTGCGCACGCCCATGCCCGCGCCGACGGAGACGAGGTCGAGGCCGGGGGTGTTCTCGTAGATCCGCACGCCCAGGTCCGCACAGGCCCGCTTCAGGCCCCACGCCAGCTTGGCGGGGTTGAGCATGGCGACACCGCGCCGGTCCCACAGGCCGCCGAGGAAGGTCGGGGAGTCGACCTCCGCGCGGACCGCGTCCCCGTCGAGGAGTTCGAGACCGTCCGCGAGACCGAGCCGCTCGATCTCCGCGTACATCTCGGCGAGTTCCTCGAGCTGGTGCGGCTCGGTGGCGACGTCGATCTCGCCGGAGCGCTCGAAGTCGCAGTCGAGGGAGTAGCGGGCGACCGCCGCCTCGATGGCGTCGAGGTTGCGCTCGCCGAGCTCCTCCAGCTTCGACAGCTCACCCGGCCAGCGGGCGAGTCCGTTGCCGAAGCCATGGGTGAGGGAGGCGGCGCAGAAGCCGCCGTTGCGGCCCGAGGCGGCCCAGCCCACCTCGCGGCCTTCGATCAGGACGACATCCCTGGAGGGGTCGCGCTCCTTGGCGAGGAGCGCGGTCCACAGTCCGCTGTATCCGCCGCCGACGACGAGAAGGTCGCACTTCTCGGTGCCGGTGAGGGCGGGCAGGGCTCCGGGCTTGCCGGGGTCTTCCAGCCAGAAGGGGACGGGCTGGGCGTCGGAGAGAGATTGTGCAGCACTACGCATGGCGACTGGGGCCATGGTTTCCAACTCCTTCAGGGCCTTCTCAGGGCCGTACTCAGCTTGTCGCTGTTTTCTTGCGCCGGTTGGTGACGATCTGTCCGGCTACCACCACCAGGACGGCGATGACGAACATGGCCGTACCGATGACGTTGATCTGGACGGGCGTGCCACGCTGCGCCGAGCCCCAGACGAACATGGGGAACGTGACGGTCGAGCCCGCGTTGAAGTTGGTGATGATGAAGTCGTCGAACGAGAGCGCGAAGGCGAGCAGCGCTCCGGCGGCGATGCCGGGAGCGGCGATCGGCAGGGTGACCCGTACGAAGGTCTGCACGGGGCCGGCGTAGAGGTCGCGCGCGGCCTCCTCCAGACGCGGGTCCATCGACATCACCCGCGCCTTGACCGCCGTCACCACGAACGACAGACAGAACATGATGTGGGCGATCAGGACCGTCCAGAAGCCCAGCTCGGCGCCCATGTTGAGGAAGAGCGTGAGCAGGGAGGCGGCCATGACGACCTCGGGCATGGCCATCGGCAGGAAGATCAGCGAGTTGATCGCGCCGCGCGCCCGGAAGCGGTAGCGGACCAGCGCGAAGGCGATCATCGTGCCGAGGATCGTGGCACCGAGGGTGGCCCAGGCGGCGATCTGCAAGGACAGGGTGAGGGAGCCGCACAGGTCGGCGACGCCGCACGGGTCCTTCCAGGCGTCCAGGGAGAACCGCTGCCAGGCGTAGTTGAACCGCCCGTTCGGCTTGTTGAACGAGAACACCATCACGACGATGTTCGGCAGGATCATGTACGCGAGCGTCAGCAGGCCCGCGATGGCGACAAGGTTCCGACGGATCCAACGCATCAGACCAGGTCCTCCGTTCCCGCACGGCGGATGTAGACGGTGACCATGAGGAGCACGATCGCCATGAGGATGAAGGACAGCGCGGCGGCCGTCGGATAGTCGAGCACCCGCAGGAACTGCGACTGGATGACGTTGCCGACCATCTTGGTGTCGGTCGAGCCGAGCAGCTCGGCGTTGACGTAGTCGCCGCTGGCCGGGATGAAGGTGAGCAGCGTGCCCGAGACCACGCCCGGCATGGAGAGCGGGAAGGTCACCTTGCGGAAGGTGGTGGCGGGGGACGCGTACAGATCCTTGGCGGCCTCGTGCAGCCGGCCGTCGATCCGCTCCAGGGAGGTGTAGAGGGGCAGGATCATGAACGGCAGGAAGTTGTACGTCAGACCGCAGACGACCGCCATCGGGGTGGCGAGGACGCGGTCGCCCTCGGTCCAGCCGAGCCAGCTGGTGACATCCAGGACGTGCAGCGCGTCGAGCGCGCCGACGACCGCGCCGCCGTCGGCGAGGATCGTCTTCCACGCCAGCGTCCGGATGAGGAAGCTGGTGAAGAAGGGCGCGATGACGAGGACGAGCAGGAGGTTGCGCCAGCGGCCGGCCTTGAAGGCGATCAGATACGCCAGCGGGTAGCCGAGGAGCAGACACAGCAGGGTGGCGGTACCGGCGTACAGCAGGGACCGGACGAACTGGGGCCAGTACTCCTGGAAGGCGTCCCAGTAGGTCTGGAAGTGCCAGGTGACCTCGAAGCCCTTCTCCAGGGAGCCGGTCTGCACGGAGGTGGAGGCCTGGTAGACCATCGGCAGCGCGAAGAAGACGAGCAGCCAGATGATGCCGGGCAGGAGCAGCCAGTACGGGACGAGGCGCTTGCGCGCGGACGCCTTGCGCACGGGCAGTTCCCCTGTCGGTGGCGTTTCTTCCTTGGTCAGCGTCGCGGTCACGAGGCGTCCTCCACCGTCTCGACGCCCGCGTCGATGTCCTGGTCGGCGTCGAGGCCGAAGGTGTGGGCCGGGTTCCAGTGCAGGACCACCTCGGCGCCGGGCACCAGTCGCGCGTCGCGTTCGATGTTCTGCTCGTACACCTGGAGTTCAGCGCCCGCCGGGCTGTTCACCACGTACTGGGTGGAGACTCCGATGAAGGAGGAGTCGGCGATCCGGCCGGTGACCTTGTTGCGGCCGTCGGCGATCGAGCCCGCGTCGTCGGCGTGCGCGAGCGAGATCTTCTCGGGACGGACGCCGACGAGGACCTTGCCTCCGGTGCGTACGGTCGCCGAACAGCGGTCCGCGGGCAGCCGGAGCTTGCCGCCGCCGGCCGTCACGACCAGGTCGGAGCCGCCGGTCTCGGCGACCTCCGCCTCGATGAGGTTGGAGGTGCCGAGGAAGTTCGCCACGAACGTGGTCTGCGGGTTCTCGTACAGGTCGGCGGGGGCGCCGAGCTGCTCGACCCGGCCTCCGTTCATCACCGCGACCTGGTCGGCCATGGTCATGGCCTCCTCCTGGTCGTGGGTGACGTGTACGAAGGTGATGCCGACCTCGGTCTGGATGCGCTTGAGCTCCAGCTGCATCTGGCGGCGCAGCTTGAGGTCGAGGGCGCCGAGCGGCTCGTCGAGGAGGAGGACCTGCGGGTGGTTGATGAGCGCGCGGGCCACGGCGACGCGCTGCTGCTGACCGCCGGAGAGCTGGTGCGGCTTGTGCCGGGCCTTGTCGCCGAGCTGGACGAGCTCCAGCATGTCGTCGACCTGCTTCTTCACCGACTTGATGCCGCGCCGGCGCAGACCGAAGGCGATGTTCTCGGTGATGTCCATGTGCGGGAAGAGCGCGTAGGACTGGAAGACGGTGTTGACCGGCCGCTTGTACGGCGGGAGGTCGGTGACGTCGGTGTCGCCGAGGAAGACCGAGCCGGTGGTGGGGTCCTCCAGGCCGGCGATCATCCGCAGCGTGGTCGTCTTTCCGCAGCCGGAGGCGCCGAGGAGCGCGAAGAACGAGCCCTGCGGAATGGTCAGGTCGAGCGGGTGGACGGCGGTGAAGGAGCCGTACGTCTTGCTGATGCCGGTGAGACGGACGTCGCCGCCGGTGTTCGTGTCAGTCATGGGTTGCGATCCCGGGGTCGTGAGAGAGGTGGACGGCGTACGGCTCAGGCACCGATGAGCTTGGCGAACTTCTCCTCGTACGCCGTCTCCTCCTCGCTGGTCAGCGAGCGGAAGGCGTGCGACTTCTTGGCCATGGCCTTGTCCGGGAGGATCAGCGTGTTGTTCGCCAGCTCGGGGTCGATCTTCGCGAGCTCGTCCTTCACCCCGTCGACCGGGCAGACGTAGTTGATGTACGCGGCGAGCTGGGCGGCGACCGGGAGCTCGAAGTAGTAGTCGATGAGCTTCTCGGCGTTGGCCTTGTGCCGCGCCTTGGCCGGGACCAGCAGGTTGTCGCTGGAGGTGATGTAACCGGCGGACGGGATGGCGAACTTGATGTCCGGGTTGTCGGCCTGCAGCTGGATGACGTCACCGGCCCAGGCGAGACAGGCCGCGAGGTCGCCCTTGTCCAGGTCGGAGGTGTAGTCGTTGCCGGTGAAGCGCCGGATCTGCTTCTTGTCGACGCCCTTCTGCAGCCGGCCTATCGCCGCGTCGTAGTCGGCGTCCGTGAAGTCGCCCGGGTCCTTGCCCATGTCGAGCAGGGTCATGCCGACCGAGTCGCGCATCTCGGTGAGGAAGCCGACCCGGCCCTTGAGGGAGGGGTCGTCGAGGAGCTGGGAGACCGAGTCGACCTTCTTGCCGCCGGTCGCCTTGGAGTTGTAGGCGATGACGGTGGAGATGCCGGTCCACGGGTACGAGTAGGCGCGGCCCGGGTCCCAGTCGGGGCGACGGAACTGGCTGGAGAGGTTCGCGTACGCGTTGGGGAGGTTGGCCGCGTCGAGCTTCTGCGCCCAGCCGAGGCGGATGATCCGCGCCGCGAGCCAGTCGGTGACGCAGATCAGGTCGCGGCCGGTGTCCTGGCCGGCCGCGAGCTGCGGCTTGATCTTGCCGAAGAACTCGACGTTGTCGTTGATGTCCTCGGTGTACTTGACCTTGATCCCGGTGCGCTTCGTGAACGCCTCCAGGGTGGGGCGGGACTTCTCGTCCTCGCTGACGTCCATGTACTCGGTCCAGTTGGAGAAGCTGAGCTGCTTCTCCTTCGCCGAGAAGTCCGTGGACGCGGGGCCCTGCCCCTCCCGCTTGGCCGGCGGGATGCCACAGGCGCTCAGGCCGGCGAGTCCGCCGAGCGTGAGCGCCCCGACGCCTCCGGCGCGCAGCATCGAACGGCGGGTGAGGGCGCCCCGGCCGCTCGTCAGGCTGCGCCGCATCGCGGCCAACTGCGCCGCGGACAGGCTGTCGGGCTCGTACTGCTCCATGCGCTGTGCCCTTTCGGGATGGTTTCGCCGCTGGTCGGGCGACGTACTGGCTATCGGTCCCCGAAGATCGTGCGGTGCCAGTCCTTCGCGGCGACCGCCGTGTTGTCGTACATCACGTGCTTGACCTGCGTGTACTCCTCGAAGGAATACGCCGACATGTCCTTTCCGAACCCGGAGGCCTTGTAGCCTCCGTGCGGCATCTCGCTGATGATCGGAATGTGGTCGTTGACCCAGACGCACCCGGCCTTGATCTCGCGGGTGGCCCGGTTCGCCCGGTAGACGTCACGGCTCCAGGCGGAGGCGGCGAGGCCGTAGGGGGTGTCGTTGGCGAGCCGGATGCCCTCGTCGTCGCTGTCGAAGGGCAGGGCCACCAGGACCGGTCCGAAGATCTCCGACTGCACGACCTCGCTGTCCTGCGCGGCGCCGGTGATCAGGGTCGGACGATAGTACGCGCCGTCCTTGAGGTCCCCGCCCGGAGCCTCGCCGCCGGTGACGACGGTGGCGTAGCCGCGGGCGCGGTCGACGAAGGCGGCGACGCGGTCGCGCTGGACGTGGCTGATCAGCGGGCCCAGGTCGGTGGAGGGGTCGAAGGGGTCGCCCAGGCGGACGGTCTCCATGAGCTCGGCGACCCGGGCGACGAAGGCGTCGAAGAGCGGGCGCTGGACGTACGCCCGGGTGGCGGCGGTGCAGTCCTGGCCGGTGTTGATGAGCGAGGCGGCGACGGCGCCGTGGGCGGCGGCCTCGAGGTCGGCGTCGTCGAAGACGACGAAGGGGGCCTTCCCGCCGAGCTCGAGGTGGAGCCGCTTGACGGTGGACGTGGCGATCTCGGCGACCCGCTTGCCGACCGGGGTGGAACCGGTGAAGGAGGTCATGGCCACGTCGGGGTGGCCGACGAGGTGTTCGCCGGCGGTGCGGCCGGCGCCGGTGACGATGTTGACGACACCGTCGGGGATGCCGGCCTCGGTGGCCGCCTGGGCGAACATCAGCGAGGTGAGCGGGGTGAGCTCGGCCGGCTTGAGGACGATCGTGTTGCCCGCGGCGATCGCCGGGAGGATCTTCCAGGCGGCCATCTGGAGCGGGTAGTTCCAGGGGGCGATGGAGCCGACGACACCGATCGGCTCGCGCCGTACGTACGAGGTGTGGTCGCCGCTGTACTCGCCGGCCGACTGGCCCTGGAGGTGGCGGGCCGCTCCCGCGAAGAAGGCGGTGTTGTCCACGGTGCCGGGTACGTCGAACTCGGTGGACAGCTTGATGGGCTTGCCGCACTGGAGGGACTCCACGCGGGCGAAGTCCTCGGCCCGCTCGGCGAGCATCCCGGCGAACCGGTGCAGCGCGTCGGAGCGCTCTCCGGGGGTGGCGCCTGCCCAGCCGGGGAAGGCGTCCTTCGCGGCGGCGACGGCGGCGTCCACGTCGGCGGTGGAGGCGAGTTCGTACGTGTACACGCTCTCGCCCGTGGCCGGGTCGACGACGCTGTGCTCCTCACCCGAGGTTCCGGGCCGCAGCCGCCCGCCGATGTACTGCGCGCCGTCCGCGAAGCGGTCGGTCACCTGGAAGCGGTTGCCCATGACGCTCTCCGTTGTTCCAGCTCGAATTGAGTGCCGATCCTGACAGAGTGATGCCGGGCCAACAAGTGATTCCGTTGTTGCCTTTTGGTTACGCGACGGAATCGGTCGACCATGTGTCGAGGGGTCGGGGAAATGAGCGTACGGAGTGTCCGTGGCGGCTGCCAGAATCGCGTGCATGGGGAAGATCGACGAGCTGACGGAGCAGGTCAGCAGGGGTGAAATGGTGAAGTGGCTGCACTTCTGGGGCCACCGACCGAGGCCGGACGGGCAGCTCTCGGCGAGCTGTCTGAGCCAGTGGTGGGAGTCACCCTTCGAGGTCGACGGGGTGCGGTACGCGACGGCCGAGCACTGGATGATGGCGTCGAAGGCGCGGCTCTTCGGTGACCCGGAGGCCGAGCGGGCCGCGCTGTCGTCCCGTACGCCCGCGGAGGCGAAGAAGGCCGGGCGGCTGGTGAAGGGCTTCGACGAGGCGGTGTGGGAGCGGGAGCGCTTCGGCATCGTCGTGGCGGGGAGCGTCCACAAGTTCGGCTCGGACGAGGGATTGCGGGCCTTCCTGCTCGGCACGGGCGGCCGCGTTCTGGTGGAGGCGAGCCCGCTGGACCGGGTGTGGGGCATCGGCCTCTCCGCCGACGACCCGCGTGCGAAGGACCCGTCCCGCTGGCGGGGGCTGAATCTGCTGGGCTTCGCGCTCATGGAGGCGCGGGAGCGCCTGCGGGGCGCGTAGCGCAGGAGGGACCCCGCGCAAGCGCGGAGCCCCTCCTGCGTACCGACTCGGTCTAGGGAGTGTCCGCAAAGTGTCGCCGTCCGCCCGCAGGGCGGGGTCCGCGGCGTCCGGTGCGTGCGATCGCAAGGCGGCCGGAAGCCCTCGTAGCGGAGCTACTTGGGCTTTTGGCCAACGCAGCGAGCGTGCGTGCTGGGCGTCGCGGACCAGGCGAGACTTTGCGGACACGACCTAGCGGTTCTCGACCACCAGGCTCGTCGCCCACGGGTCGTCCGTGTCGTCGAAGGACTCGTCCTGGGCGATCGCCCAGATGATGAAGCCCAGGAACACCGAGCTGATCAGGATGCCGATCGCACCGAGGACGATGCCCGCGGTCGCCATCCCGCCGTTGTTCGCCTCGCCCCGCTGCACCTTCTTGCGGCCGATGATGCCGAAGACCAGCGCCAGGATGCCCAGGACGACCCCGGCGCCGTACATGCAGAAGCCGACGGTCGCGATGATGCCGAGCACCATCGCCGCCGTCCCCATCCCGTTGGACGGGGCAGCCTGCCAGCCGGGCTGGCCGTAGCCCGAGTATCCGGGGTAGCCCGGGTAGCCGTACCCCGTCGGCGCGGACGCGGCCGGCGTCGCGGCCGGGTAGCCGTACGCACCGGGCGTGGTCGCGGGCCCTCCGGGGGCCACGGGCGGCGGCGGCACGTCCCCCGCCGCCGGCATCGACGTCATCGTCGGCTGGTCGTGCACCGGCGGACGGTCCTGCGGACCGGGCGTGGCCGGCTTGCTCAGTTCCACCCCGTCGCGGTTCGGCGGAGCCCACGGATCCGCCGGGTCGTACCCGCCCCGCTGCTGGTCGCTGTTGTCAGACATGGGCCTCCCCCATCGTGGTCCCGCCATGCTACGACCTCGCCCCTGGCGCCGACCGGCCCGGCCTACGATGATCCGATGACCGATCTCCACTCCTTCATCGCGGGACTTCCCAAGGCCGAGCTGCACGTCCACCACGTCGGCTCCGCCTCCCCCCGGATCGTCGCCGAGCTGGCCGCCCGGCACCCCGACTCGAAGGTCCCCACCGACCCCGAGGCACTCGCCGACTACTTCGACTTCACCGACTTCGCGCACTTCGTCGAGGTCTATCTCTCGGTCGTCGACCTCGTCCGCACCCCGGAGGACGTCCGGCTGCTGACCTTCGAGATCGCCCGCGACATGGCGCGGCAGAACATCCGGTACGCCGAGCTGACCATCACCCCGTACAGCTCCACCCGCCGCGGGATCGAGGAGCGCGCCTTCATGGCGGCCATCGAGGACGCCCGCAAGGCCGCCGAGGCCGAGCTGGGCGTCGTGCTGCGCTGGTGCTTCGACATCCCGGGCGAGGCCGGTCTGGTCTCCGCCGAGGAGACCGCCCGGCTCGCGGTCGAGCTGCGCCCCGAGGGCCTCGTCTCGTTCGGGCTCGGCGGCCCGGAGATCGGCGTACCGCGCCCGCAGTTCAAGCCGTACTTCGACCGGGCGATCGCGGCCGGCCTGCACTCCGTGCCGCACGCGGGCGAGACGACGGGCCCGCAGACGATCTGGGACGCGCTGAACGATCTGGGCGCCGAGCGCATCGGCCACGGCACCAGCGCCGTGCAGGACCCGGAGCTCCTGAAGTACCTGGCCGAGCACCGGATCCCGCTGGAGGTCTGCCCGACCTCGAACATCGCGACCCGCGCGGTCGCCGATCTGGACCAGCACCCCATCAAGGAGATGGTGGCGGCCGGCGTCCTGGTGACGATCAACAGTGACGACCCGCCGATGTTCGGTACGGACCTGAACAACGAGTACGCGGTCGCCGCCCGTCTCCTGGAGCTCGACGAGCGCGGTCTGGCGGCGCTCGCCAAGAACGCGGTCGAGGCGTCCTTCCTCGACCCGGCCGGGAAGGCCCGCATCGCCGCGGAGATCGACAGCTACACGGACACGTGGCTCGCGCGCTGAGACTCGTACCAGCCGCAACAATGGCCCCATGGACCACGTCACCATGGACCACATCACTGCCGTAGGGCACCGCGGCGATCCGTACCGCGTCCGTGAGAACACGATCCCCTCGATCGTCTCGGCGATCGAGGGGGGCGCGGACGCCGTCGAGGTCGACGTCCGGCTCACCGCCGACGGCATCCCCGTCCTTCTCCACGACGACACGCTCAAACGGCTCTGGGGGCACGACCGGCCCCTCGCCGCACTCACCCTGACGCAGCTGCGCGAGCTGACGTACGACGGCGTCCCCACCCTGCGCGAGGCGCTGATCGCGGCCGGGCCGCACCGGCTGATGCTCGACCTGCCCGGCGGGGACGAGGCATCGGTCCGCACGATCGTCGGCACGGTCCGCGAGTGCGGGGCCGCCGAACGCGTCTACTACTGCGCGGGCGGGGTGGCGATGCTCCAGGTCCGGGCCGCCGACCCGGCCGCGGAGATCGCCCTCACGTGGACGACACTGGCACCGCCGCGTGCCGTACTCCTGGACGCGGTGAAGCCCCGCTGGCTCAACTACCGCTTCGGGCTGGTGAGTCGGGAGCTCGCGGAGCGGGTGCACCGCGACGGGTACCTGCTGTCGGCCTGGACCGCGGACACCCGGCGCACCATGCGTAAGCTCCTGTCCCACGGGGTGGATGCGATCACCACCAACCGCGTCGACGCGCTCGCCGCCGAACTGCGAAGGGGCACACCGAGGTGACCGGGACCGACAGGATCCGTACCGACATCGCGCACAACGCCCGGGTATGGAACTACTGGCTGGGCGGCAAGGACAACTATCCGGTGGACCGGGCGGTCGGCGACCAGGTCACCGGTCTCTACCCGAGCATCGGCGAAGTGGCCCGCGCGGACCGGGCGTTCCTCGGCCGGGTGGTGACCCATCTGGCGGCCGAGGCCGGGATGCGCCAGTTCCTGGACATCGGCACGGGCCTGCCGACCGCCGACAACACCCACGAGGTCGCCCAGCGGATCGCGCCGGAGGCCAGGATCGTCTACGTCGACAACGACCCGATCGTGCTGACCCACGCCCGCGCGCTGCTGACCAGCGCCCCGGAGGGGGTCACCGAGTACGTCGACGCGGACGCGCGGAACCCGGAGCACATCCTGGAGGCCGCGGCGCGGACGCTGGACCTGTCGCGACCGGTCGCGGTGATGATGCTGGGCATCCTCAACTTCGTCCTGGACACGGACGAGGTCCGGGGCATCGTCCGGACCCTGATGGACGCGGTGCCCTCCGGCAGCCATCTCGTCCTCACCCACCCCACCCTGGAGCCGGCACTCGGCGGCGAGGGGAACGTCGCGGCGATGAAGTTCTGGAACGAGAACGCCACGCCGCCGATCACCGCCCGCAGCCGCGCCGAGTTCGCCTCCTTCCTGGACGGGCTCGACCTCCTCGAACCGGGGATTGTCTCGTGCGCAAGCTGGCGGTTCGCCCCGGCGAGCGAGGTGGCGCAGTTCGGCGCGGTGGGCCGCAAACCGTAATGGGCATACGGGGGGAGGTACGGGGGTGGTGGGAGCGGGCCAGGGTGCCGGCGGCCGCCCATCCTCCCCCGAGGCTTCGCATGGGGGTACGCCCATCTCGCCTGCTCGCCGTCGACATCGGGATCGCGCTGCTCGTCCTGGCGGCCATGACGATGCCGTTCGTGGTGCCGCGCCCGCCGGAACTGGAGCCGGCGACCTGGCCCGCGTACGGGCTGACCACGCTCACCGTCGTCCCGTTGACACCGACGCCCGGCAGCGGGCCACGCGCGTGGAGGCCGAGCGGGCCGCGGCGCGCGAACGGGCGGGGATCGCACGGGAGATGCACGACGTCCTCTCGCACGCGGTGAGCCTGATGGTCGTGCAGGCGGAGGCCGGCCCGGTGGCCGTGCGCGCGGCCCCCGGGCGGGCGGAGGCAGCGTTCGACCGGTGGGGTCACAACGCGGCGATCGCCTCGACCCGCGACGGCGCGCGCACCCCGGTCTACAGCGTCAACTCCACGGACACGAAGGGCCAGGACACGAACAAGGTCGCGCTGAACGTCATGGTGGCGACCTACGGCGCGCCGACGCCCTGAGGCGCTCCGGCCGTCGCCGCTCCGGCCGTCGCTGCTTCGGCCGTCGCTGCTTCGGCCGTCGCTGCTTCGAGCCGCTTGATCATCCGGCGGAGGACGAGCAGCGGGATCACCCCGAAGACGCCGAACGACATGTCGATGACCGACCACCAGAACGGGATGTCCCGGATCGGGCCGCAGATGAGGGCGAGCGGGATGATCCCGGCGCAGGCGATCATCCCGAACTCGATCACCCAGATGTTGCGGACCGGGTCGCGGTAGGGGCCGTAGAACGCGACGGCGATGACGAGGTGGGCGAAGGCCAGCCAGTCGGTGCCGTAGAGCAGGAAGGGGTACTGGGCGTCGGCGGTGTCGGTCCCCTGCCGTACCCGCTCGATCCACTCCAGGAGACCGGGGAAGAGCTCCGCCACGGGGGCCGCCCAGGACGTCAGCGCGTCTTCGGTGAGGCGGAGTTCGGTGACGAGCGGGAAGGCGGTGAGCCCGCTCAGCACCAGACAGACGATGAAGACGATCAACCATGCGCGGATACGCCTGAGAAGGGCTCGCGGCCCCTTCGTCTCGTTCATGACAGCACCCTACGCCCGTCATGAACGCGTTCAAAAATGGGGGTGTCCGGTCACCTTCCGGGCCAGCGCGTGCGCGGCGACGGTCACGCCGCCTGCCACCGCGAGCCCCGTCACCAGGTCCCTCGCCCGCGTCGGCCGCAGCACACCGGCCCGCCGCAGCCGCCCGCGCGCCCAGAGCGTGAAGGGCACGACGATCAGCGGCGAGGTCGCCGAGCCGGGCGTGTACCCGCGGACGGCGGCGGCCTGGGCCAGGTGGACCAGGCCGTGCAGGCCGAAGCCGTTCAGCGCGGCCTGGTAGAAGCCCGAGCGGCCCCCGGAGCGGTGTCCCGCGGCGGCCGCGGCGGCGACGACGGCCCCCACCGCCGCCACGGCGACGGCGAACTCCCGCTCGTCGACGCTCTCCATGGCCTTCCACACCGCCTCGGGGACCTCGGGGAAGCGTTCCCGCAGCTCCGCCAGATGGTCCCGGACCCAGCGGGGTCCGAGGAGGATCTCTTCGGCGTCGTGCAGGGCCCACGCGGCCAACAGCCCAAACGTCACAGCCGAGTTCACGGTGGTGTTCACGGTCGATGTCACACCGGGGGAACTCACAGGCCGACGATCGAGTTCCACCTCTTCGTGAACTCCGCGCGCTCCTCGGAGGTGATGTCCCGGGCGATCGCGAGGCGTCCCCGCATCGCGTCGTCGGGAAAGATCAGCGGGTCCTCGGCGAGGGCCGCCAGTTCCTCGTCGTCGGAGTCGGCCAGGACGTCCCGGGCGGCGGGGACGGGGCAGACGTAGTTGACCCAGGCGGCGAGCTCGGCGGCGACCTCGGGCTCGTAGTAGTAGTCGATCAGCTTCTCGGCATTGGTCTTGTGCTGCGCGAGGTTGGGGATCATCAGCGACTCGGCCCAGAGTTCGGCGCCCTCCTCGGGGACGACGAACTCGATGTCGGGGTTGTCGGCCTGGAGCTGGATGACGTCGCCCGAGTACGCCTGACAGGCCAGCACGTCGCCGGTCGACAGGTCCTTGATGTAGTCGTTGCCGGTGAAGCGCCGGATGTGCCGGTCCCGTACGAGTCCTTCGATCTGCTCGCACACCGCGTGGAAGTCGTCGGGGGTCCACTTCGTCACGTCGACCCCGTTGCCCTGCATGAGCAGCGCGAAGGACTCGTCGAGCCCGGACAACAGGGTGACCTTCCCGCGCAGTTCGCCGTCCCACAGTTCCTTGACCGAACGGATCTCCCGGCCCAGCTTCTTGCGGTTGTACGCGATGCCGGTGATCCCGGACTGCCAGGGAACGGAGTGCAGCCGGCCCTCGTCGAAGGCGGGCGAGCGCAGCTGCGGGTCCAGGTTCCGGGTGATGTTCGGCTGCGCGGTCCGGTCCATCTCCTGCACCCAGCCGAGCCGTACGAACCGGGCGGCCATCCAGTCGCTGACGACGACGAGGTCGCGGCCGGTCTCCTGGTGGTTCATCAGCGCCGGGCTGATCTTGCCGAAGAACTCGTCGTTGTCGTTGATCTCCTCGGTGTAGCGGACGGAGATCCCGGTGCGTGCGCCGAAGGCGTCCAGCGTGGGCCGCTTCGACGTGTCGTCGCCATCGGTGTCGATGTAGAGGGGCCAGTTGGCGAAGTCGAGCGTGCGGTCCCGGGCCGAGAGGTCCCGCCCGGCCCGCTTCGCCGGCTCGACATAGGCGGCGGGCACCCCGCACCCGGCGAGCACGGTCGCGGCCCCGGCACCGCCGATCCCGCGGAGCAGGGACCGGCGGGACATGTTCTTCCTGGCTGTCGCTCTCACCCGAGCAGCATCCCGGGCCCGTCACGGCGGAACAATGGACGGTCCGTCCACCGAACGACCGCGGCCCCGACACCCTGTCGATCAAGGTGCCGGGGCCACGGTCGGACTGTCCGGCGACTAGCCCAGGGACGTCATCACGTGCTTGATGCGCGTGTAGTCCTCGAAGCCGTACGCCGAGAGGTCCTTGCCGTAGCCGGACTTCTTGTAACCGCCGTGCGGCATCTCCGCCACCAGCGGGATGTGGGTGTTGATCCACACACAGCCGAAGTCCAGGGACTTCGACATGCGCATCGCGCGGGCGTGGTCCTTCGTCCAGACCGAGGACGCGAGGGCGAACTCGACGCCGTTGGCGAACTCCAGGGCCTGCTCCTCGTCACGGAACGACTGCACCGTGATGACCGGGCCGAAGACCTCGTTCTGGACGATCTCGTCGTCCTGCTTGAGGCCGGAGACGACGGTCGGGGCGTAGAAGTAGCCCTTCTCGCCGACCTGGTGGCCACCGGCCTCGACCTTGGCGTGGGCCGGGAGGCGGTCGATGAAGCCGGAGACCTGCTTCAGCTGGTTGGCGTTGTTCAGCGGGCCGTAGAGCACGTCCTCGTCGTCCGGCTGGCCGGTCTTCGTGTCCGTGGCGGCCTTGGCGAGCTGCGCCACGAACTCGTCGTGGATGGACTCGTGCACGAGGACACGGGTCGCGGCCGTACAGTCCTGGCCCGCGTTGAAGAAGCCCGCCACCGAGATGTCCTCGACGGCCTTGGCGATGTCGGTGTCCTCGAAGACCACGACCGGGGCCTTGCCGCCCAGCTCCAGGTGGACGCGCTTGACGTCCTTGGACGCCGACTCGGCGACCTGCATGCCGGCGCGTACCGAACCGGTGATGGAGGCCATCGCCGGGGTCGGGTGCTCGACCATCGCCTTGCCGGTCTCGCGGTCGCCGCAGATCACGTTGAAGACGCCCTTGGGCACGATCTGACCGATGATCTCGGCGATCAGGACGGTCGACGCGGGGGTCGTGTCGGACGGCTTGAGGACGACCGTGTTGCCCGCGGCGAGCGCCGGGGCGAACTTCCACACGGCCATCATCATCGGGTAGTTCCACGGCGCGACCTGGGCGCAGACACCCACCGGCTCGCGGCGGATGATCGAGGTCATGCCCTCCATGTACTCGCCGGCCGAGCGGCCCTCGAGCATCCGGGCGGCACCCGCGAAGAAGCGGATCTGGTCCACCATGGGCGGGATCTCCTCGCTCGCGGTGAGGGCGACCGGCTTGCCGGTGTTCTCGACCTCGGCGGCGATCAGGTCCTCGGCGCGCTCCTCGAAGGCGTCCGCGATCTTCAGCAGAACCTTCTGGCGCTCGGCCGGCGTGGTGTCCCGCCAGGCCGGGAACGCGGCCGCGGCCGCGTCCATGGCGGCGTCGACGTCCGCCTGTCCGGAGAGCGGAGACGTGGCGAAGACCTCGCCCGTGGCCGGGTTGACCACATCGATGGTCCGCCCGTCGGCGGCGTCCCGGAACTCCCCGTTGATGTAGTTACGCAGCCGGCGCAGCTCGGTGGTCACTTGCCACCCCTCCTGTCACGTTCTGGTCGCACGTCTTCGTGCGGTGTCCCGTTTGCTGAGACACCTCAGCCTAGTCGCTTCCCTGACGCTTTCGACAGGCCCGGCACCCCCCAACTTCGGATTCAGTGTGTTCGACAAGCGAAAACAACGAATTTCATCGATCTGGGGTTGCCAGACAGACGAGTCTCGGTGCACAGTGAAGTCGTGGCCAGTCAAAGCACGAATTCCAGAACCGGTTCCGGTTCGTCCCCGACGATCGATGCCGTCTCCCTGGCGATCATCGAACAGCTCCAGGAGGACGGTCGCCGTCCGTACGCCGCCATCGGCAAGGCCGTGGGTCTGTCCGAGGCCGCCGTCCGGCAGCGCGTCCAGAAGCTGCTCGACCAGGGCGTCATGCAGATCGTCGCCGTCACCGACCCGCTCACCGTGGGATTCCGGCGGCAGGCGATGGTCGGCATCAACGTCGAGGGTGACCTCGATCCGGTGGCGGACGCGCTGACGGCCATGGCCGAGTGCGAGTACGTGGTGATGACCGCGGGCTCGTTCGACCTGATGGTGGAGGTCGTCTGTGAGGACGACGACCACCTGCTGGATGTGATCAACAAGCGCATCCGCACCCTCCCCGGCGTGCGCTCCACGGAGAGCTTCGTCTACCTCAAGCTCAAGAAGCAGACCTATATGTGGGGAACTCGATAATCGTGACCCAGGACCTGTCCAAGACCGCGTACGACCACCTGTGGATGCACTTCACCCGCATGTCGTCGTACGAGAACTCCCCCGTTCCCACCATCGTGCGTGGTGAGGGCACCTACATCTTCGACGACAAGGGCAAGCGCTACCTCGACGGTCTCGCGGGTCTCTTCGTGGTCAACGCCGGACACGGCCGCCAGGAACTGGCCGAGGTCGCGTACAAGCAGGCCCAGGAGCTCGCGTTCTTCCCCGTGTGGTCGTACGCGCACCCCAAGGCCGTCGAGCTCGCCGAGCGTCTCGCGGACTACGCCCCGGGCGACCTGAACAAGGTCTTCTTCACCACCGGTGGCGGCGAGGCCGTCGAGACCGCGTGGAAGCTCGCCAAGCAGTACTTCAAGCTGCAGGGCAAGCACACCAAGTACAAGGTCATCTCGCGTGCGGTCGCCTACCACGGCACCCCGCAGGGCGCCCTGTCGATCACCGGTCTGCCGGCCCTGAAGGCCCCCTTCGAGCCGCTGGTCCCCGGCGCGCACAAGGTGCCGAACACCAACATCTACCGCGCCCCGATCCACGGCGACGACCCCGAGGCCTTCGGCCGCTGGGCCGCCGACCAGATCGAGCAGCAGATCCTCTTCGAGGGCCCCGAGACCGTCGCGGCCGTCTTCCTGGAGCCGGTGCAGAACGCCGGCGGCTGCTTCCCGCCGCCGCCCGGGTACTTCCAGCGCGTCCGCGAGATCTGCGACCAGTACGACGTGCTCCTCGTCTCGGACGAGACGATCTGCGCCTTCGGCCGCCTCGGCACGATGTTCGCCTGTGACAAGTTCGGCTACGTGCCGGACATGATCACCTGCGCCAAGGGCATGACCTCGGGCTACTCCCCGATCGGTGCCTGCATCGTCTCCGACCGCATCGCGGAGCCGTTCTACAAGGGCGACAACACCTTCCTGCACGGCTACACCTTCGGTGGCCACCCGGTGTCGTCGGCGGTGGCCATCGCCAACCTCGACATCTTCGACAAGGAAGGCCTGAACCAGCACGTGCTGGACCAGGAGGGCAACTTCTTCGACACCCTGAAGAAGCTGCACGACCTGCCGATCGTCGGCGACGTCCGTGGAAACGGCTTCTTCTACGGCATCGAGCTCGTCAAGGACAAGGCCACCAAGGAGTCCTTCACGGACGAGGAGACCGAGCGCGTGCTCTACGGCTTCCTCTCCAAGGCGCTCTTCGACAACGGCCTGTACTGCCGCGCCGACGACCGTGGCGACCCGGTCATCCAGCTGGCCCCGCCGCTGATCGCCGACCAGGGCACCTTCGACGAGATCGAAGGCATCCTGCGCTCGGTGCTCACCGAGGCGTGGACCAAGCTCTGACCGTCCCCGCCCTCCGCGGCACAGGACCTCACGCCGCCCTCACGGCGTGACCCCCGGCCCGGGCATGCCGCCATCCGAGTGGATGGCGGCGGCCCGGGCCGCGTGCTGTCCGTACAAACGGATCTGAATCCTTACGGTGCCCAGTGACCGACAGGCCCGTCCCTTCGTTCCCCCGGACGGGGGAACGCAAGAATCGGATCCGACATCGAGGTGTACGCGATGGCCCCACCGGACAACGACGTGCTCTGGGCGCGTTCCCTGCACTGCACCCTGGAAGGCTCGGACGTACTCACCGGCGTCTCCCTGGGTGTGCGCGAGGGCGAGATCCTCGCCCTCGTCGGCCCGCGCGGCAGCGGGAAGACCACACTGATGCGCTGTCTGTCGGGACAGACACTCGCCCAGCAGGGCGAGGTCTGGTTCAACAGCAGCCCGGTACACACCCTCAGCCAGGCCCAGCGCGAACGGCTGCGCCGCGACCGCTTCGGCTGGATCGACCCCGAACCGGGGCTCGTCCCCGAGCTGACCGCCTGGGAGAACGCGGCCCTGCCGCTGCTGCTGCGCGGGGTCTCGCACCGGAAGGCGAAGACCTCCGCCGTGGAGTGGCTGGAGCGGCTCGACATCGGCATGCACGCCCGTAAGCGCCCGCACGCCCTGACCCAGTCGCAGCGCCAGCGGATCGCCATCGCCCGGGCCCTGGTCACCACCCCGTCGGTCCTCTTCGCCGACGAGCCGACCGCCTCGCTGCACAGCGCCGACGGGGCGCAGGTGCTGCGCACCCTCACCGCCGCGGCCCGCTCGCACCGGATCACCGTGCTGCTGGCCACCCACGACACCGAGGTCGCGGCCCTCGCCGACCGCTCGGTCGCCCTGCTCGACGGGCGCCGCGTGGGCACCGTGACGCCGACGACCGGGGCGGAGGGCGTCGCCGCGTGCTCGCTCTCCGTCTAGTCCGCGGGACCCACCCCCTCGTCCTGCTGCGGCGCCTCCTGGTCGCCACGGCGGCCGCGGGGGTCGGCTTTCTGCTGCTGTGCACGCTGGGGTACGCCGTGGGCCACCCGGACCGGTCGGGCGCGGCGACCCTGCGCCTGCTGTGGTGCCTGATCCCGATGGCGACGACCGTGCACTTCGCGGTGGCCGTCGCCCGTACGGATCCCAGCACGCGGCCACGGGCCGGGCTCTCGGCGGTCGGCCTGGGCCCGGCCCGGCTCACGGCGCTCGCCGCCGCCTCGACGGCGGTCTCCTGCACGCTCGGCTCGATGGTCGCGCTGCTGTTCTACCTGCACCTGCGCGGAGACATCACCGGGCTGCCGTTCGACGGGGCGGCCGCCGAGCTGCTCGCCGCGGACCAGCCGATCCCGCTCGCGGCCGCGCTCACCCTGCTCGCGATCCTGCCGGTGGTCGCCTCCACGGCCGCGGGCCTCGCCCTGCGCCCCCGGAAGGCCCCCACGGCCCCCGAGGGCGCGGAGAGGACAGCCCCGTCCGGCCTGCCGTGGGGCGTGGCGCTGCTCGCGGTGGGCCTCGCGGTGGAGACGTACGCGGGCGAGGGCGGCGGGGACGGCGCGTTCCCGCTGCCGGGCCGCTTCGACGGAAGCCCGGCCGGCGTGCTCGCCGGCTGGATCCTCACGGCGCTCGGCCTCGCGATGGCGGGCCCCGGCATCACCCACTGGTGCGGCCGGCTGCTGCAGGCGGTGCGTCCGGGCGCGACGCGTCTGCTCGCCGGCCGCGTCCTGATGGACGAGTCGCGCCGTATCGGCCGCCCGCTCGGCGTGGTGTGCGCGGTGGCCTCGGGAGCCCTCGCGGCGGCCACGCTGTACGGCTCCCGGGCGGGCGGCTTCGGCCCGCTGACGGGTCTGGGGGCGGCGCTGGTGATGGCCTGCACGACGGCGACGCTGCTGACGGCGGCCCTGGAGTCCAAGCAGTGCCGCGCCCACACCACCGAGGCCCTTCTCCGCCTCGGCGCCCCACCGACGATCATCCGCACGGCGGCCCTGATGCGCGCGGGCGTCCTGCTGGCGGTGTTCCTCCCGCTGACATGGCTGGTGGCGGAGCTGGCGGCGGTGCCCCTGCGAGGCTGACCCGTCGGGGGCGATCGTCTCGCGCATCCCGCGGCGGGCTACGGCGTGTCAGGCCGGCTGATCATCGTGAGTGGCCGCGAGAGGCAACTTCGACGTCCGATCCCACGTCTGGCAATCCGTACCAACCCTTCCGGAACGGAGCCACCAGGTGCTCATAGGACTGCTGACCGCCATCGCCGCCTCCATCTGTTACGGCACGGGCTCCGTCCTGCAGGCCGTCGGGTCGCGCAAGTCCGCCCGGCGCGAGGCGGCCGCGGCGGGCCGGCTCACCGAGCGCGGCGGGCCGAGCCTGTCCTCCACCGCGAAGGCGGCGACGACCTGGGAGTTCGTCGTCGGCACGATTCTGGACTTCATCGGTTTCGGTCTCGGGGCGCTCGCGGCCCGGCTGCTGCCGCTGTTCCTGTCCCAGACGGTGATCAGCGCGAACCTGGTCGTCACGGCGGTCCTGAGCGTCCGGCTGCTCGGGATCCGGCTCACCCGCGCGGAGTGGACGTCGATCGGGGTGGTCTGCTCCGCACTGGTGCTCCTGGCGAGCGCGGCGGGCCCGGAGGGCAGCGGGCACACACCGGTCGCCACGCACTGGTGGCTGCTCGCGATCTCCGTGCTCCTCATGGCGGGCGGCACGGTTCTCGTACGTCTCCTGGGCGCGCGGGCGGCGATTCTGGCCGGTCTGCTCTCCGGGCTCGGCTTCGGCGCGCTGGGCGTCGGGGTGCGGATCCTGGACGGCGTCGACCCCTTCGACCTCGGCACGCTCCTCACCGACCCGGCGCTGTACGCCATCCTCGTCGCCGGGATCGGCGGCATGTATCTGCACACCGTCGCGCTCCAGATCGGCTCGGTGAACGGGGCGACGGCGGCGCTGGTGGTCGGCGAGACGGTGCTCCCGGGCATGATCGGGGTGTGGTGGCTGGGCGACGCCTCCCGCCCGGGCTTCGCCTGGCTCGCCGTCCTCGGCTTCGTCCTCGCGGTCGTGGGCGCGGTCGCGGTGGCCTGGTTCGGCGCGCCGGAGGGCCACGGCGCGGAGGGCGGCGCCGGGGCCGCCCCCGAGGACGAGCCGACCCCCGTGCCGCAGGCCGGCTCGCCCGCCCTGCGCTAGGCCACGCCCGTCGGCCGCCCGCCACGGGGGTGGCGTCGTACCCGCAACGGGGGCGGCCTCGTACGCATCGCGGACCACCCGCCGTCCGCCGCGCGACGGAGGGTGTCCCGTCCGCCGGCTGACGACCGGAACACCGGTGGCCGGGACGCTCGTTCCATGACGCCGAAGACACTGCTCTCCACATGGCCGTCCTGGGTGGGGCGCGCCGCGCTCGTCTGGTCCGTGCTGTACGCCACGGGTGCGGCGGCCGCCGCGCTCACCGGTCCCGCGTTCGGCTACGTGCTGCTCGGCAAGGGAACGGGCACGGCCGCGGAGGCGACGACCGCGGGACTGTACGGGGCCGCCGCCCTCCTCGCGTACGTGATGCTGCGCCGCCCCGGCCGCCACTGGCCGCCACGGGCGGCCTGGGCGGTCGTCGCCCTCTGTCTCACGTCGGGCTTCGTCTTCCTCCTCACCCCCACTCATCTGCTGTTCTTCCTGTCCCGCAACCAGCCGCCGATCGACTGGGCGTCGTGGTCGAACCAGGGGGTGGCGGTGCTCGGCGCGGTGCTGTGGGGCTGCGCCGCCCTCTCCTACCGCCGCCGGACGCTCGGCACCTGCCCGCACTGCGGCGGCGGCTCCAGGGCCCCGTCCGACCTGCCTCCGGACACGCGGGCCGGGCTCGTCGCGGTCGCGGCCCTCGTTCCGTACGCGGCGCTGAAGACGGCCTGGGCCCTGGGCGTGACGCCCGGCTTCACGGGTGAGGGCCGGCCCGGTATGGACCCGAGGTACACCAGCGATCTGGGGATCTGGCTGTACGACCACGGCGTCGACGTGACCGCCGTTCTCGCCCTGATCGGCATGGCCCTGGCGCTCGCCCTCACCCGCCGCTGGGGCCGCCGTCTCCCCCGGGTCCCGCTGCTGGCCCTGGGGTGGGCGGGCACGGGCGCGCTCACCCCCTTCGGCATCTTCCTGGCGGTGGTGGGCGGCCTGGCGTGGACGGGCGTGATCGATCTGGCCATGGGCGACCACGCGCCCTGGGTGGTCGCGGTCGCCTACGGCGGCTTCTGCCTCTACGGACTGGCGCTCGGCCGGGCGACCCTCTCCTACCAGCGGGCGACCCGCCGGGTGTGCGTCCGCTGCTGACGGGCCTCGCTAGTCCCCCGCCAGGACCACGACCTCGTCGCCCGCGAAGGTCACCCCGACCTCGGCCCCCTCCTCCGGTGCGTCCCTGAGGGTGCACTCCGCCTCCAGGGCGGGGCCCTCAGCCGGGCGGAGCAGGACGGCGACGTGGGTGCCGCGGAAGGTGCGGGCCTCGACGGTGCACGTCAGGCCGGAGTCCGGGGCTCCGAGGCGTACACCGCCCGGGCGTACGAGGATCTTCCCCGCGCCCTGCGGTGAGCCGTCCGGCACCGGAAGCTTCCCCCACACCGTGTCGGCGGCCTCCCCGCTCACCGTCCCCGACACCACGTTGTCGAATCCGAGGAAGCGCGCGACGAACTCGGAGACCGGACGCTGCCAGACCTCCAGCGGCGTCCCGGACTGGGCGATCCTGCCGTCCCGCATCACCACGACCCGGTCGGCGAGGGCGAACGCCTCGCCCTGGTCGTGGGTGACGGCGAGCACGGTCGTACCCAACTGGCCGAAGAGCAGCCGCAGTTCGATCACGAGCCGTTCCCGCAGCCCTCGGTCGAGCTGGCCGAGCGGCTCGTCCAGCATGAGGAGCCGGGGCCGTGGGGCGAGTGCGCGGGCGAGCGCCACGCGCTGCTGCTCGCCGCCGGAGAGCGAGGCGACGGCCCGCCGCCCGGCCCCCGGAAGCCCGACGAGCTCGAGGAGTTCCGCGACCCGCCGGTCCCGCTCGGCCTTCCCGACGCCGTGCATGCGCAGCCCGAAGGCGACGTTGCCGCCGACGTCCCGCTGTGGGAAGAGCTGGTGGTCCTGGAACATCAGCCCGACACCGCGCCGGTGCGCCGGCATCCCGGCCTGGTCCGTGCCGCCGAGCAGCACCCGGCCCTCGTCCAGGCCCTGCAGTCCGGCGACGGCCCGCAGCAGAGTGGACTTTCCGCTGCCGCTCGGCCCGAGCACGCACACGATCTCGTGCTCGGCCACCGCCAGGTCCACCGAGTCGAGCACGGCCCGCTCCCCGAACCGTACGGTCGCGCCCTTGAGCGTCAGCATCAGAACTCCCCGGAGGTCCGGTCGGTGCGGAGCCGTTCGAGCAGCAGCAGGGCCACCGCGCACACCACCATCAGAATCGTCGAAAGGGCCATGGCCTGGCCGTAGTTGAGCTCTCCGGGCCGGCCGAGCAGCCGGGCGACGGCGACCGGCAGCGTCGGGTTGTCGGGCCGGGCGATGAAGACGGTCGCGCCGAACTCCCCGAGCGACACGGCGAAGGCGAACCCGGCCGCGATCAGCAAGGCCCGCCGTACCAGCGGCAGATCGACCTCCCGCCAGGCCCGCAGCGGCGAGGCACCGAGAACGGCCGCCGCCTCCCGCAGCCGCTCGTCGACCGCCCGCAGGACCGGCAGCATCGTCCGTACGACGAAGGGGACACCGACCAGGGCCTGCGCGAGCGGCACGAGGATCCAGCTCGCCCGCAGGTCGAACGGCGGCTCGTCGAGGGTGATCAGGAAGCCGAAGCCCACCGTCACCGCCGACACCCCGAGGGGCAGCATCAGCAGCGCGTCGAAGCCGCGTACGAGCCGCCCGGCCCGCCGGGTGAGGGCCGCCGCCGCGAGCCCGCCGATGACGAGGGCGATGGCGGTGGCGACTACGGCGTACCGGAGCGAGTTCCCGATGGTGTCCAGCAGGGGAACGAGGAAGGTGCCGGAGGGGTCGGTGGACTGCAGGGCCCGGTAGTAGTCGAGCCCGTAGCCGTCGGGGGTGGCGAAGGACCGCTCGACGAGCACGCCGAGCGGAAGCACGATCAGCAGGGCGACGGACAGCAGGACGATCGCGAACAGCGCCCACTGGCCGGCGCCCCCGGGCCGGCGCGCGGTCTGCTCGGGCGCGACCAGCTTCAGCGCCGTCTCCCGCCTGCGTACGGTCCGGGCGTGCACGGCGAGGACCACGCCCACGGCCACGAACTGCACCATCGTGAGGACGGCGGCCGTCGTCAGGTCGAAGCGGTCGACCGTCTGCCGGTAGATCTCCGTCTCCAGCGTGGAGTACGTGGAGCCGCCGAGGATCTGGACGACGGCGAAGGAGCTCGCGGTGAACAGGAACACCATCAGCGCGGCCGCGGCGACGGAAGGGGCGAGCGCCGGCAGGGTCACGGTCCGGAAGGCGGTCCAGCGGGAGGCGCCGAGGACGCGGGCGGCCTCCTCCTGGCGCGGGTCGAGCTGCGCCCACAGGCCGCCGACGGTCCGTACGACGACGGCGTAGTTGAAGAAGACATGGGCGAGGAGGATCGCCCAGACGGTGGTGTCCAGCCGGACGCCCCACCAGTCGTCGAGGAGCCCGCCGCGCCCGACGAGCGCGAGGAAGGCCGTGCCGACCATGACGGTCGGCATCACGAACGGCACGGTGACGACGGCGCGCAGCAGCCCTTTGCCGGGGAAGTCGAAGCGCGCGAAGACGTACGCGCCGGGCAGCGCGATCAGCAGGGTCAGGCCGGTGGAGGCGAGTGCCTGCCAGAGCGTGAACCAGAGGACGTCGAGGATCTCCGGCCGGCTCAGCGTCTCGCCGAAGCGGCCGAACTGCCACGCGCCGTCGACCCGCAGCCCGCGCTCGACGATCGAGGCGACGGGCCAGGCGAAGAAGAGCGCGAAGAAGGCGACGGGCACGACCATCAGGCCGAGCCGCGCCGCGCTTCCCCTGCGGTCGGGAACTACTTCAGAACGAGCGACGACCACTGCTGGATCCACTGGTCACGCTTCTCGGCGATCTTCTCGGGCGCCATGGTCTGCGGCTTGTCGATCACCACACCGTGCTTGGTGAAGAGTTCGGGCAGGGTGGCGTCCTTGGCCACCGGGTTGACGAACATCTGCAGCGGCATGTCGTCCTGGAACTTCTTGGAGATCAGGAAGTCGATCAGCGCCTTGCCGCCCTCGGGGTTCTTCGCCCCGTTCAGCAGTCCGGCGAACTCGGTCTGCCGGAAGCAGGTGCCGGTGGAGACCCCGGTGGGGGCGTCCTTGGGCTGCGGCTCGGAGTAGAGGACCTCGACCGGCGGGCTGGAGGCGTACGAGACGACCAGCGGCCGGTCTCCCTTGGCCTTCTTGCCGCCCGCGGAGCCGGAGAACTCCTGGTTGTAGGCGAGCTCCCAGCTGTCGACGGTCTTCACACCGTTGGCCTTGAGCTTCTTCCAGTAGTCCTGCCAGCCCTCGTCGCCGTACTGAGCGGCGGTGCCGAGCAGGAAGCCGAGGCCCGGGGAGGACCGCTCGGGGTTCTCGACCACGAGCAGGTTCCTGTACTCGGCCTTGGTCAGGTCCTCGAAGGTCTGCGGGGGCGCGAGCTTCTTGTCGGCGAAGTACTTCTTGTCGTAGTTGACGCAGATGTCGCCGGTGTCGATCGGGGTGACCCGGTGCTCCTTGTCGAGCTGGAGCTCGGCGGGGGTCCGGTCCAGGCCCTTCGCCTCGTAAGGGACGAAGATCCCGTTGTCGAGGGCGCGGGAGAGCAGGGTGTTGTCGACGCCGAAGAACACGTCGCCCTGCGGGGAGCCCTTGGTCAGGATCTCCTTGTTGACGGCCTCGCCTGCGTCGCCGCTCTTCAGCACCTTGACCGTGAAGCCGGTCTGCTTCGTGAACTCCGCCAGGACCTCCTTGGAGGCGTTGAAGGAGTCGTGGCTCACGAGGGTCACGGTCTTGGGGGCAGGGGCGTCGGCCTTGTCCTCGGATCCGCCGCAGGCGGCGAGGGTGGTGACCCCCAGCGCGGCGGCGATCGCCGCGGCGCCCATCTTCTTCGTGCTCACTGGAATTCCTCCTGGGTATGACCAGGAAGAGACGCGGCCCTGCCCGCGGCCGGTGATCATGGCCGCGGGCAGGGCGCTACAGCTCGAGTAACGACCGAACTTCCTACCCAGAATGACCTGGGCGAGGTTCAGAGGGTCTGCGGCCTGACGGTGCCGCACTCTCAGCGCTGTGGCGCTCCCCTGTCGGAATATGCATATGTTCGAGCTCAGACTACAAGGTCAGCGTTCCGACGCCGCCAGCTGTCCACAGGCACCGTCGATCTCCTGCCCGCGGGTGTCACGGACGGTGACCGGAACACCGTGGGCGGCGATGGCCTCGACGAACGCCTTCTCGTCCTCGGGACGGGAGGCGGTCCACTTCGACCCCGGCGTCGGGTTCAGCGGGATCAGGTTGACGTGCACCCGCTTGCCCTTGAGCAGCCGCCCGAGCAGGTCGCCGCGCCATGCCTGGTCGTTGATGTCGCGGATGAGGGCGTACTCGATGGAGATCCGGCGGCCGGACTTCTCCGCGTACTCCCAGGCGGCGTCGAGGACCTCGCGGACCTTCCAGCGGGTGTTGACGGGCACGAGGGTGTCGCGCAGCTCGTCGTCGGGCGCGTGCAGCGAGACGGCGAGCCGGCACTTGAAGCCCTCGTCGGCGAAGCGCAGCATCGCGGGCACGAGACCGACGGTGGAGACGGTGATGCCGCGCTGCGAGAGCCCGAGCCCGTCCGGCTCGGGGTCGGTCAGCCGGCGGATGGCGCCGACGACCCGCTTGTAGTTGGCGAGCGGCTCACCCATGCCCATGAAGACGATGTTGCTGAGCCGCGCGGGCCCACCGGGCACCTCGCCGTCGCGCAGGGCGCGCATCCCGTCGACGATCTGGTGCACGATCTCGGCCGTCGACAGGTTCCGGTCGAGCCCGGCCTGTCCCGTGGCGCAGAACGGGCAGTTCATCCCGCAGCCGGCCTGCGAGGAGATGCACATGGTGACCCGGTCCGGGTACCGCATGAGCACGGACTCGACGAGCGTGCCGTCGTGCAGCTTCCACAGCGTCTTACGGGTGGTGTCGTCGTCGCACGAGATGTGCCGGACCACGGACATCAGGTCGGGCAGCAGCTCCCCCTGCAGCTTCTCGCGCGAGGAGGCGGGGATGTCGGTCCACTCGGCGGGGTCGTGGGCGTACCGCGCGAAGTAGTGGGTGGACAGCTGCTTGGCGCGAAACGGCTTCTCGCCGATCGCGGCGACGGCCTCTTTGCGCTCGGCGGGCGTGAGGTCGGCAAGGTGCCGCGGCGGCTTCTTGGCTCCGCGGGGGGCGACGAAAGTGAGTTCTCCGGGCTTGGGCATGGTGGTACCAGTGTCGCAGACGGCAGCCCGTGGCCCGGTGTCGACGACTGCCCGCCGTCAGGGCCCTGGTCGGCCGGGCTGAGTCTGAGGGATCCGCGAGGTGAAGAACATCGCCAGGACGGAGGCGAGCGCGAGGATCGCGAGGGCGGCCCGCAGGCCGTCGAGTCTGGCCTCGGCGTTCGCGTCCAGTGCGGCCTCGGCCACCTCCGGGCTCGTGCCCGCCTCGTCGAGGGCCGTCCGGAGCTGGGCGTCCGAGAGGAAGGGAATCCCGCTCGACAGTTCGACGGCCGCCTTGTTCTTGACCTCGGCCGGAACCGCCGCGTTCTGCTCGACACTCGCCAGGAACGACGACGTGAGCGCGGCGATCATGAGCGACCCCGCCAGTGCCGTACCGATCGAGGAGCCGAGGTTGGTGACGGCGTTCTGGATGCCGCCGACCTCCGCGCTCTGCCGGTCCGGTACGGCCGAGACGGTGACCGCACCGAGCTGGGACGCCATCGCGCCCATGCCGAGCCCGATCAGCAGCAGGGGCACGGTGACGATCTCCGCCCCGGCGTCCGCGTCGAGCGCGGCCATCAGAATGACCGCGCCCGCGAGCAGCGCGAGCACCCCGAGCCGCACCACCCGCCGCGGCGAGACGTCCGGGAGGAACCGCGGAATCAGGACCGCCGCGGCCAGCAGAGTCAGCGAGAGCGGCAGGATGCGGGCACCGGTCGCGAGCGCGGACAGGCCCAGGGCGACGGACAGATAGAGCGGTACGACGAAGAAGACGCCCATCTGCACGAGGTACTGGAAGAAGAACATCGTCAGCCCGCCGGTCAACTGCTTGTTCTCCAGCATGGCCGGGTGGACGAGCGGCTCCCCGCCGCGCTTCACGAGCCGGGCCTCCCAACGGAGGAAGAGCCACACCAGGAACAGACCCGCCAGCATCAGCCACACGACCATCGAGACACCCAGCCACGACGGCGCGTCCGGTTTCGGCTGGAACCAGCCCCATTCGTCCGAGCGGAGAACGCCGTAGACGAAGATCCCGAGCCCGAGGGCGGAGAGGACCGCACCGACGAGATCGATGCGCGGGCGTTCCTCGCTCACCGCGTCGGCGATGCGGCGGGCGAACAGCAGAATGACGAGAACCACCAGGACCTCGCCGGCGAAGACCCAGCGCCAGGAGAAGTAGGTGGTGGCGACACCCCCGATGAGCGGCCCGAGCGCGATGGCCACGGCCCCCGCGGCCGCCACGATCCCGTAGGCGGCGGCGCGGCGTTCGGCGGGAAAGTTGCCGGCCACTAGCGCCACGATCGCGGGCAGGATCAGCGCCGCTCCGACGCCCTCGAGGAACGACCAGCCGAGCAGCAGCACCGGAAGGTTCGGTGCGAGAGCCGTGACGAGGGAGCCACAGCCGTAGATCACGCAGCCGATCATGAACGCCCGCTTCCGGCCGATCAGCACCCCGACCTTGCCCCCGGGGATCATGAGCATCGCCATCACGAGCGTGTAGGCCGTGATGGCGCCCTGGATCCCGGTCACCGTCGTACCCACGTCGTCGGCGACCGTCGCGATCGAGACGTTCATGACGGAGCTGTCGAGCGCCATCAGGAACTGACCGGCCGCGAGCGTCAGCAGGACGGACCGCGCCCCCGCCCGTACCTCGCCCGAGCCTCCCCTAGCTGCCATGGGCGAAATCATCCCGGTTGCCTCGGTCGCGGACCCCGCGACTCGCCCTTCACGTCCACCACATGGCGGGCGGGGCCCGCCGAAGCGACCCGGGTACGAAGAAGGGCTCGCCGTCCATGGGACGGCGAGCCCTTCAGCGAGGAACGCGCAGATCAGCTCGTGCCGACGAAGATCACGAACAGCAGCCAGACCACCGGAGCCGTCGGCAGCAGCGAGTCGAGGCGGTCCATGATGCCCCCATGGCCCGGGAGCAGCGTGCCCATGTCCTTGATGCCCAGGTCGCGCTTGATCATCGACTCGCCGAGGTCGCCGAGCGTCGCGCTCGCCGCCACCGCCAGGCCAAGCAGCAGACCCTGCCACCACGTGCCGTCCTCGATCATGAACTCCATGCAGAGCGCGCCCGCCGCCATCGCGAACGTCACGGCTCCGACCAGGCCCTCGCGGGTCTTGCCGGGGCTGATCCGCGGCGCCAGCTTGTGCTTGCCGAAACGCCAGCCGATCGCGTACGCGCCGGTGTCGCTGACCACGGTCAGCACCAGGAACGTGAGCACCCGCTGCGGCCCGTCGTCGGCCGTGAGCATCAGCGCCACGAACGTCGCCAGGAACGGCACGTAGAACGCGGCGAAGACACCCGCCGTGACGTCCTTCAGATAGCCCTCGGGCGGCTCCGTCATGCGCCACACCAGCACCGCGAGGGCGGTCAGGGCCATGGCGACCCAGGCCCCCTCCGCGCCACGGACATACCCGGCCACGACCATCGCCGCGCCGCCGAGGGCGAGCGGGACGAGCGGGGCCTTGATGCCCTTGCGCTCCTGGAGACGGGAGGTGAGCTCCCACAGACCGACCACGACGGCGACGACTATGACGCCGATGAACGCGGCTTTCCAGATGAAAAGCGACGCGATGATGACGGCGCCGAGCCCGACCCCGACCCCTATGGCCGCGCCCAGGTCGCGCCCCGCGCTCTTCTTCTGCGGAGCCCCGGGAGCGGGCTGGGACGGGCTGGACATGGGCTCCTGCGGGTGCTCGTTCGGCGTCTCGTCACGGAACAGGGGACCGCTCGGCTGAGCGGCCCCCCGATCGTGGTCGTCCTGGTGATCGCCGGCGGGGACGTCGGGCACGATGGGCATGGGCCGAGTCTGCGCCGCCTGCAGCCCATCGTATGCGGGACCCGCCGGGGCAGGCCCCTGGTCGGGCCCCCAGTAGCCGGAACCGGCCGGGGCCCCCCAGGAAGAGTCGTTCATCAGACCTCGAGCAGCTCGGCTTCCTTGTGCTTGAGCAGCTCGTCCACCTGCGCGACGTACTTCGCGGTGGTGTCGTCGAGCTCCTTCTCGCCGCGGCGGCCCTCGTCCTCGCCGACCTCGCCGTCCTTGACCAGCTTGTCGATGGTCTCCTTCGCCTTGCGGCGGACGGAACGGATCGAGATCTTCGAGTCCTCGGCCTTGGACTTGGCGACCTTGATGTACTCGCGGCGGCGCTCCTCGGTGAGCTCCGGGAACACCACACGGATGATGTTGCCGTCGTTGCTCGGGTTGACGCCGAGGTCCGAGTCACGGATCGCCTGCTCGATGTTGCGCAGCGCGCTCTTGTCGAACGGGGTCACCACGGCCATGCGCGGCTCGGGCACCGAGAACGACGCCAGCTGATTGATCGGCGTGATGGCACCGTAGTAGTCGGCCACGATCTTGTTGAACATCGCCGGGTGCGCACGGCCGGTGCGGATCGCGGCGAAGTCCTCCTTGGCGACCACGACGGCCTTCTCCATCTTCTCCTCGGCCTCGAGGAGGGTCTCTTCGATCACCACTTGCTCCTGCGTGTCGTCGCGTCTTGTCCTGCACGGTGTACGACCGGCAGGGCTCTGTCCATCCCCTCGCGGGGCGGTACCCGGTTTCAGGCCCGGGTGCCCTGGTCGCTCACGAGAGTGCCGATCTTCTCACCCTTCACCGCGCGCGCGATATTGCCCTCCGCGAGCAGTTCGAAGACGAGGATCGGGAGATTGTTGTCGCGGCACAGCGTGATGGCGGTGGCGTCGGCGACCTTCAGGTCCCGGGACAGCACCTCGCCGTACTCCAGCGCGTCGAACTTCACCGCGTCGGGGTTGGTCTTCGGGTCGGAGTCGTAGACCCCGTCCACGCCGTTCTTGCCCATCAGCAGGGCCTCGGCGTCGATCTCCAGGGCACGCTGGGCGGCCGTGGTGTCGGTGGAGAAGTACGGCATGCCCATACCGGCGCCGAAGATGACCACGCGGCCCTTCTCCAGGTGGCGCACGGCGCGCAGCGGGATGTACGGCTCCGCGACCTGACCCATGGTGATGGCGGTCTGGACGCGGGAGTCGATGCCCTCCTTCTCCAGGAAGTCCTGGAGGGCGAGGCAGTTCATGACGGTGCCGAGCATGCCCATGTAGTCGGAGCGCGCCCGGTCCATGCCGCGCACCTGCAGCTCGGCGCCGCGGAAGAAGTTACCCCCGCCGATCACGACCGCGATCTCCGCTCCGTCGCGGACGACTGCGGCGATCTCGCGCGCGATCTTGTGCACGACGTCGGGGTCGACGCCGAGCGCGCCGCCGCCGGCGAATGCCTCGCCGGACAGCTTCAGCATGAAGCGGCCGGCCTTTTTGCCGTGGATGTCGTCGCCCTGTGCGGCGGACTGGTTCATGGAGCTCTCCTCGTGCACATACGACGAAGGCCATTGCCGATGGGTCCTTGCGGTTTCCCGTACGGCAATGGCCTCCTCGTCAGATCTGCGGTCGTCCTACGCGAGCGTGGACGACTGCTTCAGACCCTACCGGGGTCCGGTGTCCGTTGCGTACGGACTCAGATGCCGACCTTGATGCGCGTGAAGCGCTTCAGGGTGACGCCGGCCTCGTCCAGGATCTGCTGGACAGACTTCTTGTTGTCCAGCGCGTACGGCTGGCCGAGCAGCGTGGCGTCCTTGAAGAAGCCGTTGACGCGACCCTCGACGATCTTCGGGAGCGCGGCCTCGGGCTTGCCCTCGGCGCGGGTGGTCTCCTCGGCGACGCGACGCTCGGACTCGACGACCTCGGCCGGAACGTCCTCACGGGTGAGGTACTTCGGCGCGAAGGCGGCGATGTGCTGCGCGACACCCTTGGCGATCTCGGCGTTCTCCTTGTCGAACTCGACGAGAACACCGATCTGCGGGGGCAGGTCGGGCATGGTGCGGTGCATGTAGGCCGCGACGTAGCCGTCGGCGTACTGCGCGAAGCGGTCGAGAACGATCTTCTCACCGAGGTTGGCGTTGGCCTCGTCGACGTACGCCTGAACCGTCTTGCCGGCCTCGATCTCGGAGGCGAGCAGCGCCTCGAGGTCGGCCGGGGAGGTCGCGGCGACGTGGGCGGCGAGCGCGGCGGCGACGGCCTGGAACTTGTCGCCCTTGGCGACGAAGTCCGTCTCGCACTTCAGCTCGACGAGGACACCGGAGGTGTTGTCGTCGGCGATGAGGGAGACGACGGCGCCGTTCTCGGCAGAGCGGCCCTCGCGCTTGGCGACGCCCTTCTGGCCCTTGATGCGCAGGGCCTCGACGGCCTTGTCGACGTTGCCGTCGGCCTCGTCCAGAGCCTTCTTGCAGTCCATCATGCCGGCGCCGGTGAGCTCACGGAGCTTCTTGACGTCAGCGGCGGTGTAGTTCGCCATGAGTCTGAGTTTCTCTCTCGAAGTCTGAAAGATCTACGGGTGGACGGCGGGGGCTTCGTGGGCCCCCGCCGTCTACATCCGAAACAACCGGACCTGTGAAGGTCAGGCCGTGGGTCAGGCCTGCTCGGCCTCGGCGGCCGGAGCCTCGACGGCCTCGGCGGCGTCGGCGGCCTCGGCGTCGGCGACCTTCTCGGTCTCGGCAGAGGTCTGGACCTCGGCCTCGTCAGCCTTCTTCTCACCCTCGAGCAGGTCGCGCTCCCACTCGGCGAGCGGCTCGCCCGCGGCCTTCTCGCCCGGCTTCGAGTCGCCGGTCGCGGCGCCGGAGCGGGCGATGAGGCCCTCGGCGACAGCGTCGGCGATCACGCGGGTGAGCAGGGTGACGGAGCGGATCGCGTCGTCGTTGCCCGGGATCTTGTAGTCGACCTCGTCGGGGTCGCAGTTGGTGTCGAGGATCGCGACGACCGGGATGTGGAGCTTGCGCGCCTCACCGACGGCGATGTGCTCCTTCTTGGTGTCGACGATCCAGACGGCGCTCGGCACCTTCTGCATCTCGCGGATACCACCGAGGGTCTTCTCCAGCTTGGCCTTCTCGCGGGAGAGGACCAGGAGCTCCTTCTTGGTGAGGCCGGAGGCGGCCACGTCCTCGAAGTCGATCTGCTCGAGCTCCTTGAGGCGCTGCAGACGCTTGTAGACGGTGGAGAAGTTGGTGAGCATGCCACCGAGCCAACGCTGGTTGACGTACGGCATGCCGACACGCGTCGCCTGCTCGGCGATGGCCTCCTGGGCCTGCTTCTTCGTACCGACGAACATGATGGAACCGCCGTGGGCGACGGTCTCCTTGACGAACTCGTAGGCGCGGTCGATGTACGACAGCGACTGGAGCAGGTCGATGATGTAGATGCCGTTGCGCTCGGTGAAGATGAAGCGCTTCATCTTCGGGTTCCAGCGACGGGTCTGGTGACCGAAGTGGACGCCGCTCTCCAGCAGCTCCCGCATCGTGACGACGGCCATGGCCGTATCTCCTTGAGTTTCTCGGTTATGTCCTGACGCCCCGACGCGCCGTGCCACGAGGGACCGAAAAGGCGCTGCCACGACTTTTGAGGGTGGTGGCGGGGCGTGCGAAGTCGACCCGGTGACCCGGATCGCCATAGGAAGTGTACGGGACCCGGGGGGCGCCGGGTGACGGCGCTGTCCACAACCGGCTGGTATTCCACAGATATCGACCATGATCCCCATGAACCGGGCGCCCGCGGGAGCGTGATCCCCATGCACCTCACGACACTGCTCCTCATGGCCGCCCTGATCTGGCCGGTGGGACCACCGCGCCCCGAGATCATCCGCGGCTGGGAACCTCCGGCCGGCCCGTACGGCCCGGGCCACCGCGGCCTCGACCTGGCCGCCCCTCCGGGCACCCCGGTCCACGCGGCGGCGTCCGGCGTCGTCACCTTCGCGGGCCGGGTGGCCGGCCGGGGAGTCCTCACGATCACCCTGCCGGGCACCGGGGACCCACCCCTGCGGACGACCTACGAACCGGTGACACCGACCGTCACGGCAGGCACCACCGTCACCCGCGGCCAACCGGTGGCCACACTCGCGGCCCCCGCGACAGATGACCCCCACTGCCCGGAGTCCTGCCTCCACTGGGGCCTCCTGCGCGGCGACTCCTATCTGAACCCCCTGCTCCTCCTGCACCGAAGCCCGTCGAGACTCCTGCCGGTGACGGGGGTGCCGTAGGCGTGAACGGGGTGCCGTAGGCGCGGCAGGGGTGCCTCAGGCGTGAACGGGTGCCTCATCCGTGACAGGGGTGCCGTGGCGCGGCAGGGGTGCCCTGGCCATGGCCGAGGACCGACACGCAGCCGGGGGGTGGGGAGGGGAGGGGGGCGGGGGGGTCAGCCCCCGACGCCTCGGAGCGCCATGGAGACCGCCGCGTCGGCGATGTCGTCCGGCTCCTCCGCCGCGCCCAGCTCGATACGGCGCACGGCCGCGTCCACGACGCCCTGGAGGAGCATCGCGCCAAGGCGGGGCTGGGCCTGGCCCAGGTCCGCGAGGGCTTCGACGATCATGGCGACGAGTCCGCCGTGGGCGGCGCGGATCTTCTCGCGGGCGCCGTCGTCGAGCTCGCTCGCGGAGATCGCGACGACCGCCCGGTGGCGGCGGTCGCCCACCAGCTCCAGCTGCTTGCGTACGTACGCCTCGACCTTGCCCTCGGCGGTGTCGGCCTGGGCCATCGCCGCTTCGACCTCGGCCGCCCAGACGGGGAAGTCGACGGCGCACAGTTCCTCGACGACGGCCGCGCGGGAGCGGAAGTACTCGTACACCGAGGAGCGGGCGAGGCCCGTACGCTCGGCGAGGGCGGGGAAGGTCAACGCCTCCGTACCGCCTTCGGACAGCAGGGATCGCGCGGCGTCCAGCAGGGCGCCGCGCTGCATCGTCCGGTGCTCGGCCACACTGGCCGCTCGAATCCTGGGCACGGCACCACTGTACGACCGGCCCCGCGGCGTCAGCGTCCTACATCGGCCAGCTTGGCGCGCAGCTGCAGGACCGACTTGGTGTGGATCTGGCTGACCCGGCTCTCGGTGACGCCGAGGACGTGGCCGATCTCGGCGAGGGTGAGGCCCTCGTAGTAGTAGAGCGTGACGACGGTCTTCTCGCGCTCGGGGAGCGTGTTGATGGCGCGGGCGAGCAGCCGTCTGAGCTCGCGGTCCTCGGCCACCTCGACCGGGTTGTCGGCGGCGGTGTCCTCCAGCGTGTCCATGAGGGACAGGCGGTCGCCGCCCTCGCCTCCGACGTGCAGCAGCTCTTCCAGCGCCACGACGTTCGCCAGGGACAACTGGCTGAAAACGGCGTGCAGTTCCTCCAGGGCGATGCCCATCTCGGCGGCGACCTCGCTCTCGGAGGGGGTCCGCCGCAGTTGGGCCTCGAGGGTGGCGTAGGCGCGCTCGACGTTGCGTGCCTTCTGGCGCACGGAGCGGGGGATCCAGTCCAGGGCGCGGAGTTCGTCGATCATCGCGCCGCGGATGCGGGTGATGGCGTAGGTCTCGAACTTGATCGACCGCTCGACGTCGAACTTCTCGATGGCGTCGATCAGCCCGAAGACTCCGGAGGAGACGAAGTCGGCCTGTTCCACATTGGACGGCAGTCCGACGCTGACGCGGCCGGCGACGTACTTCACGAGCGGGGAGTAGTGCAGGATCAGCTGTTCCCGCAGCCGCTCGTCGCCCGTGTCCTTGTACGAGCGCCACAGTTCGTCGAGCGATGTCGGTGCCGGCGGTCGCACGGTGCCTCCCCGGGCTGCTGGGGGCACCGCCGCACGGTCGGACCCGGAGGTGTGCTGGGGCATGCGTTGCCTTGAGCCGTTCTGCTGTGGAGTGGGTCGGTGGGGTGTGTCCGGTAGGGAATCCTGGTGAGCGTAGCGTGACTGGACTGTCGCGGTGAGCGAACCTCTGCGGATCGCGCCGGTCTGGGTGGGCCCCCTCGTCCACATCTTCGAACCCGGGCCGTGGCGCGTGTCGGCCCCTCGGGTGCGGCCGAGAGAACTCGATTGTTCATCGCCATCACCTTTTCACCCGAATGCTCCAGGTCAAGTACCGCCTCGCCGCAGGTTCGCTCCTTCTGTGGGGGTGTTCGTCAACTGCCAGTCACCGCCTTGCCGTTCGACGTACCCCAGGGAGTGCAGTTCGTACAGCCTGGCGAGGGTGTCGTCGGGGGTGGTTCCGGCGCGGTCGGCGATCTCGGGTACGGGGGTGGGCCGGCCGGCGGGGAGGGCTTCGAGGACGCGGGCGGCGTGCGGGTCGAGGAGGTCCCTGGGCAGGACTGGTCCTCGGCGGGCGGGGGCGAGTTGGCCCATGTCGCCGACGAGTTCGATCACTTCGGCGGCGTCGGTGACGAGGGTGGCCTCGCCTCGTAGGAGTTCGTGGACGCCTGCGGAGAGTCCGCTGGTGACGGCGCCGGGGATGCCCATGGTGTGGCGGCCGAGGCGGTGGGCGCTGCGGGCGGTGACGAGGGAGCCGCTGCGGTACTGGGCCTCGACGACGACGGTGCCGCGGGTGAGGGCGGCGATGACGCGGTTGCGGAGGATGAATCTGCTGGGCGTGGGGTGACTTCCTGGTGGCAACTCCCCTACGACGAGGCCCTGTTCGGCAATACGGCCGATGAGTCCGGCGTGGCCGCGGGGGTAGGGGACGTCGACGCCGCAGGCGAGGACGGCGACGGTGGCGCCCTGGGCGGCGAGGGCGCCTCTGTGTGCCGCGCCGTCGATGCCGAAGGCGGCGCCGGAGACGACGACCCAGCCGCGTTCGGCGAGTCCGGAGGCGAGGGTGGTGGCCATGTGCGCGCCGTAGGGGGTGCAGGCGCGGGCGCCGACGACGGCGACGGAGCGGAGTGCCCAGGTGCGCAGGTCGGCCGGGCCGCGGATCCAGAGCCCGATGGGGCGGGTGTCGCCGAGGTCGTCGAGCTGCCGGGGCCATTCGGTGTCGCCGGGGATGACGAGTCGGCCGCCGTGCCGTGCGGCGGCGTCGAGGTCTCGTCGTGGTTCGACGGTGGCGGCGCGCCGTCGCCATCCGTCGACCCGTTTCTCTCCTGTGCCCGGGAAGGGTCCGGTGCCGGGGCGGGCGTCGTGTCCGGCCCCGGTGGGCTCGCGCAGGCGCCGGAGGAAGCCCGCGGCCCCGTATCGGCGGAGCCAGCGGCCGGCGTGTTCGTCGCCGGGTTCGACGATGCGCGTGAGGGCGGCGCGGGCGAGGCGTTCCTCGTCCGGGTTGATGCGCGCGAGGCGTTGTTCATCCGGGGTGGTGCGCGCGAGGCGTTCCTCGTCCGGTGCGGCGCATGCGAGGCGTTCCTCGTCCGGGGTGGTGCGGGGTGTTCCTTCGGTGGCGTGCTCTTCGTCCGGGGTCATGAGTAGTCCCCCCTTCCGGCTCCGACGGGTACGCCTCGGGCGATGCCGGTGCGCAGTTGGAGGGCGAGGTCAACGTCATGGGCGTCGGGGCGGTCGTGTCCGGCGAGGTCGGCGACGGTCCAGGCGACGCGGAGGACCCGGTCGAGGCCGCGTGCGGTGAGCAGCCCGCGTTCGATGTCGCGTTCGGCGGCGGCGAGGGCCCCTGGGCCGACGGTGTAGCGGGTGCGCAGTTCGTGGCCGGGGATTTCGCTGTTGATGTTCCAGGGGGTGTCGGTGAGGCGGTGCGCGGCGCGGGCGCGGGCTTCGCGGACGCGGTCGGCGACGGTGGCGGTGGGTTCGCCGCGGCCGCCCTGTCCCAGGAGGTCGGATCGGGTGACGGGTTCGGCTTCGACACGGATGTCGATGCGGTCGAGGAGGGGGCCGGAGAGTCGTGCCTGGTAGCGGCGGATGAGCAAGGAGGGGCATTCGCATCCGGCGCCGTGGAGGGTGTGCCGTCCGCACGGGCAGGGGTTGGCGGCGAGGGCGAGCAGGAAGCGGGCGGGGAGGCGGACGACTCCGGCGGCGCGGGCGACGACGACGTGTCCGGATTCGAGGGGCTGACGCAGGGCGTCGAGGGCCTTTCCGGAGAATTCGGGGGCCTCGTCGAGAAAGAGCACGCCTCGGTGCGCGAGGGAGACGGCGCCGGGGCGTGGGAGGCCGTTGCCTCCGCCGACGAGGGACTGCATGGTCGCCGAGTGGTGGGGAGCGCAGTAGGGGGCTCGGCGGACGAGGGGTTCGCCGGGCGGGAGGATGCCGGCGACGGAGTGGACGGCGGTGACTTCGAGGGACTCCTGTCGGGTGAGTGGGGGCAGGATGCCGGGGAGTCGTTCGGCGAGCATGGTCTTGCCGGCTCCGGGTGGCCCGGAGAGCAGGAGGTGGTGGCTGCCTGCTGCTGCGACCTCCAGGGCTCGGCGGGCGTTGTGCTGTCCTGCGACGTCGGCGAGGTCGGGTCCGTCGGCCGGGTCGGCGGCGAGGCCGGTGCCGACGCCCGCGCCGGGGACGAGGAGTCCGGCGAGCATGGCGTCGGGGCGGCCTTCTTCGGCGGGTTCCTCCTCGGGGACGGGTTCGTCGGTGAGGACGGCGATGAGTTGGCGCAGGCTGCGGACGCCGAGGACGGACACTCCGGGGACGAGGGAGGCTTCGCCTGCGGTCTGTTCGGGGACGACGACATGTTGATAGCCGGCTTCGGCGGCGGCGAGGACGGCGGGCAGGACGCCGCGGACGGGCCGGACGCGGCCGTCGAGCCCCAGTTCGCCGATGAGGACGAGGTCGGCGATCACCCTGGGGTCGATGCGCTCGGCGGCGCCGAGGACGGCCGCGGCGACGGCCAGGTCGAATCCGCTGCCGCCTTTGGGGACGGAGGCGGGGCTGAGTCCGACGGTGAGCTTCTTCTGGGGCCATTCGGCGTCGGAGTTGACGATGGCGGCGCGTACGCGGTCGCGGCTCTCGGTGAGGCTCTTGTCGGGGAGTCCCACGAGGGTGAAGGCGGCGACTCCGGCTTCGAGGTCGGCCTGGACTTCGACGACGACGCCTTCGACGCCGACGAGGGCGACGGAGCAGGTGCGGGCGAATCCCATCAGGCCACCCCCTGGGCGTGGGTGACGACGGGGGCGCCGCGGCGCGGCAGGACGATGCCGATGAGGTCGATACGGACGCCGCCGTCGGGCGGTGGTCCGCCGTGGCGGTCGAGCCAGCAGGCGGCGAGCCGTTTGAGCCGGTCGGCCTTGGTGGCGGTGACGGCGGCCATGGGGTGCTCGAAGGCGCCTTCCCGGCGCGTCTTCACTTCACAGATGACGAGGGTGTCGCCGTCGCGGGCGACGATGTCGATCTCACCGGTGCGTCCGCAGCGCCAGTTCCGCGCGAGGACGGTCACCCCGGTCTCGGCCAGCCGGCGGACGGCCAGCTCTTCCCCGTACTGCCCGAGTGCGTTCGTCGCGTTGGTCGAGCGGCGCGGGCTCGTCGAGCCCGTCGCGCCGGACGGGCTCGTCGCGCCGGTCGGTTTCGTCGCGCCGGTCGGTTTCGTGGCGCTGGTCGGGCTCTTCGCGTGGATCGGGTTCGTCGCGTGCGTCGGATTCATTCGGTACCACCTCCGGTACCGACTGTGACGCTCCGCGACGCTCCGTGTGGATCTTGGTGGACGGTCGCTCGTCTGTGGAAAACCGCCTCACCCTCGCGAGTGGTTTCAGCTGCCGGGAAGCTCCAGGTCGCTCTTGTTGAGCTCCTCGATGTTCACGTCCTTGAATGTGAGCACCCGGACCTGCTTGACGAACCTGGCCGGCCGGTACATGTCCCAGACCCAGGCGTCGGCCATGGACACCTCGAAGAACACCTCGCCCTGGACCGAGTGCACCTGCATCTCGTAGTCGTTGGTCAGGTAGAAGCGCCGCTCGGTCTCGATCACGTATTTGAACAGCCCGACGACATCGCGGTACTCCCGGTAGAGCTTCAGCTCCATCTCGGTCTCGTACTTCTCGAGGTCCTCGGCGCTCATGGCATGTTCCCCTTCAGCCGTGCGTCCACCTATTGTGCGCCAGCCGCTCGCACCGCTAAACGATTTCCGGGGCGAGCACCACCGGTGCACTCGGCGGTCCCTCGTCGAGCAGCCTGTGGAGCAGCTCGGCGAGTCTGGTCGGGTACACCGTCTCACGCGCCGCCGACAGTTCGGCGGAGGTCCACCACCTCAGCCCCGCGACACTGCGCGCCTCCAGCTCGGTGAGCCCGCCCGGGGCCGTCGCGGTCTGGGTGGTTCGTGCCAGGTAGTACCACTCGTCCTGGTCCCAGCGCCGCCCGTCGAAGGGGAAGGAGCAGATCCGCTGCCAGACGACCGGCCCGAGTGCGACCTCGGTGATCCCGGTCTCCTCGGCCAACTCGCGCAGCGCAGCCTCTTCGCGGGTCTCGTCGCCCTCCAGGCCGCCGCCGGGTGTGAACCACCACGTCTGGTCCGGGTCGTCGGGCTCGTACCCGTGCAGGAGGAGGATGCGGTCGTCGGGGTCGAGCAGCACGACCCGCGCCACCCGCCGCAGCTCCCGCCCGGCCGCCGCAGCCGAACCGGCACCCGAGCCCGGCACCCCGGCAGCCGAACCCGCCGCCCGGGAAGCCGAACCCGCAGCCGCCCCGGCCGAACCCTCCGTACCCGTCATGTACCCACCGTCTCCCTCGCGGTCTCCCTGCGGGACCGTCCGCCCAGCCGCTGCGCCAGCGGCCCGTACGCGGCCCCGGCCAGGATCAGTACACACCCGAAGACGATCGCGTAGAAGAGCAGCTTCACGGGCCCGGGCTGCGACACCCCGCCCGGCAGCGCCGCGAAGCCCGCCGGCCGTGCCAGGACACCGTCCATGGGCCACGCGATGGCATCGACCCGGGCGGTGACCGCGGAGCGCGGCACGGAGCCCTGACCGGCCTCCTGGAGGTGGACCCGGGAGTCGAGGGAGTTGTGCCGCTCGTCGCCGAGGAGGAAGAGGCTCCCCTCCGGGACGGTCGCGGAGAACTCCTGTCCCGAGGCGGGAGCTCCGGGGCGCAGATACGTCTCTTCGACCGCCTTGCCGTTGACCGTGAGCCGGCCGTCGGCGTCGCAGCAGGCGACCGTGTCGCCGCCGATGCCGACGACCCGCTTCACCATCGGCATGTCGCCCCACAGCGGGTCCTTGAAGACGACGATGTCGCCTCGCCGCACCTCGTCGCCGTCGATGCGCTGCGCCAGGACCTTGGAGCCGACGGCCAGGGTCGGGGTCATGGAGTCGCTGGGCACGGTGTACGGCTGGTAGAGGACTGCTCCCCAGGCGAATCCGCCGAGGAAGAGCACACAGCCGACGGCCACGACCAGTCCCGACAGCACGCTGCCGAGGCGGCCGCGGCCGCCGTCCGTTCGTATCGTTCCGCTCATCCCAGCGCTCCCCACCCTCACGGTCGGTTCGTCGATCTGGGACGGCACCCTACCCGCGCGTTGCTACTGGGCGGTATGCCGAGTGGCGAGCCTCTTCCTGCGCCACAGCACCAGGGGCAGTGCGCCGGCGAGTCCGGCCGCGCCCGGGGCCACGGCCAGCGCCTGGCTCAGTCCGGGCTGGTCGAAGGTGCTCGGCACGGGCAGCGTCGCCCAGCGGGTGACCGGCCAGGCCACGACGACCGCGCGTCCGACGACCTCGTCGTTCGGGACCGTGCCACCGCCCGGGAGGTTCTGGTGGTACCGGGAGTCCAGGGAGTTCTGCCGGTTGTCGCCCATCACCCAGATGCTGCCCTCGGGGATGGTGATCGGTCCGAAGGGCTTGTCGCCGCAGGGCGAGGAGCCGGGGTAGATGTACGAGGTCTCGTCCAGGGTCTTGCCGTTGAGGATGACCTTGCCGCCCTCCTTGCAGGAGACCGTGTCGCCGCCCACGGCGATGACCCGCTTGATCAGGTCCTTCTCCGCCGGGTCGGGCATCAGGCCGATCCAGCTCAGGAACGTCTGCAGGGCGTTCGGGTCGGTGGTGAGCTCGCCCTCCAGCCAGCCGCCCGGGTCGTGGAAGACGACGACCTCGCCGCGCTCCGGCTCGGAGCCGAACCAGGGGGTCAGCTTGTCCACCAGGACCCGGTCGCCGCGCTGCAGCGTGTTCATCATCGAGTCCGAGGGGATCGAGAACGCCTGCACCAGGAAGGTCTTGATCAGCAGCGCGAGCAGCAGCGCGATACCGATCAGCAGGGGCAGTTCCTTCCAGAAGGAACGCGGCTTCTTCGTGGGCCTGCCGGTCTCACCCGTCTGGTCGCCCTGTTCGTCCTGCCCGGAATCGCCCTCGCCGTGCGCCGGGTCGGCGTCCTGCGGGCCGGAGGAGTCATCCCTCATGGCCACCGACGATTCGCCGAGCCGCTCGGGCCTCTCCTCCGGCTCGTCGTGTCCGGATCGTGCGCCGACGGCCACATCCCCCACATCCACTCCTCAGTCCGTGCATATGCCTGCCCCAGAACAGGGACAGGCCCACCACTCCCATAACGAGCGGGAGTTCCGCAGGGGTCGGGAGCCAGGGCAATCCGTTCAGATTCCGCGAAGACACACTATGCGACACGCCGTGTGCGGACACAGCGCCCGAACTGCCGTCCGGCACGGCCGCGAACGTGTCCGGTTCCTCCAGTCGGCGCCAGTGGCTCACGGGCCAGGCGATCACGACGGCCCGGCCCACCACGTCCTCCTCGGAGATCGTTCCCTGGTCCTTCTCGTCGAGGTGGAAGCGGGAGTCGGCGGAGTCCGACCGGTGGTCGCCCATCACGAAGATCCGGCCGGGCGGCACCTTCACCTTGAACTTGATCTTCGAGGGTTCGTTGCCCGGGTGCAGATACGGTTCGTCCAGCGGTACGCCGTTGACCGTGATCCGGCCGTCCGCACCGCAGCACGCGACCGTGTCACCGCCGACCGCGACGACCCGCTTGATCAGGTCCTGCTCGTCGGCCGAGGGCAGCAGCCCGATGAAGGTCAGGGCCTGCTTGACCTGCTTGACGCCGATCGGATCCTCGGCCGTCGGCGCCGTGTCCTCCTGGAGCCAGTTTCCGGGGTCCTTGAAGACGACGACGTCGCCGCGTTGCGGCTTGGAGCCGAACCAGGGCGTGAGCTTGTCGACCAGGACCCGGTCGTCGATCCGGATCGTCTGCTCCATGGAGCCGGACGGGATGACGAAGGCCTGGACGAGGAAGGTCTTCAGGACGAGCGCGATCAGCAGGGCGACGGTGATCAGGAGCGGGATCTCTTTGACCGCGGATCGCTGCCGCCTCCGCTTGACCTTGCGGGCGAGCCTTCGCCGCTCCGCCCGGCCGGGCAGCGCACGGCTGCCGTCCGTCGGTCGCGTGCCGGTGGGCAGCCGTGAGTCGGCGCGGTGTCCGCCCGACCGGCCCCGGTTACCCATGGCCACCCGCCGCGGGAGCGGGTACGGCGTCGAACGCCCCGGTCTCCGGTACCCCGGCCCAGCGGCCGAAGGGCCAGCCGATCCAGTCCGCGCGACCGATCACGCGCTCCACGGGGACCATGCCGCCGCCCGGCTGTCCGAGGTGGTCGCGGGAGTCGCTGGACTGGCTGCGGTGGTCACCCATGACCCACAGGGTCCCCTGGGGGACGACGATGTCGAAGGGGACCTTCGAGGGGGCGTCGCCCAGCAGGACGTACCGCTCCTCGACGGGCACGCCGTTGACGGTCAGCCGGCCGTTGCCGTCGCAGCAGACCACCCGGTCGCCTCCCACGCCCACCACGCGCTTCACGAAGTCGGTCTCGGCGGGCTCGGCGAGGCCGAGGGCCGCGGCCGCGCCGTGCAGCGCACCGGTGACCGGGTTCTCCTCCGGGGCCTCCTGGAGGAAGGACCCGGTGCCGTCGAAGACGATGACGTCACCGCGGCGCGGCTGGTCGCCGAAACGGTACGCCAGCTTGTTCACGAGGATGCGGTCCCCCACCTGGAGGGTGGGTTCCATCGAGCCGCTGGGGATCAGGAAGGGCTGCATCACGAAGTGGCTCAGGAGCAGCAGGAAGACCACGCAGACGCCGCCCACGACGCCCGTACGGCGCCAGGACCATCCCCCGGTCTCCCCGTCCCGCTCCGCCGGCCCGGAAATACGCGCGGAGCGCGACCGCTCCTCCGTCTCGGAGGAGCGGTCGCGCTCCGTGTGCTGTGCTTCGGTGTCCATCGGGGGCAGAGCCTATCCGGCCGCCCTGAGAATCATCGCTCCGAAGCCCCGCGCGATCGGTGAGCCGGAGCTCAGTTGTCGCGCTTCTCCTTGATCTTGGCAGCCTTGCCGCGCAGCTCACGCAGGTAGTAGAGCTTGGCGCGACGGACGTCACCGCGGCTCACGAGCTCGATCTTCTCGAAGATCGGGCTGTTCACCGGGAAGGTGCGCTCGACGCCGACGGAGAACGAGACCTTGCGGACCGTGAAGGTCTCGCTGACGCCCGAGCCCTGGCGGCGGATGACGACACCCTTGAACTGCTGGATACGGGAGCGGTTGCCCTCGATGACGCGCACGTGGACGTTCACGGTGTCGCCGGGACGGAAGGCGGGGAGGTCGGTGCGGAGCGAAGCCGCGTTGACCGAGTCGAGCAGGGAGGCCATGGTGGTCTCTTTCCTCGCTGATGCCACAGGTCATCAGCGGAACGTTCGAAAAGGAGATGGAGCGCCGTGCGTACCGGGCGGGCGTCGTCCCCCTGTGGCAGGGGCGCTCGCCGGACACACAGCAGCGGCCTATTCTTCCACGGCGTCGGGCCTGCGCCAAAATCGGCCACCGGGCTCCGGGGCCCAGCCGAGCAGGGAGAGGATCTCCCGGTCCTTCTTGTCGAAGACGGCGGGGTCGCAGCGTTCGATCAGGTCCGGCCGGTTCGCCGCCGTACGGCGGAAGGCCTCGTCGCGGCGCCAGCGCGCGATCTTCCCGTGGTGCCCGCTGAGGAGCACGTCGGGGATGGCGCGGCCGCGCCACTCGGGGGGCTTGGTGTAGACGGGGCCTTCCAGGAGGTTGGCCATGGCCCCGGGGGCGAAGGAGTCGTCACGGTGGGACTCGGCGTTGCCGAGGACACCGGGCAGCAGCCGGGCCACGGCCTCGGTGATCACCAGGACGGCGGCCTCCCCGCCGGCCAGGACGTAGTCGCCGATGGAGACCTCGTACACCGGCATGCGGGTCGCGTACTCGTCCATGACGCGCCGGTCGATGCCCTCGTAGCGGGCGGGCGTGAAGATCAGCCAGGGGCGCTCGGAGAGCTCGACGGCGAGTTCCTGGGTGAAGGGGCGTCCGCTCGGGGTGGGAACGACGAGGACGGGGCCGTGTGCGCCCGTCTCGAAGCCGTCGGCGAGGGTCTGGTCGAGTGCGTCGCCCCAGGGGTCGGTCTTCATGACCATGCCGGGGCCGCCGCCGTAGGGGGTGTCGTCGACCGTGTTGTGCCGGTCGTAGGTCCACTCACGGAGGTCGTGGACGTGGACGTCGAGCTGTCCACGCGCGCGTGCCTTGCCGACCAGGGAGACGTTCAGCGGTTCCAGGTACTCGGGGAAGATCGTGACGACGTCGAGCCTCATGCGTGGTCGTCCCCGGAGGTGTCCTCGTCCCGGGAGGAGACGATCTCGGCGCGGTCGTCGATCAGCCCGGGCGGCGGGTCGATGACGGCCCGCTGCTTGTCCAGGTCGATGTCGGTGACGATCTCCTCGACGAAGGGGATCATCAGCTCGGTGCCGTCGGGCCGCTCGACGATGAAGAGGTCCTGGGACGGCAGGTGGGAGATCTCGGTGATCCGGCCGATCTCGGTGCCGTCGGCGAGCACGACGTCCAGGTCCATGAGCTGGTGGTCGTAGTACTCGTCCTCGCCCTCCGGCGCCTCGTCGGGGTCGACGTCGGCGATCAGCAGGGTGTTGCGCAGGGCCTCGGCCCCGTTGCGGTCGCGGACGCCCTCGAAGCGGAGCAGCAGCCGGCCGCTGTGGACCCGGCCGGTCTCGATGGTCAGCGGCCCGGCGGTGGCCGGGTCGGTGACCAGGACGGCTCCGGGCGCGAGCCTGAGCTCGGGCTCGTCCGTACGGACCTCGACGGTGACTTCGCCCTTGATGCCGTGGGCGCGGCCGATCCGCGCGACTACCAGCTGCACGACTTCATTCTCTCCTGTCCGACGACGACGGGCCGGGGCGGGCCCGAAGGCCCTCCCCGGCCCGTGCCGGTGTGTCCAACTTGTTCAGCGGACCTGATCCACGTCGACGAGGTCGACGCGGATGCCACGGCCGCCGATGGCGCCCACGACGGTACGCAGTGCACGCGCGGTGCGGCCGTTCCGGCCGATCACCTTGCCGAGGTCGTCGGGGTGGACCCGGACCTCGAGCACGCGGCCGCGGCGCAGGTTGCGCGAGGCGACCTGCACATCGTCAGGGTTGTCGACGATGCCCTTCACGAGGTGCTCGAGAGCCTCCTCGAGCACGATCAGGCCTCGGTCGACTCGGTGGACGCGGCCTCGGCCTCGTCCGCCTTCTTGTCGGCCTTCTTCGCCTTCGGGGTGATGGCCTCACCCTTGGCGTCGTCGCCCTCGAGGGTCTTGGCGAACGCGTCGAAGGAGGCGCGCTTGTCCTCCTTCGTCGCCGGCTGCAGCAGCGGCGCGGGGGCCGGCAGGCCCTTGTGCTTCTGCCAGTCGCCGGTGAGCTTCAGGATGGCGAGGACCGGCTCGGTCGGCTGGGCGCCGACGGACAGCCAGTACTGCGCACGCTCGGAGTCGACCTCGATCTTCGACGGGTTGTACGTCGGGTGGTACAGACCGATCTCCTCGATCGCACGACCGTCCCGGCGGGTGCGGGAGTCGGCGACGACGATGCGGTAGTGCGGCTGGCGAATCTTGCCGAGGCGCTTGAGCTTGATCTTGACTGCCACTGGAGTGGTGTCTCCTGGTCTTGACGTGGTTGGGCACATGAGATGCCACGTGGGGTTGCGGTACTCGGGTGCCCGATGGACGCGTCAGCCGGAGGAGAGAGGGGTCCTGTGCGACTGTCGAGTACAGCTAGCCATTGTGCCACACGCCGGTGGCAGGCCGGACCCGGCCCACACACCGGCTCAGCTGGCCGCACCCACCGTTTCCGGGATACGGAAGGGCTTGCCGCAGCCGCCGCAGACGATGGGGGCCTGGGCGAGGACGGAGGGGACCACGCGCACGTTCCGGCCGCAGTCGCAGACGGCCTTCACGCGGACGCCGCCGCCGGAGGATCCGTGGCGCGCGGCGGGGCCCCGGAAGGAGCGCTTGGTGTCCGCGGCCGTCGCGACGGTGTGGGCCTTGAGGGCGCGCTGGAGGCGTTCGATCGTGGGCCGGTACCGGCGCTTCGCCTCGGGGTTGAGCGTGACCAGGGAGAAGCCGCTGCTGGCGTGCGGCTCCTCAGGGTGGTCGAGGCCCATCTCCTCGGCGATCGCCAGGAATCTGCGGTTGTGGTAGCGGCCGGCGCGTGAGGTGTCACGGACTCCTCGGGCGGCTGCGATGCCGTGGACTGCCTCGTGGAGCAGTCGCTCGAAGGAGAGTTCGGCGCCGCAGGCGGACGAGGACTCTCCGATCAGGGACTCGGGCGCGGCAAGATCCGGCAGTTCGGGGTGGTGCCGCTGAATGTCGGCCCACGCCTGTGCCAGCTCTGCGGCGAGAACAGGTGGTGTCGTGCTCACGTCGCGTACAACGAGCCGAAGCGCTCCCGGGTTCCATTCCGGGGCATCCCAAATAATTTGCACGTACCCGTCAGTTGCCGTTCATGCGTCCGGACGAGGGTCAGTGCGCCGATCTGCGGAGAAGGCTCGCAGGTCGCGGCAAGGTGGTGCGTAGTGGCGCATACGCGTCGGCGCGTAGCGGTGGCGTAAGCCCCGGGGGGCGGGCGCGGGCCCGATGCGGGGACAGTACCGGGTCCGGATGCAAGGCGGCGCACCGACCCTCCCCGAAGGGGAAGTGGTCCGGCGCGAGCACTGGACGCGGGGACGGATGCGCAGTTCCCTGACATACGGGGGGATGCGGGCGCACGTACACGGGGGCTTCGACCAGGCACTGATTGGGGCGCTTTCCATGACACCTACGCTCGTCCGGCACGATCCCGCGCGCGACTGGGCCGAGATCCAGGAGCGGATGCTCGTGCCGCTCTACGAGGCGGTGTACGACCGTCTCGACGTGGGCAGCGGCTCCCGGGTCCTCGGGCTCGGCTGCGGGTCGGGGCTCGCGCTGCTGATGGCGGCCTCGCGAGGGGCACGGGTCACCGGCGTGGACCGGGACCACGCGCGCGTGGAGCTGGCCAGAGAGCGGCTGCCGGAGGACGCGGGGCACGCGGTGGTCGAGGGGGATCCGTCGGACGCCGCGGTCGCCGTGGGTGACGCGGGCGGCCTGTCGCGTACCCCGTACGACGTGATCACGGCCTTCCACGCCTCGGCGGGACTCGGCCCGGCGCTGGCCGCCGTCACTCCTCTGGCGCAATCGGGCGCGACTGTCGTGCTGGCGGGCTGGGGCCCGCCCGAGCGGTGCGCGACGGCGTCGGTGCTGCGGGTCGCCGCCCGCCTGACCGGCTGGCGCCCGGCGCTCCGTGACGACCTGGAGGAGGTGGTGGCGCGGGCCGGTCTGAAGCCGGACGGATCGGGGCGGGTGGCCTGCCCGTTCGGGTACGCGGACCAGGACAGTGCGGTGCGGGGGCTGTTGTCGACGGGCGAGTTCGACGCGGCGGTCCGGGCGACGGACCCGTCCCAGGTCGAGAAGGAGATCACGGAGGCTCTGACTCCGTTCGTCCGCCGGGACGGGACGGTGTGGATGCCGAACGTCTTCCGGTACCTGATCGCCCGCGTGCCCTAGGACCGGACAGGCCCTAGCCGGCGAGGCCGCCGGGGCCGGGTGGGCGGGGACCACGCCGTCGCTCGGCAAGGTCCGGGAGACGGGCCCCAGGGCCTGATCCGGAAGACAGGCTCTAGGTCTCCTTCGCGAGGCGGGGGATGCCCGCGGCGCGGTAGGCGGCGGCCTCCTCGAGGGTTTCGTTGGCCAGGAGGGCGGTCGCCAGGGCGTCGAGCTTGTCGCGGTTCTCGCGGAGTTGGCGGATGGCGCTCTCGTAGCATTCGTCGACGATCCGGCGCATCTCCTCGGCGACCATGTCGAGTGTCGCGGGGGCGGCCGAGAGGCCGTACGCCTGCTGGGCGTCGCTGGGGATGGCCGTGAGGCGGCCGACGCGTTCGCTCATGCCCCAGCGGCCGGCCATGCCGCGGGCGATGTTGGTGACCTGTTCCAGGTCGCTCTCGGAGCCGGTGGTGACGACTCCGTAGACGACCTGCTCGGCGGCCATTCCGCCGAGCGCGCCGATGATCCGGCCGCGCAGGTACTCCTCCGTGTACGCGTACTTGTCGGCTTCGGGTGTCGACAGCGTGACGCCGAGGGCGCGGCCGCGCGGCACGATGGTGATCTTGCGGACGGGGTCGGCGCCTGGCTGGAGCATGCCGAGCAGGGCGTGGCCGCTCTCGTGGTAGGCCGTGCGGCGCCGCTCCTCCTCCGGCATGACCAGGGGTCGTTCCGCGCCGAGCTGGACCTTCTCCAGGGCGTCGGAGAGGTCGGACTGGGTGACCGCCTTCTGCTGCCTCTTGACGGCGATGAGGGCCGCCTCGTTGGCGAGGTTGGCGAGTTCCGCGCCCGTCATGCCGGGGGTGGTGCGGGCGACCTGGACCAGGTCGACGTCCTGGGCGAGCGGGATCTCCCGGGTGTGGATCTTGAGGATGGCCTCACGGCCGCCGCGGTCGGGCGGGTTGACGTGGACGATCCGGTCGAAGCGGCCGGGGCGGGTCAGCGCCGGGTCGAGCACGTCGGCGCGGTTGGTGGCGGCGAGGACGATGACGCCTTCGGAGCCGGTGAAGCCGTCCATCTCGGTGAGGATCTGGTTGAGCGTCTGCTCGCGTTCGTCGTGCCCGCCCATGCCCGAGCCGCCGCCGCGGGCGCGGCCGATGGTGTCGATCTCGTCGATGAAGATGATCGCCGGGGCGACCTTGCGGGCCTCGGCGAAGAGTTCCCGTACCCGCGATGCGCCGACGCCGACGATCATCTCGATGAACTCCGACGCAGATGCCGAGAAGAACGGCACCCCGGCCTCGCCGGCCACCGCGCGCGCGAGGAGCGTCTTTCCGGTTCCGGGCGGGCCGGCGAGGAGGACGCCGCGCGGCATCTTGGCGCCCATGTCGCGGTAGGCGGCGGGGTTCTTGAGGAAGTCGACGACGTCGTTCAGCTCGCCCTCGACCTCGTCGATGCCGGCCACGTCCTCGAAGGTGGTGCGCTTGGCGCCCGGTTCGAGTGCGACGGGTTTGGGTGGGGCCTTGCGTCCGAGCATGCCGCCCGCGCCACCCATGCCCGAGCTCATCCGGCGGGCGATGAAGATCCACAGCGCGACGAGCAGCAGCATCGGCGCGAGGGAGATGAGCAGGTTGGCGAGGAAGCTGCGCTCCTGGACGACGGGCTCGGCGGTGACGGTGACGCCCTTCGCGGTCAGCTCGCCCCAGAGGTTGTCGTCGGCGAAGGCGGGCCGCTGGGTGACGAACTTGGTGTAGTCGCCCTTGTCGCCGTTGGGCAGCGGCTGTTTGTTCTTCAGCTCGCCCTGGATGGCGTCGCCCTTGGAGTAGATCTTCGTGACGTTGCCCGCGTTCACCTGCTTGCTGAACTCGGTGTACGAGATCGTCGGTTCGTCGCCCCGGTTGAAGAACGACAGCACGAGGTTGGCGAGGAGGTAGACGACCAGGGCGGCGAGGATGAGCCCGCCCCAGCCGCCGGGCATCTTCTTCTTCGTGGGCGGGGGCGGCGGGGCCCCTTCCGAGCGCCAGGGCTGGTCGGTCCGGTCGCGCGGGGGTACGGGGTTGGCCACGCTGCACTCCTCAAGCCGACGTCGGACCCAGCTGTCAGCCCAGTATCGAAGCGTCCGACAACCCCGGCATTTCCGGCATGGCGGAGGAGTGAAAAGGGGCCCGGGGCGGTTTCACACCGCTCCGGGCCCCTCTGCTGGGCCGACTCAGCCCATGAACTTCTTGAACTCGTCCGGGAGCTCGAAGTCGCCCGCACCCTGGCCTGCGGCCGGCAGACCGAACGCGCCGCCCTGCTGGGCCTGCTCGCGGCGGGCCGCGGCGGCCTCCTCCTCGGCCTTGCGCTTCATCGGGTTACCGCTCTTGCGCTTGCCCTTGGCCTGCTTGACCTGCTTCTTCTGCCGACCAGGGCCGCCGCCCATGCCCGGGATCCCGGGCATGCCCGGCATGCCGCCGCCCTGGGCCATGCGGGACATCATCTTGCGGGCCTCGAAGAACCGCTCGACCAGGCCCTTGACCGCGCTGACCTCGACGCCGGAACCCTTGGCGATACGGGCGCGGCGCGAGCCGTTGATGATCGTCGGGTCCTGGCGCTCGCCCGGGGTCATCGACTTGATGATCGCGGCCGTGCGGTCGACGTCCCGCTCGTCGATGTTGTTGATCTGCTCCTTCATCTGCGCCATGCCCGGCAGCATCCCGAGCAGCTTGGAGATGGAGCCCATCTTGCGGACCTGTTCCATCTGGGCGAGGAAGTCGTCGAGCGTGAACTCCTGGCCCTTCTTGGACGCCAGCTTGGAGGCCATCTTGGCGGCCTCTTCCTGGCTGAAGGTCTGCTCGGCCTTCTCGATCAGGGAGAGCATGTCGCCCATGCCGAGGATGCGGGACGCCATGCGGTCCGGGTGGAACGCGTCGAAGTCGTCCAGCTTCTCGCCGTTGGAGGCGAACATGATCTGGCGGCCGGTGACGTGCGCGATGGAGAGCGCGGCACCGCCTCGGGCGTCGCCGTCGAGCTTGGAGAGCACGACGCCGTCGAAGCCGACGCCGTCGCGGAAGGCCTCGGCGGTGTTGACCGCGTCCTGACCGATCATGGCGTCGACGACGAAGAGGACCTCGTCGGGGCTGACGGCGTCGCGGATGTCCGCGGCCTGCTGCATCAGCTCCTGGTCGATGCCGAGGCGGCCGGCGGTGTCGACGATGACGATGTCGTACTGCTTGCCGCGCGCGTACTCGATCGAGTCCTTGGCGACCTGGACCGGGTCGCCGACGCCGTTGCCCGGCTGCGGGCCGTAGAAGGCCACGCCGGCGCGCTCGGCGACGACGCCGAGCTGGGTGACGGCGTTGGGGCGCTGGAGGTCACAGGCGACGAGCAGCGGGGAGTGGCCCTGGCTCTTGAGCCAGAGGCCGAGCTTTCCGGCGAGGGTGGTCTTACCGGCACCCTGGAGACCGGCGAGCATGATCACGGTCGGCGCGGTCTTGGCGAACCGCAGGCGGCGGGTCTCGCCGCCGAGGATGCCGATGAGCTCCTCGTTGACGATCTTGATGACCTGCTGGGCGGGGTTCAGCGCCTGGGAGACCTCGGCGCCGGCGGCCCGCTCCTTGACCTGCTTGATGAACGCCCGGACGACGGGCAGGGCGACGTCCGCCTCGAGGAGGGCGATACGGATCTCGCGCGCGGTGGCGTCGATGTCCGCCTCGGACAGGCGGCCCTTGCCCCGGAGATTCTTGAATGTCGCTGCAAGGCGGTCGGAGAGGGTATCGAACACGGCGGTCGCGGATCCTCGGTGTCGGGGGCGGGCGGACGGATTGCCCTCCAGGGTATCTGCCCGGTCGAAGTGCGTGCCCCCGCCCGTCGAAACGGACGGGGGCGGGGCGCGTCACCGCAGCGCGTTCTCCAGTGCGCCGGCCAGGTCCACGGCCTCCTCGTCCGGGAGGAGGGAGCCGTCGGGGCGGGTCACGTACAGCGTGTCCACGGCGTTGGCGCCCAGTGTGGAGACGTGCGCGCTCCTGACCCGGACGTCGGCGCCCTCCAGGGCCCGGCCGATGCGGTGCAGCAGCCCGGGGGCGTCCTGGGCGCGGACCTCGATGACGGTGGCGAGGCGGGAGTCAGCGGCGGCGACCGTGACGCGGGGTGGCGGGGCGGTGACTCCGCGCCGCCGCGGGTAGGCGGCCTCGCGTTCGGCGAGTCGCGCGGGGATGTCCAGGCTGCCGTCCAGGGCCCGGACGAGGTCGGCGCGCAGCCGGGCGGCCTGGGGCAGTGAGCCGTACTCCGCGGCGACGCGCCAGTTCAGGACGAGGACGGCGCCCGGGCCGAGCTCGGTGGGGAGCTCGATGGCGCGCAGGTCCGCGGCGCGGACGGTCAGCCGGTGCAGGGCGAGGACTCCGGCCACGGCCGGCAGGACGCCCGGCTGGTCGGGGAGGGCGATGAGCAGTTCGACGCCGACCGGTTCCGGTTCGCCGTCCTGCGCTTCGGTCTCCGGCTGGGTGTGGAGGGCGAGGACGGGCTCTCCCGTGCGCAGCGCCTCGATCGCGAGGCGTTCCTGTTCCGCGCTGGGAGCGGTGGGCTCCGGTTCCGGTTCCAGCTCCCCCGCGAGGACGGCGCCGACCCGTTTGACGAGGTCGGCGACGAGCGAGCCGCGCCAGGAGGACCAGGCGGCCGGTCCGGTGGCCAGCGCGTCGGCCTCGGTGAGGGCGTGCAGCAGTTCCAGCGCGCCCTGTGTCCCGACGGCCGTGGCGACGGACCGTACGGTGGCCGGGTCGTCCAGGTCGCGCCGGGTCGCGGTCTCGACGAGCAGCAGGTGGTGGCGGACGACGGTGGCGATGACGGCGACGTCGGCGCGGTCGAAGCCGATCCGGGTGGCGACGTCGCGGGCGATGGTCTCGCCGGCCACGGAGTGGTCTCCGGGCCAGCCCTTGCCGATGTCGTGCAGCAGCGCGGCGACGAGCAGCAGGTCGGGCCGGCCGACCCGGCGGGTCAGCGAGGACGCGCGGACGGCGGTCTCGACGAGGTGCCGGTCGACGGTCCAGGTGTGGACGGGGTTGCGCTGCGGACGGCAGCGGACCCGTTCCCAGTCCGGCAGGAGCCGGGTGATCAGCCCCTCGGCTTCCAGGGCCTCCCAGACGGGTACGGTCGGCTCCCCCGCGCCGAGCAGGGTGACCAGCTCCTCGCGTGCCTCGGCGGGCCACGGCACCGGCAGCGGTTTGGCGGCGGCCGCGAGCCGGCGTACGGCGTGCAGGGAGAGCGGAAGTCCGGACTGGGCGGCCGCGGCGGCGGCCCGCAGGGGCAGCACCGAGTCCCGTTCGGGCTTGGCGCTGAGCGCGAGGACGACCTCGCCGTCCATCTCGACCACGCCCTCGGCCAGGGGGGTGCGTTCGATCGGCGGTTTCCCGCCGGCCGGCCGGCCGCCCAGGATGGCGCGCAGTCGGGGACGGGCCGAGCGGGCCTTGAGGACCCGGTTGACCTCGCGCCAGGTGACATCGGTGGCGTACGAGATGATCCGCGCGGACTCGTACACCTCGCGCAGCAGGGTGTCGGCGTCGAGGAGCCCGAGCTCCTCTGCGACGGCGTCCTGTTCCTGGAGGGCGAGCCGGTCGGTGGCGCGGCCGGTGGCCAGGTGCAGCGCGTCGCGGGCGTCGAGGAGGCGGCGGCGGGCGCCGTCCAGGCCCTCTCGTGGGGCGTCGGCGAGCCAGGAGGCGGCGACGGCCCGCAGCACCTGGGCGTCGCGGAGCCCTCCCCTGGCCTCTTTCAGATCGGGTTCGAGGAGGAACTGCAGCTCCCCCATCCGCTCGGCCCGCTCCCGGCAGAGCGCGTCGAGTTCGGGGAGCCGCTTGGGCGCCTGGTTGCGCCAGTCGGCGAGGACGGCGGTACGCAGTCCTGCGACGAGTCCGACGTCGCCGGCGACGGGCCGGGCGTCGAGGAGTCCGAGCTGGACCTTGAGGTCGTCCCCGGCGGTCTTGCGCGCCTCGGCGGGGGTGCGTACGGAGTGGTCCAGGGCGAGGCCCAGGTCCCAGACCGGGTACCAGATCCGGTCGGCGAGCGTGGCGACGGTGCCCGCGTCGGCGGTCCCGTCGTGCAGGAGCAGCAGGTCGAGATCGCTCCGTGGGGAGAGTTCTCCGCGCCCGTAGCCGCCGACGGCGACGAGCGCCACCCCTCGTGGCGGCTGGGCGGCGGCGAACAGGCCGGTCAGCCATTCGTCGGTGAGCCGGGCCAGCGCGGCACGGCGCGGCGGCCCGGACTGCGCCTTCTCGCTGAGAAGGCGCAGCCGGGCCGCCGCGTAGCCGCTGGGTCCCGAGTCTTCCGCTTGCGTACTCGTATCGAGGCTCGTCACCCAGCAGCTCCTTGAACTCGCGTTCTTACAGTGCGTCCGGACCGCGTTCGCCGGTGCGGACTCGTACGGCGGTCTCGACCGGCACGCTCCACACCTTGCCGTCACCGATCTTGCCGGTTCGGGCGGCCTTCACCACGACATCGATGAGCTGTTCGGCGTCTTCGTCCTCGACCAGGACCTCGATCCGGATCTTGGGGACGAGGTCGACGGTGTACTCGGCACCGCGGTAGACCTCGGTGTGACCGCGCTGGCGGCCGTATCCGCTGGCCTCGGTGACCGTGAGGCCCTGGACCCCGAAGGCCTGGAGGGCCTCCTTGATCTCGTCCAGCCGGTGCGGCTTCACGACTGCGGTGATGAGCTTCATGCGTCCACCTTCTTGGTCTCCGTGACGGCAGGGGCGGGGGCGGCGGTCGAGCGCGAGGAGGCGCCGCCGCCGGCTCCGCTGAAGTCGTACGCGGTCTCGGCGTGCTCGACCTGGTCGATGCCGGAGACCTCGTCGTCCTCGCTGACCCTCATGCCCATCGTCTTGTCGATGATCAGCGCGAGGATCGCGGAGGCGATCAGAGAGTAGGCGAGGACCGCGAAGACTCCGACGGCCTGCTTGCCGAGCTGGTCGAGGCCGCCGCCGTAGAAGAGGCCCTTGGCGTCGGACTGGACCCCGCCGGTGGCGAAGAAGCCGACGAGCAGGGAGCCGATGACACCGCCGACGAGGTGGACGCCGATGACGTCGAGGGAGTCGTCGTAGCCGAACTTGTACTTGAGGCCGACGGCCATGGCGCAGACGAGACCGGCGATGGCGCCGATGGCGATCGCGCCGAGCGGGGAGCAGGAGCCGCCGGACGGGGTGATGGCGACGAGGCCGGCGACCGCGCCGGAGGCGGCGCCGAGGGTGGTGAAGGAGCCGTGGCGGATCTTCTCGTAGAGCAGCCAGGCGAGCATGGCGGCAGCGGTGGCGACCTGGGTGTTGACGAACATCACCGCGCCGACGCCGTCGTCGTTGCCGAGCCAGGAGCCGGCGTTGAAGCCGAACCAGCCGAACCAGAGCAGACCGGCGCCGAGCATGACCAGCGGGAGGCTGTGCGGGCGCATCGGGTCCTTCTTGAAGCCGACGCGCTTGCCGATGACGAGGATCACGCCGAGGGCCGCGGCACCGGCGTTGATGTGGACCGCCGTACCGCCGGCGAAGTCGATGACGCCCATCTCGAAGAGCCAGCCGCCGGCGCCCCAGACCCAGTGGGCGACGGGGAAGTAGACGACGGTGACCCAGAGGGCGATGAAGAGGGCCCAGGCGGTGAACTTCACGCGGTCGGCGAGGGCGCCGCTGATCAGGGCCGGGGTGAGGATGGCGAACATCAGCTGGAAGACGGCGAAGACGTACACCGGGATGGTGTAGCCGTCCCACAGCTCGGTGACGCCGATGCCGCTGAGGCCGACGTACTCGGAGGACCAGCCGATGAGCGATCCGGAGTCGGTGCCGAAGGCCATGCTGAATCCGTAGAGCACCCACAGGATCGTGACGATCCCGAGGCTGATGAAGGACATCATCAGCATGTTGAGGGTGGACTTGACGCGGACCATGCCTCCGTAGAAGAAGGCGAGTGCCGGGGTCATCAGCATGACCAGGGCGGAGCAGATGAGCATGAACCCGGTGTTGGCGGCAGACAGCTGGGCGTCTGCGGCCAGGGTCGTGATGGCTGGTGCCATCGGCGTCTCCTCGTCGTCGGTACGGCCTGTGCGGGGGCGGGGCCGGAGAGCGGCTTGGCCGTGAGGGGTGGCCGGTTATGCGCCAGAGATTCGCGCAGCGCGGTTTCCGTCGATGCCGCACGATGTTTCGCCGCAGTGACGAAGGGGTGGGACGTGTTACGCCGGTGTGAACCTGTGGGTCACGAACTTGTAACGGGCGTACCCTCCCACAGTCGCAACCATGAGTTGAGGAACCACGACGGCGATCAACCACATCCGTGAGAGCGCGCGCCGGTTCAGCCGCAAAGAGGAGACCGGCCGCGACAGCGTCCCTGTGTCCTTGCGGCGGGGGAGCCGAGTCGGGCAGTGGGGGACGGCTGTCGCGGCCGGGGTCTGAAGGGGCCTGGCGCTCAGACCGCCTCGGCGGTCTCGGGCAGCAGGGCGGTGAGCCGGTCGGTGAGCTGGACGACCTCGGCGACGTCGCGGAAGTCGCGGGCGGCCGTGTCGACGGTCTTGCGGAGCCGGGTGTTGACCCGTTCGGAGCGGACCCTCTTCGCGACGCCGAGGGCCTGCTCGACGAGGGCGGCGGACTGCTCGGGCTCCCGCTTGAGGAGGTGCACGGTGGCCATGCCGATCAGGTTGAGTGCGTACGAACGCTGGTGCTCGGTGTCCTTCTCGAAGAGGGCGACGGCCCGCTCCATGACGGGCTCGGCGAGGGAGGCGTAGGTCGGGGAGCGCCCGGCGACGTAGGCGAGGTCGCGGTAGGAGTGGGAGTTCTCGCCGTTGAGCTCGGCCTCGGAGAAGAAGCGGATCCAGTCGGGCTCGGGCTCGCCGTCGAGGCCGACGTCGGCGAAGGTGTCCTCGGCCATGCGGACGGCCCGCTTGCACTTGGAGGGCTGGCCCATGTTGGCGTAGGCGCGGGCCTCCATCGCATACAGCATCGCCTGGGTGCGCGGGGTGGCGCAGTCGCGGCTGCCGTACTGGGCGAGGTGGATGAGTTCGAGGGCGTCGTCGGGCCTGCCGAGGTGGATCATCTGACGGCTCATCGAGGAGAGGATGTACGAGCCGAGCGGCTTGTCGCCCGCCTCCTTCGCGGCGTGCAGGGCGAGGACGAAGTACTTCTGGGCGGTGGGCTGCAGACCCACGTCGTAGCTCATCCATCCGGCCAGTTCGGCCAGTTCGGCGGCGCACTTGAAGAGGCGCTGGGCGGTGGCGGCCGGCTGGGGCTCCTGGAGGAGGTCGGTGACCTCGTGGAGCTGGCCGACGACCGCCTTGCGGCGCAGTCCGCCGCCGCACTGGGCGTCCCACTGGCGGAACATCGCCGTGGTGGATTCGAGGAGGTCCAGCTCGCCCGGGGAGAGGCGGCCGGGACGGCGGGTGTCGACGGCCGGTTCGGGGCGCTCGGGTTCGCCGGCGGGGGTAGGCACGAGCCAGCGCTGCATGGGCTCGATGAGGGAGGGTCCGGCGGCGAGCGACAGGGCGGAGCCGAGGAAGCCGCGGCGGGCGAGCATCAGGTCGCTGCGGGAGAACTCGCTGAGCAGGGCGACGGTCTGGGGTCCGGCCCAGGGCAGGTCGACACCGGACACGGACGGCGACTGGTGGGCGGTGCGCAGTCCGAGGTCCTCGATGGCCACGACGGCGCCGAAGCGCTCGGAGAACAGCTCGGAGAGGATCCGCGGGATGGGTTCGCGGGGCTGCTCGCCGTCCAGCCAGCGGCGGACGCGGGAGGTGTCCGTGGAGATGTGGTGCGCGCCCATCTGGCGCGCCCGGCGGTTCACTTGGCGCGCCAGCTCGCCCTTCGACCAGCCGCTTCGCACGAACCACGAGCTCAGCTGCTCGTTCGGGCGCTTGCCGGCAGTCGTACCGTCTGCGCCGTTGCCGTCCACAGGAACGCCCCCATCCACGTCAATGCCTCTGTACGCGAACCTCTACCAGAATGCCGTGTGTTGCGGCGTTCGTCTGGAGCTTGCACTCCTTCGAACTGGAAAGCGGGTTGCCTCCGGCATACCCACGCGCGCGGTGAACTCCTGGGTTCGTGCACCGAAAGTAATCCTACGATCACCCCTCTGGCGACGTCGATTCAAGAAACGCCACCATTCGCCACCCCTTCGAATGAACTCGCCTGCCGCCGAACACGATTCACTTGACATGCGACGAACCAGGGTCGGCGGAGTGTCGCGCGAGGAGGCGCGCGCGACGGGCCGCACCACCTCGCCCGCGACCGTACGCCACCCACGGCGACGGAGCGTGACGGTGGGGCTCCGGGTCGTAACCACCGGCGCGTTCGACCCGTTGGAGGGGGCATGGGCTTCACGATCGGCGGCATTCGTGAGATGCGGTCCGGCTCACGACGCCGCGTCCGCACCACAGAGTGCACAGCGGTGGCCGAGTACACAGGGCTGTGGGGCTGGGACGTGGTCCCGGGAGCGCGGGCCGTCTCCGGCCAGTGCTCCTGCGGGGATCCGTCCTGTACGGCTCCGGGGGCGCATCCGCTCTCGTTCGCGGAGGAGGTTCCGGCGGGCGCGGGTCTGGACGACGCGACCAAGGCGTGGTCGGAGTATCCGGGGGCGGCGCTGCTGCTGCCGGTGGGCCGGGCCTTCGACGTGATCGAGGTCGCCGAGCCCGCGGGGCGGCGGGCGCTGGTCCGGCTGGAGCGCATGGGACTGCCGCTGGGCCCGGTCTGCGCGACGCCCACGGGCCGGGCGTGGTTCTTCGTGGCGCCGGGCGCGGCGGCGGAGCTGCCGCAGCTGCTGTACCGGATGGGCTGGGACGACGCGGACCTGGATCTGGACTGCCTCGGCGCGGGTGCGTACATCACGGCGCCCCCCTCGGACCTCGGCGGCCTGGGCCCGGTCCGCTGGCTGCGCCCCCCGACTTTGGACACGGCGGGCGCGCCCCCGCAGGCGCGGCTCCTGCTGGGCACGCTGGCGTACATCTCGCACCGCACCCACTTCTGAGCCGGGTACGTCCGTACACATGCGAAGGGCCCCGCCGTGACGGCGGGGCCCTTCGCGTGTGTACGTGCGGCTCAGTCGCCGATCAGGGCGTCGACGAAGGCGCCCGGCTCGAACGGAGCCAGGTCGTCCGGGCCCTCGCCCAGGCCGATCAGCTTGACCGGGACGCCCAGCTCGCGCTGGACGGCGACGACGATGCCGCCCTTGGCCGTGCCGTCGAGCTTGGTGAGCACGATGCCGGTGATGTCGACGACCTCGGCGAAGACGCGCGCCTGGACCAGGCCGTTCTGACCGGTGGTGGCGTCCAGGACGAGCAGGATCTCGTCCAGCGGGCCGTGCTTCTCGACGACGCGCTTGACCTTGCCGAGCTCGTCCATCAGGCCGGTCTTGGTGTGCAGCCGGCCGGCGGTGTCGATGAGGACGACGTCGGCGTTCTCGGCGATGCCCTCCTTGACGGCATCGAAGGCGATCGACGCGGGGTCGCCGCCTTCGGGGCCGCGCACGGTCCGCGCGCCGACCCGCTCGCCCCAGGTCTGGAGCTGGTCCGCGGCGGCGGCACGGAAGGTGTCCGCGGCGCCGAGGACGACGGAGCGGCCGTCGGCGACCAGGACACGGGCGAGCTTGCCCGTGGTCGTGGTCTTGCCGGTTCCGTTGACGCCGACGACCATGACGACGCCCGGGGTGCCCGGGTCGCTCTCGGTCTTCACCGTGCGGTCGAAGTCGGGGCCGAGGAGGGTGATGAGTTCCTCGCGGAGCAGGCCGCGCAGCTCCTCGGGGGTGCGGGTGCCGAGGACGCGGACGCGCTCGCGCAGCCGCTCGACCAGCTCCTGGGTGGGGGCGACGCCGACGTCGGCCGTGAGGAGGGTCTCCTCGATCTCCTCCCAGGTGTCCTCGTCGAGGTTGTCCCGCGACAGCAGGGTGAGAAGCCCCTTGCCGAGGGAGTTCTGCGAGCGGGCGAGGCGGGCGCGGAGCCGTACGAGTCGGCCCGCGGTCGGTTCCGGCACCTCGATCTCGAGGGGGGGCGCCTCGGCGACGACCGGGTCCTCGATGGCCGCCGGGGTCTCGACGGCCTCCTCCGCGGTCGGGAGGTCGACCTCCTCGATGGTGCGGCGTGGTTCTTCCCGCGGTGTCTCCGCCTCCTCGCCGACGTGCGGCTCGGCGGGCGGAGCGGTGATGGTCGGCGTGGTGGACGGCGCCTCGCGCGGCGGCAGCTGCTTCTTCTTGCGGCCGCTGATCACGAGCCCGCTGGTCACGGCGACGGCGACGACCAGGGCGATGACTACAGCAAGAATGAGTTCCATAACGCGTCCAGTATCGGCCACGAAGGGGCCGGACGAGGAGCACGTACGCTGGGTGGGTCCCCCACACCCCGCACGGAGTACCCCCATGCCCCCTGCCGCCGAAACCGCCGCCGAAAGCGAAGGGGCCGTCGAGACCCGCGGTCTCGAGCCCGTCCCCGATGCCGAGCGCACCGGTCACGTCCGGGAACTGTTCCCGACCTGGGTGGCCGCCAACATCAGTGTGCTGTTGCTCACGATGGGCGCGGGTCTGATCGTCTTCAACGGCCTGAACTTCTGGCAGGTCCTCGTCGTCGCGACGTCCGCGCCGATCCTCTCGTACGGGATCGTCGGCCTGATATCGATCGCCGGCAAGCGCGGCGGTTCCCCGGGCATGGCGCTGTCGCGGGCCGTCTTCGGCCAGCGCGGCAATCTCTTTCCCGGCTCGCTGATCTGGGTGGCCCGCTGGGGCTGGGAGACCATCAACGCGGTGACCGGCGCCTACGCCGTGCTGACCGTGCTGGATCTGCTCTTCGGCATCAAGGCGAACACCGCGCTGATCGTCGTCACGCTGCTGCTCTTCGTCGCCTGCACCTTCCTGGTGTCCGGGCTCGGCATCAACGCCCTGCGGGTGTGCAGCACGTGGTCGACATATCTCTTCGGCGCCTTCTCGGTCCTTGTGCTCGTCCATCTGATCGCGAACACCGACTGGTCCGCGGTCTTCGACAAGCCGGCCGGTTCGACGGCGATGATGATCGCGGGTATCGGCACGATCGCGGCGGGCGGTATCAGCTGGGTCCCCTCCGGCCCGGACTTCACCCGCTATCTGCCGCGTACGGCCTCCTCGAAGGCGATGGTCGGCTCCACGATCGGCGGCGCCGGCATCGTCGTGCTGCCGATGGTCCTGATGGGCGCGGTGATGGCGGTGGCCACCCCCGGTCTGGCCTCGGCGCAGGACCCGGTGTCGTTCATCGGTGAGCTGCTGCCGGCCTGGATCTCCGTCCCGTACCTGGTCATCGCGCTGATCGGAATGCTGCTGATCAACTCGATGTCGATGTACTCGGCCGGGTTCACCGCGCAGACGCTCGGCATCAAGGTGTCGCGCGCCGCGGCGGTGAGTGTGAACGCCGTGATCAGCCTGGTCTTCGGTTTCCTGCTGATGGTGGTGGCGACCAGCTTCATCGGCTCGTTCATCTCCTTCCTGACGCTCCTCGCGGTGGCGTTCTCCGCGTGGATCGGCGTCTTCGGCGTCGACATGCTGCGCCGCAGGTCGTACGACGGCGAGGCGCTGATGGACACCACGCGGACGAGCGCCTACTGGTACCGGGGCGGCTTCGCCTGGCAGGCGATGACGGCGTGGGCGGTGGCCCTGGTGGTGGGTCTGCTGTTCACCAAGGTCGACTGGTTCTCCGGCCCGCTCGCCTCTTCCTGGATCGGGGAGAACGGGCTCGGCTGGGGGGCGACGATCGTGGTCGCGGGTGCGCTGTACGCCGTGCTGCCGCGGACCGCCGCGCGGGCGGCCGTGGAGCCCGCCGAGGTCCGCGAGTCCGTTTCCGTCTGACGCACACCGTTCTCATCTGACGTCACGTCAGATACCGTCCCCCTTCGCCGGCATCCCACGCGCGGAGGGGGACTTCCCATGCCCTTCACAGTCGTACGGTTCAACCTCGTCGATCCGCACGCGACCCCCGAGTCCCTCTCGGAGCGCTATCGCGCCGCCCTCGCCATGACCGCCTACGCCGACGAGCACGGCGTCGACACGATCCAGACCGAGGAGCACCACGGCGCCGCGAACAACTGGCTCCCCTCCCCCTTCGCCTTCGCCGGCGCGGTCTTCGGGGCGACGAAGAGGATCGCGGTGACGGTCTCGGCGATCATCGGGCCGCTCCACGACCCGTTGCGGCTCGCCGAGGAGATCGCCGTCCTCGATCTGCTGAGCGCGGGGCGGCTGGTGACGGTCGCGGGCATCGGCTACCGGCCGGAGGAGTACGAGGAGCGCGGGGTGGACTGGGGCCGCCGGGGCAAGCTGCAGGACCTCCTCCTGGAGACCCTGCTGAAGGCGTGGTCCGGTGAGCCGTTCACGTATCAGGGCCGTACGGTACGGGTCACTCCACGGCCCTTCACCCGGCCGCATCCGCTGCTGCTCGTGGGCGGTTCCTCGAAGGCGGCGGCGCGGCGGGCGGCCCGGCTCGGGCTGCCGTTCTTTCCCAGCGCGCATCTGCCGGAGCTGGAGACGTACTACCGGGAGCTGTGCGCGGAGTACGGCACCGAGGGCTGGACGATGATGCCGGCCGAGCGGACCCCGCTGCTGCATCTCTCGGAGGACCCGGACCGGTCCTGGGAGCTGTACGGGGAGCACTTCCTGCACGAGGCGCGGACGTACGCCTCCTGGCAGTCGAAGGACATCCGCTCGGCGGTGCGCTCGACGGCGACGACGGTCGCGGAGCTGCGGGCCGAGGGGGTGTACCGGATCGTCACGCCCGAGGAGTGCCTCGGACTCGGCGCGGAGAGTCTCGTGCTGCATCCGCTCTGCGGCGGGATGCCGGTCGACGAGGCGTGGCGGAGCCTGCGCCTGTTCGGGGAACGGGTGCTGCCCCGGCTGAAGGCATAGGGCCCTGAGCCGGGGCAGTTCCGAGGTCGAGGAGAGGGGCAGCGGGGTTTAGCCCATCTCCTCCAACGCCTTGCCCTTGGTCTCCTTCACGTACCTGAGCACGAAGGGGATGGAGAGCACGGCGAAGATCGTGTAGATCACGTACGTACCGGAGAGGTTCCAGTCCGCCAGGGACGGGAAGCTGGCGGTGATGGCCCAGTTGGCGATCCACTGAGCGGAGGCGGCGACACCGAGGGCGGCGGCGCGGATCCGGTTGGGGAACATCTCGCCGAGGAAGACCCAGACCACCACGCCCCACGAGAGGGCGAAGAAGAGCACGAAGACATGGGCGGCGACGAGGGCCACGACGCCCTGGGTCTCGGGGAGCTTGCCGTCGACGAGGTCGGCGGAGAAGGCCCAGGCCTCGAAGGCGAGGGCGATGGCCATGCCGACGGAGCCGACGAGTGCGAGGGGCTTGCGGCCCACCCGGTCGACCAGGACCATCGCGACCACGGTGCCGATGATGTTGATGATCGACGTGGTGAACGAGTAGAAGAACGAGCTGGAGGGGTCGATGCCGACCGACTGCCAGAGCGTCGCGGAGTAGTAGAAGGCGACGTTGATGCCGACGAGCTGCTGGAAGACCGAGAGTCCGATGCCGACCCAGACGATGGGGAGCAGCTTGAAGCGGCCGCCGGCCACGAGCAGGTCCCTGAAGGTGGACTTGTGCTCGCTGCGCATGGCCAGCTCGATCTCGGCGACGCGGTGGTCGAGGTTGACCTCGTGGCCCTCGACCTCGGCGAGCACTTCCTTGGCCCGGTCGATCCTGCCGACGGAGATGAGGAAGCGGGGGGACTCGGGGATGGCGAAGGAGAGCAGGCCGTAGAGCACGGCGGGGACGACCATCACGCCGAGCATCCACTGCCAGGCTTCCAGGCCGCCGATCTCGCCGCGCTGGTCGCCGTCGGCGAGCTGCAGGATGCCGTAGTTGACCAGTTGGGAGACGGCGATGCCGATGACGATGGCGGCCTGCTGGAAGGAGCCGAGGCGGCCGCGGTAGGCGGCGGGGGCGACCTCGGCGATGTACGCGGGGCCGATGACCGAGGCCATACCGATGGCGAAGCCGCCGACGATCCGCCAAAGGGCGAGGTCCCACAGGGCGAAGGGCAGCGCGGAGCCCACGGCGCTGACGGCGAAGAGCACCGCGGAGATCTGCATGCAGCGGATGCGACCGATGCGGTCGGCGATCCGGCCCGCGGTCGCGGCGCCGATGGCGCAGCCGATCAGGGCGATGGCGATGACCTGGGCCAGCGTGCCGGAGCCGATGTCGTACCGGTCCCGGATGGCTTCGACGGCGCCGTTGATGACCGAACTGTCGTATCCGAAGAGGAAACCGCCCATGGCTGCCGACGCCGTGATGAAGATGACGTGGCCGAGGTGGTCCGGGTGGGCGGCTCGGCCTTCGGAAGGCGGCGGCGTGGGCGCCTGCGCGGTGCTGGTCACATGGACTCCTGGAGGCTCCGGCAGCGTCGCCGGGGCGTGGGGGGGCGAGCCCTTCCAGTGGCGCACAACATCACGCCGCCCACCACTTGAAGGTAAAAGTAACGTTGCAGAGACTATGCCTTCAAGTTTCGAAGTCAAGACCTGATGTCGTATGACTTCAACCGCGCTGAGCGACTACTTGAGTTCAAGAGTTGAAGTTGATCACCGCAGGCGTTGGCTGATGACCTTCGAGACACCGTCGCCCTGCATGGAGACGCCGTAGAGCGCGTCCGCGACCTCCATCGTCCGCTTCTGGTGCGTGATGACGATGAGCTGCGAGGACTCCTGCAGCTCCTGCATGATCCGGATCAGCCGCTGGAGGTTGGTGTCGTCCAGGGCTGCCTCCACCTCGTCCATGACGTAGAACGGGCTGGGACGGGCCTTGAAGATCGAGACCAGCATCGCCACGGCGGTCAGCGACCGCTCGCCACCGGAGAGCAGCGAGAGGCGCTTGACCTTCTTGCCCGGCGGACGGGCCTCCACATCGACGCCGGTGGTGAGCATGTTGTCGGGGTCGGTCAGAATCAGCCGCCCCTCGCCACCGGGGAAGAGCCGCGAGAAGACACCCTCGAACTCGCGGGCGGTGTCCCGGTACGCCTCGGTGAAGACCTGCTCGACGCGGACGTCGACCTCCTTCACGACCTGAAGCAGATCCGCCCGGGTCTTCTTGAGGTCCTCCAGCTGCTCGGAGAGGAACTTGTGCCGTTCCTCCAGCGCCGCGAACTCCTCCAGGGCCAGCGGGTTCACCTTGCCGAGCTGCTGATACGCCCGTTCGGCGGCCTTGAGCCGCTTCTCCTGCTCCGAGCGGACGAAGGGACGCGGCTGGTTGCGCGGATGCTCGGGGTCCTCCGGCAGCTCCTCGCCCTCCGCGGGCAGCGACGGCGGTACGAGTTGATGGGGGCCGTACTCGGACACGAGGCCGGCCGGCTCGACGCCCAGCTCCTCCAGGGCCTTGGTCTCCAGCTGCTCGATCCGCAGCCGCTTCTCCGCGCCGAGGACCTCGCCGCGGTGGACGGAGTCGGTGAGCTTGTCCAGCTCGGCCTTCAGATCGCGGCCCCGGGTCCGGGCGGCGGCCAGGCCCTGCTCGCGGGCGCTCTTGGCGGCGTCGGCGAGCGCGCGCTCCTGCTCGGCCCGGACCAGGGAGACCTCGATATGGGCCAGGAGCTGCCGGGTGCCCGCGGCCACGGCGCCGGCGACCTCCGCCTCGTGGCGCAGCCGGGCGCGGCGCTGCTCGGCACGCGCGCGTGCCTCGCGTTCGGCGCGGGCGCCCCGGTCGAGGGAGTCGGCGCGTCCCGCGAGGCCCTTGACCCGCTCCTCGTGGGTACGGAGCTGGAGCCTGGCCTCCATCTCGGTCTGGCGGGCGTTGGCGCCGTCGGCCGCGAGGCGGTCGCGCACGGAGGTGTCGGGCTCCTCCTCGGCCGGGGTCTCCTCGGCGACGAGCAGGCGCTCGGCCAGCTCCTCGGCCTCGTACAGCGCCTTCTCCAGGGCCTCTTCCGCGCGTGCGGCCGCCGCGGTGGTGCGCTCGGCCTCGCCGGCGGCGCCGCGGGCCTGGCCGGCGAGGCGGCCGAGCTCCTTGCCGACGTCCGCCTTCTCGCGGTCGGCGGCGCGGCGGCGCTCGGCCAGCTCCTCGACGAGCGCGGCGGCGGTGCGCCTGCGTTCGGTGGCCTCCTGCTGGGCGAGGGCCAGCCCGGCGCACCGCGACTCCAGCTCCTCCAGCTCGGCGGCCGCCTCGTCGACGGACGCCTGCACCTCGAGGAGGCTGGGCGCCCCTGCGGAACCGCCCTGCGCGAAGTGCGCCCCCAACAGGTCCCCCTCGGCGGTGACGGCGGTGGTCCCCGGGTGGGCGTAGACCAGCTCCTCGGCCTCCTCCAGCGTCCCGACCACCACGATCCCGTCGAGCAACCGCCGTACGGAGCCCAGGAGTTCGTCGGGTCCGCGGACGAAGTCGGCCGCGCGGGGGTGCCCACCCGCGGCCTCCCGGGGCAAGGGGGACTCCCCGCCCGTGAGCAGCAGCGCCGCGCGGCCCGCGTCCTGCTTGCGCAGGAGGCGCAGGGCCTCGGCGGCCGCGGCGGGGCCGGAGACGGCGATCGCGTCCGCCGCCGCTCCGAGGGCGGCGGCGAGCGGGATCTCGTACCCGGGGGTGACGGTGAGCAGTTCCGCAGCCGGGCCGAGCAGTCCGCTCAGGCCGTCCCGGGCGGCGAGCAGCGCTCCTGTCCCGTCCTTGCGGCGCAGCCCCAGGGAGAGTGCCTCGTGGCGGGCCCGGGTCGCCGCGCGGCTGCGGTCGGCCTCGGTGGCCGCCTCGCGGGCGGCCGTGAGCGCGGACTCGGCCTCGGCGAGGTCCCGGCGGGCGGCCTCGTACCGCTCCCCCAGTTCGGTGTCGCCGGCGTCGAGTCCGTCGACCTCTGCCTTGAGCTGCTCGTACTCCTCCTGGGCGGCGACGGCCCGCTCCTGGGCCTCGTCCCTGGCGGCGGCGAGCCGGTCGATCTCGGCCTGGGCCGACGCGGCGCGTGAGCGGGCGGCGTTGACCTGGCCGTGCAGCCGGGCGAGGCCCTCGCGCCGGTCGGCGATGGCGCGGGCCACGTCCTTGAGGCGACGTTCCTCCACCGCCAGCTCGCGCTCCAGTTCGGCGCGGTGGGCGACGGTGTCCTCCAGCGCGCGTTCGGCCGCCTCCAGGGCGGCCTCCAGCTCGGCCTCCTGCTCCCGGATCCGGGCGGCCTCACGCTCCATGTCCTCGGGGTCGCGGCCGCGCCGCTCCTCGGGTGGCTGGGTGGTGGCGCTCTTCACGCGCGCGTCGGCGAGCGAGACGGTGCCGCGGACCCGCTCGGCGAGCTGGGAGAGTTCGTACCAGGTCTGCTGGGCGCGCTGGAGACGCGGCACGAGTCCGCGGACCTCCTCCTCCAGCTCCGCCTCCTTGGCGAGCGCCGCCCGCAGCTCCGTCTCGGCGCTCTCCTTGCGCTCCTTGAGCGCGGCCTCGTCGGCGACTTCGGCCTTCAGCGCCTCCTTGAGGCGTACGAGGTCGTCGGAGAGCAGGCGCAGCCGGGCGTCGCGCAGATCGGCCTGGATGACGGCGGCCCGGCGAGCGACCGCCGCCTGCCGGCCGAGCGGCTTGAGCTGGCGGCGCAGTTCGTCGGTGAGGTCCTGCACGCGCGCGAGGTTGGCCTGCATCGCGTCGAGCTTCCGCAGCGCCTTCTCCTTGCGCTTGCGGTGCTTGAGGACGCCGGCCGCTTCCTCGATGAAGGCTCGGCGGCCCATCGGATCGGCGTGCAGGACGGAGTCGAGCTGGCCCTGGCCGACGATGACGTGCATCTCGCGGCCGATGCCGGAGTCCGACAACAGGTCCTGGATGTCCAGCAGCCGGCAGGTGTCGCCGTTGATCTGGTACTCGCTGCTGCCGCCCCGGAACATGATCCGGGTGATGGTGACCTCGGCGTAGTCGATGGGCAGCGCGCCGTCGGAGTTGTCGATGGTCAGCGAGACCTCGGCGCGGCCGAGCGGGGGCCGCCCGGTCGTGCCGGCGAAGATGACGTCCTCCATCTTGCCGCCGCGCAGCGACTTGGCGCCCTGCTCCCCCATGACCCAGGACAGCGCGTCCACGACGTTGGACTTGCCGGATCCGTTCGGCCCGACGACACACGTGATTCCCGGTTCGAACCGCAGCGTGGTGGCGGATGCGAACGACTTGAAACCGCGGAGAGTCAGGGCCTTGAGATGCACGCCCCCGGACTCTACCTGTGGTTGCGCGTTTCACCCATGAAGGTGCAGGGCACACCCTCCCCTAAGGAAGGTGGGACGTGGGGGACTCAAGAAAGAAGGGACGCCGGAGCGCCCCTTGCATATCTAGCTGTGCTAGCGAGAGTGTTTCTCACCTGGCCCCGGCCCGGGGCTGACTGTCAGGTGAGCGCAGGCTCCGCCTGGGGAACGTCGAGGTCGATGCTGTCGAGCAGCGACTCGCCATGCTGAGCGGCGGCAGCGTTGAGCGCGTCGTTCTCGGACTGAATCCGAACGAGCTCGGACTCGAGGTCCTGGACGCGCTGCTGAAGCCGTCGCATCTCGGCGAGGAGTCGCGGGTCGGAGCCGCCGACGTAACCGAGAAGCGCCTTTGCCATGATGGATGGTCCTCCACACTGAGTGACCGACCGAAGCGGTGTGGGTCGTGAGGGATTTCGCACCCGCGGTGCTCAGCAGCACATCTTGTCGTGCCGGTTTCCACTGCCAAACAGCTAAGGTGCGCGGGGCTTCCAGAGTCTCACCAAAAAGTTTGACGGTCAACACGATCACGCCCCGTATCAAGGGGCAACCGGGGGGTCTGCGGCCGCGGAAACTCGCGACGGCGCCTCGCAACTCGGTGCCTCAGGGGCGTAGAGATCATCCTTCCGCGCGCAGCTTGGCACGGCAAGACCTTCTTGGCAATCCGCAGGTCATTTCCGCTTCGACCCCCCTTCTCCGAACATCCGCCCGATGGTCATGAGTGCACCCGGGCGGAGTTCGTACGACATGATCGTCAGCGGACCGCGAAGCCCTCGTAGCCGCCGCGCGGGGTGTCCCAGATCTCGGTGACTCCCTCAACGCGCCCGGGAGTGTCGTCGGAGCGGAGCCAGTCGAGCAGACGGTGGCAATTCTCACTAGGCCCCTCGGCCACGACCTGCACCCGCCCGTCGTCGAGGTTGAGGGCGAAGCCGACGAGCCCTCCGATCTCCAAGGCGTTTGCCCTGGTGAACCAGCGGAAGCCCACTCCCTGTACTCGACCGCGCACCCACGCGGTGAGCCGTACGTCTTCATTCATGGCTGCACGCTAACGGGCCAATTGCCGGAGTAGCACGTCACCCCCGCGCGTCATGGCGTACAGTCCCGACCGAATGAGACTCACCCGTTCGGGGGCGTCTCGGTGGACAGACCCTGCACCAGGGTCCACAGAAGCAAAGATCGCAAAGAGTCCAGCACAGGTCGTCAGGAAGGCAGAGCAGATGGGACGCCATCGTAGAAGGCGCGGCGCGCCCGTGCGCACCGGGCTGCTCGGCGCCTCCGCCGCGGTGGCGGTCGGCGCCGTCGCCGTCGCCTCGGGCCTTCTGCCCGGCGGGGACACCCTGACCGTCGGCAGCGCCGGCTCGGGTGAGCAGCAGATCGTGGAGTCCCGCCAGACGCCGGAGCTGACGACGCAGGGCGGTTCGTCCGCCACGCCGTCGAACCAGTCGTCCGCACCTGCGACGGGTACGGGGAAGGGGGCCGGCAAGGCTCCCTCCTCCCCTTCCGCCACTCCCTCGCCGAAGCCGTCGAAGACCACCGCGTCCCCGACGCCGAAGAAGCCGGCCCCGCAGCCGTCGAAGACCGCGCCGCCGAAGACGACGCAGCCGAAGCCGAAGCCGGCCCCCACGACCTCGAAGCCGGTCGTACGCACCGAGGCCCCGTCCCTCGTCAGCCGCGACGCGGCGGCCGAGGCGGAGGTCGTCCGGCTGGTCAACGAGGAGCGGGCCAAGGTGGGCTGCACGGCGGTGCGGTCCGACAGCGCTCTCTCCGCACTGGCGGGCGCCTTCAGCCAGGACATGGCGCAGCGCGGCTTCTTCGACCACACGGACCCGGACGGCGACACCCCCTGGGAGCGCGCCCGTCAGGCCGGCGTCACCGGTCTCGGCGGCGAGAACATCGCCCGCGGCCAGGCCGACGCCGCGGCCGTGATGGAGTCGTGGATGAACAGCGACGGACACCGCGCGAACATCCTGAACTGCGACTACACGACGCTGGGCGTCGGCGTGCACTTCGCGGACGGCGGTCCGTGGTGGACGCAGGACTTCGGCTTCTGAGATTTCCGCAGGTCAGCGACCTATGAGCTTTCGTGGGCCGTCTCGGGGCCGTCATCGGCGACCGGGGCGGCCCACACTGCGTCTACAGCGGCCCGCGTACGGGTCTGGCTCGACGGCATGAGGTGGGTGTAGGTCCGCAGCGTGAAGCCCGGATCATGGTGGCCGAGGTACTCGCTCAGGGCCGCCCCGCATCGCTCAGCCCGTCTCGGCCGCTTCATGCGGCGAGATGTTGAACATGCGCAGGGTGCCAGTGAGCTGGAAGAGCCGGCGGAGTTCGGACGGCAGGGAGCCAGCGACGTAAGTAACTCCACGCGTACCTAAGAAATCACCCAGTCGCTGCACTCGCGCGTCGGCAGCCGGCGGAACTGCGCACCGCCGGTCCGCGCCTCGACTGGCCTCGGCGTCCTCGACTGAGCCGCGCCGCTCCGCTGGAATGTCAGCGCCTGGTCTTACGATCCGGCCGTGGCGATCGAACTGAGTGACGAGCTGATCCAACTCGAAGAGAAGGCGTGGGCAGAGATCCAGGCCATGGAGCTGACGGTGGAGACCGCGGCCGCGGTGCAGGCGGCGATCACGGCGCACGCCGAGGCGACCGAGCAGTCTCGGTACGACGTCGAGAAAGAGCTGAAGAAGCGCGTGCGGCACCCGGAGCCGCCCGCGGCCGACTGATCCCTGAGCGCGGTAGGACTCTCGTCACTTCATCAAGCACCCGGCTCCGCGCGACGCTCCTGCCTTCGACCTGCTCCGCACGCGCTGCGCCGACGCCCGCCCCTGCAAGTCGGGACAGGCCCGAGGGCATGAGTCGAGCCCCAACGGCCCGCGGTTTCCATCTGTCCCCGATATACCTCCGGCGGGGCCTCAGGCTCCGGGATGGGAGTTGGGGCGAGTGGCGGGTTGCGGACGTTTCCCCGGGTCCGAGTGTTGATGGCGATATTTGAAATTGGCTCTGACCGCAGTTCCGTGAAACCTGGCCATGACGTCGGTGATGGCCAGGGTCCCACTCCTGGACCGCGCTCCTCGCCCTTCGGGCGGAGGCGGATCGTCCGTGGAGTTGATCCGGGCTCGTGGGTTGCCCAGACACTGTGGAGGCATGACAACCCATACGGCGCACCTCGACACGACAGCGACAGAACGGCCCGTTCCCCGGTGGGCTGCTGCCGCAGCCCATGCGATGCCCTTGGTCGCGCTGCCTGTGTGCCTGTGGCGTCTTCCCATCGCCTTCGGCTACGGCATGGGCGGGGAGGTCCTGCCGCCGTCCCCGTGGAACATTCCCTACGTCGTCGGACTCAGCGTTCTGTCCGAGATATTCGCCCTGCTCAGCCTCGGCCTGGTCCGCCGGTGGGGCGAGGTCGTGCCCACCTGGGTCCCCAAGTTGGGCGGCAGACGCATCCCGCCCTTCGTGGTCATCCTCCCTGCGACGACAGGCGGCCTCTTCTTCTCCGCCCTGATGGTCCACTGGGTGTTCGGGGCCTTCCGCCTGGGCGGTGCGGACGGCTTCCCGTACGCCGAGGGGTGGGACGTGCTGGCGATGACGGTCAGTGGTCTGTTCACGTTGTGGGGCCCTCTACTGCTGGCCCTGGCGTTCGCGTATCACCGTCGCCGGCGCTCTCACTGAGCTGCCACCAACGCCATTCACGGAATCGCGGTAAGCCCAACGGGCGCTCGGGGCGGCCTCAGAGTTGCTCGGCTTGATTCCCCAGACCCGCGCCGACTTGCTGTGGTCGGCTTCTCCCTGGGCGCCTCCCGCGGACGGGCCTTGCCGGGCTACGGCAGGTGGAGGGTCACGCAGGTGGGGCCAAGCGATGAACGGGCCTGGCAGGTCACTTCGCCGCCCGCGGTGAGTGCGCTGACCTGGACGCCCAGGCGTTCTGCGGGACCGTGACGGGCACGCTGACCCTCTGGTCGACCTCGCCCTTGTCGTTGGGGCAGGGGCGCCCGTTACCGCCTGCCGCCTCGGCTGCGCCGACGACGGCGGCCGTTCGGGCCTAGCCCGAAGGGGCGTAGACCGAACGGGCGGCCACAGATCGTGAAGGTCACCGTTCCAACCCGGTAAATCCGTCCTCTACAGCGGCATCCCCACGAGAAAAGGGCCAAGGAGCGGGCAGCCCCGGTTTGTTGAGAACCGAACAAAGCGGGCGTGGAGTAGCCCTGGTCGTTTCCACCTTCGGCTTCGTAGCCGACGGACGTACGCGAGGAAGGGCCCCGTCACCGGGTGGTGACGGGGCCCTTCGTCCGTGGCGCGGTCGGTGACCGGTCTGTGGCGCGATGGGCGATCAGGCGGCGGCGCGGCCGGCCGCGAAGGTGCGGGCGGTCTCGGCGACGCGGCGGCCGAGGTGTTCGGCGGTGGCGAGGTCGGCCTTGTGGACGCCCTCGGGGCCCAGGTCGTTGTGGGTCTGGGCGGCCGCGCCGGAGAAGAAGCCGAGGCGGTTGATGTCGTTCTCGGACGCCGCCGAGGTGTTCCAGCCCGGCTTCAGGCCCAGGTTGACCCAGGTCATGCCGTGCTGGGCGGCGAGGGTCTGGAAGAACTGCAGGGTGTGCAGCTTGTCGCCGCTCTTGGAGGCGGAGTTGGTGAAGCCCGCGGCCAGCTTGTCGATCCAGGAGTCGGTGAACCAGCGCTTCGAGCTGTCCTCGGCGAACTTGTGGAACGCGCCGGACGCCGTACCCATGTAGGTCGGCGAGCCGAAGACGATCGCGTCGGAGGCGTCGAGCAGCTCCCACTGGGCGTCGGTGATCTCGTCGACCTTGATCAGGTGGACGGTGGCGCCCGCCTCGGCGGCGCCGGCACGGACAGCCTCGGCGACGACGGCGGTGTGGCCGAAGCCGGAGTGATAGGCGATGGAGACGACGGGCGTGGACATGGTGGGACTCCTCATCGGCAGGGGGAACGACAAGAAGTAGAGCACTAACTTTCAGAAAGTGCAATCTCCTGGTTAGCGCATGCCAGCGGTAAGCGCTGTGCCGAGTATGGTAGAGGCATGACTGACGACCTCGTGTTCAACGTGTTCGCCCGGGCCTGTACCTCGCGCGAGACGCTGGAGCATGTGACCGGCCGGTGGGGCACCCTCACCCTCGGCGCGCTCCACGAGGGCACGTTCCGCTTCAACGAGCTTCGCCGCCGGGTCGACGGGGTCAGCGAGAAGATGCTGTCGCAGACCCTGCACGCGCTGGAGCGCGACGGGCTCGTCCACCGGGAGGCGCAGCCGACCAACCCGCCGCGGGTGGACTACCGCCTGACGCCGCTGGGCCGCGAGATCGCGGAGCGGCTGCGCGCGCTGATCGACCTGGTCGAGGGCCGGATGCCGGAGGTCCTCTCGGCGCGCGAAAGCTACGACGAGGAGCGCGCCGCTCCCGCGAACGTCACGCCGTAGCGCGGAAGGTCACGCCGTAGCGCCGAAGCTCAATGCCCTGGCGCGGAATGATCACGCCGTAGCGGAAGCTCACGCCGTGGCGCGCGGCGGGCGCTGACAGCGCGGGCAGAAGTAGCTGGACCGGTTCATCCACGGACGGCGGCGCATCGGTGTGCCGCAGCGGCGGCACGGCTCGTCCTCGCGCCCGTAGGCGTCCAGCGACCGGTCGAAGTAGCCGGACTCGCCGTTCACGTTCACGTAGAGGCTGTCGAAGCTGGTCCCGCCCGCGGCGAGGGCCGCGTTCATGACGTCCCGTACATGGCCGAGAAGCTCGGCGGAGCGCGGCCGGGTCAGCGTGGCGGTGGGACGTTCGTAGTGCAGCTTGGCGCGCCACAGCGCCTCGTCGGCGTAGATGTTGCCGACCCCGCTGATCAGCGTCTGGTCGAGCAGCGCGCGCTTGACGGTCGTACGGCGCAGGCGGAGCGCCGTCTGGAAGGCCGCGTCGTCGAACGCCGGGTCCAGCGGATCGCGGGCGATGTGCGCGATCACATCGGGAAGGCCGTCCGCCGTGTTGTCGTGGAGCGAGAGCCCGCCGAAGGTGCGCTGGTCGACGAAGCGCAGCTCGGTGCCGAGGTCGTCCTCGAAGCGGACGCGGATGCGCAGGTGTTTCTCGTCGGGGGCGTCCTCGGGCTGGACGAGCAGCTGCCCGCTCATGCCGAGATGGCCGAGGACGGAGACGTCGGAGTCCGCGAGCGGGATCCACAGATACTTGCCGCGCCGGCGCGCGGTCCCGAAGCGGTGCCCCTTGAGCCGCGCGGCGAAGTCCGATCCGCCGGCCGGGTGCCGGCGCACGGCCCGCGGATGCAGCACCTCGACCTCGCCCACGGTGCGCCCGCCGACCCAGCGCTCAAGACCGCGCCGTACGACCTCGACCTCGGGCAACTCGGGCACAGGACTCCTCCGGAGGGGTACGAGAACGATGCCCGAAGCCTACCGCTCGGACGAGCGGCCCCGGGGCGACGGGAACCGCCCCCTCGACCGGTCCCGAGCGGCCCCGACCGGGCCCGACCGACGCCGAGCCGGGACGGTCCGCACCACATGGCGCCCGGGCACGCGAACGACCCCGCCCGGGACCCTGTGCAGGGTTCCGGGCGGGGTCGTCGAAGAAAGAGGGCCTCAGGCCGGAGTCTGATCGGCGGGCGAAGAGGTGTCGGCGACCTCTTCCGTTCCCGCCTCGGCCGCGGCCTTCGCCGCCGCCGCGCGCTCGTCCGCCGCCGCGCGAATCGCGCGCCAGGCGGACTCCGCCGCCTGCTGCTCGGCCTCCTTCTTGCTGCGGCCGGTGCCGGTGCCGTACGAGACACCACCGACGCGGGCGGCAGCAGTGAAGGTCTTCTCGTGGTCCGGACCCGTCTCGGTGACGAGGTACTCCGGAACACCCAGACCCTCGGCCGCGGTGAGTTCCTGGAGGCTGGTCTTCCAGTCCAGTCCTGCACCGAGGTTCGAGGACTTCTCGATCAGCGGGTCGAAGAGCCGGTGCACCAGCTCCGAGGCCGCGTCGAGGCCCTGGTCGAGATAGACCGCACCGATCACCGCTTCAAGGGTGTCGGCGAGGATGGACGCCTTGTCCCGGCCACCCGTGCCCTCTTCGCCCCGGCCGAGCCGGATGAAGGAGCCGAGTTCGAGGCCGCGGCCGACCTCCGCCAGCGCACGCGAGTTGACCACCGCGGCCCGCAGCTTGGCCAGCTGGCCTTCGGGCAGGTCGGGGTGGGTGCGGTACAGCGTGTCCGTGACCACCAGGCCGAGCACGGAGTCCCCGAGGAACTCGAGACGCTCGTTGGTGGGCAGACCGCCGTTCTCGTACGCGTACGAGCGATGCGTCAGCGCACGCACCAGAAGGGCGGACTCGAGCTGATACCCGAGCCGCCCTTCCAGAAGCGTGTGGGACGAGGCATTGTCCGTCTTGTTGGACTCAGACATTGCGCCTCTCACCAGCCACTCAGACCGAGAGGACCTGGCGCTTGTTGTAGGTGCCGCAGCTCGGGCACGCGATGTGCTGCTGCTTCGGCTCCTGGCAACGCTCACACGAAACCAGGGTGGGGACCGCAGCCTTCCACTGCGACCGGCGGTGGCGCGTGTTGCTGCGCGACATCTTCCGCTTCGGAACAGCCACGGCTACTTCTCCTGCTTCTCGTCGACGCCAGCTTCGGCGCCGCTCATGTTGTCCTTCTCATCGGTTCCCAGCGAACCGGCGAGTCCCTGCAGTGCCGCCCAACGAATGTCGACGGCGTCGTGGTGGTGGTCCGGGTTCTCGTTCAGGTTGGTTCCGCACTGGGAACACAGACCCGCACAATCCTCCCGGCACACCGGCTGCATCGGCAGTGCGAGCACCACCGCATCACGCAGCACGGGTTCGAGGTCGAACATGCCGTCCTCGAGGGGGATCATGTCCTCGTCGTCCTCGGCTTCGTCGTCCGCGGCCGCCTTGGAGCGGCCCCGGTCGTCGGAGTCGGGGTACGAGAACATCTCCTGGAAGTCCACGTCGAGCTCGAGCTCGACGGGCTCCAGACACCTTACGCACTCCCCCTCGGCCGATGCACGGGCGGTGCCTGTGACGAGCACCCCTTCCATGACCGACTCGAGGCGGAGGTCGATTTCCACCGGCGCGCCTTCCGGCACACCGACGACCCCTTCGACACCGAAGTTCTTGGGGGCCTCCACCGAACGGGAGATCCGCTGCAGGGCACCAGGACGCCGCCCCAGCTCGTGTGTGTCGAACACGAGGGGGTTGCGGTGGTCGAGGCGCGTGCTCAGGGCTCTTCCTGCTTTCGGATCGTGAGGGGGCTGCCGTGTTCGAATCGAGAGACGAAGCGGGCAGCATGGATCGCGGGCATACGCGCGACCGAAGAGCCAGGATACTGGACGCTTCGCCCAGGGCCCAATCCGGCCTTGGCCGACCTCGCTCAGTGGCCTTGGCCGTGGCCCTGCTCGTACTGCCGCAGCTGCTCCAGGTCGATCATGCTCGTGTCGAAGAAGCTGGTCTCGTCGAGCGCGGCGGCCTGCGGCTGCTGGACCTGGGGCTGCTGGTCGTAGCTGTACTGCTGCTGATACGCGTAGGGGTCCTGCTGGTACGCGTACGGGTCCTGCGCATCGTAAGGCGCGGCGTAAGCCGCTCCGGTTGAGCCGTTGCCTGCAACGGAGTAGGCGTCCTGCTGCTGGGGCTGCTGGTACCCGTACGGGTCCGGCTGCTGCGCCGGGATCTGCGGGGCCTGCTGCATGACGGGCTGCTGCACCGGCGCGGGGTCGGCGAGCTCCGCGAGCCCGGCCAGGTAGTCCGCGTCGCTGGTGTGCACCGCGCCGCCCGCCGCGTCCTGGGCCGCCATGTGCGCGCCGAGTTCGTCGGTGGCGATCCGGCCGTGCAGCTTCTGCCGGCCGCGGCCGACCGCCTCCAGGGTCTTGGACAGCACGGCCTCGAAGGCGCCCAGCTTGGCGTCGACGTACTCGTCGGCCCGGTGGATCAGGGTCTGCGGGTCCGCGCTGTACTCGGGGGCGTCCTCGTCGGCGTAGCCCTGCTCGTCCAGGCCGGGGCCGCGGCCGAGGAGCTTCTCGCGGCCGCGGTCGACGGAGCCGATGGTCTTGTTGAGGACGACCTCGAAGTTGGCGAGCTTGGAGTCGACGTAGTCGTCGGCCTCCGCCCTGATCTCCTCGGCCTCCCGGCGGGCCTCGGTGAGGATCCGGTCGGCCTCGTCCTGGGACTGGCGGGCGACCTGGGTGTCGGAGATCAGCGAGCCGCGCTCGGCGTGGGCGGCCTCGATGATCCGCTCGGCCTCCTGCCGGGCCTGCTCGACCATCTGCTCCCGGCCCCCGATGAGCTCCTGGGCCTGGGCCAGGGAGCCCGGCAGGGCCTCCCGTACCTCTTCGAGCATGGCGAGCAGCTCGGCGCGGTTGACCACGCAGGACGCCGACATGGGCATGGAGCGGGCGTTTGTGACCGTCGAAACGATCTCGTCGAGCTTCTTCTGCACGTCCACCGGGTGCTCGCCACTCTCTACAGCTGGATGGAGACGGACGGGACGACTGTAAGGGCAGTCGTCCCCCGTCCGACACCAGGTGACGGACCGTCAGCGACGGTCGCTCGGGGTCACTGCTGAGCGCGCTGCTCGGCGAGGCGCTCGGTGAGCCTGCCGAGGACGGCCGGCGGCACCAGGTGGGAGACGTCGCCGCCCCAGGCGGCGACCTCCTTGACCAGGGAGGACGACAGGAAGCTGTACGTGGGGTTGGTGGGGACGAACAGCGTCTCCACGCCAGAGAGCCCGTTGTTCATCTGCGCCATCTGCAGCTCGTAGTCGAAGTCGCTGACCGCGCGCAGGCCCTTGACGATGGCGGGGATGTCGCGCTGCTTGCAGAAGTCGACGAGCAGGCCGTGGAAGGACTCCACCTCGACGTTGCCGAAGTCGGCCGTGACCTCGCGGATCAGCTCGATCCGCTCGTCGACGGTGAACAGCCCCTTCTTGGACTGGTTGATCATCACCGCGACATGCACGACGTCGTACAGCTTGGAGGCGCGGGCGATGATGTCGAGATGTCCGTTGGTGATGGGGTCGAATGACCCCGGACAGACGGCGCGGCGCAACTTGGGTCCCTCGCTCTCCGGTCCGGTCATCGTGCGTCTTCGCACGTAGAGGCGGCGCGACCGTACCAAAACGTTCCCTCGCCATAGCGACGGGCCCGCAGTGGCTCGAAACCGGCCGGCCAGCCGAATTCCCCGCCTCGGGTGCTGCGCTCCACGGTGACGAGAGCGTCCTCGCCGATCCAGCCCCCGGAGCGGAGTGTGAGGAGTATCTCGCGAAGATCGTCGTCCGAGACGGCGTACGGGGGGTCGAGGAAAACCAGGTCATAAGGGGCGGCGGGGGCCGGTCCCGTCACGATCTGTTCCGCTTTGCCCGTACGCACCTCGGCGCCGGGCAGCCCGAGGGCGCGCACGTTCTCGCGGACGGTCTTCGCGGCGCGGGCGTCGGCCTCGACCAGGAGGGCGTGGGAGGCGCCGCGGGAGAGCGCCTCGAGACCGACGGCGCCCGAGCCCGCGTAGAGATCGGCGACCCTGGTGCCGTCGAGGGTGCCGAGGAGCGACTCCCAGGTGGAGAAGAGGCCCTCGCGCGCCCGGTCGGAGGTGGGGCGGGTGCCGGTGCCGGGGGGCACGGCCAGTCGGCGTCCGCCGGCGGTACCGGCGATCACGCGGGTCATGGGAGTCCTCGTCCTTCGCAGAGTCTGTGCCTCCACGATATGGCGGGTGGGGCGGGTCTGACGTCACCCCTTCTCCAGGAACTCCTCCCGCTCCTTGTCCAGGAGGGCGTCCAGGGCGGTACGCAGCTCGGGGTGGTCGGTGAGGTCCGGGTCGGCGAGGACGACGGCGGTCGCCTCCTCGCGGGCGGCGGCGATGACCTCCTCGTCCTCGATGACGGTGAGCATCCGCAGCGAGGAGCGGACGCCGGACTGGGCCTGGCCGAGGACGTCTCCCTCACGGCGCTGCTCCAGGTCGATCCGGGAGAGCTCGAAGCCGTCGAGGGTGGACGCGACGGCGGCGAGACGCTGCCGGGCCGGACTGGCCTCGGGCATCTCGGTGACGAGCAGGCAGAGGCCGGCGGCGGATCCCCGGCCGACGCGGCCGCGGAGCTGGTGGAGCTGGGAGACGCCGAAGCGGTCGGCGTCCATGATCACCATGGCGGTGGCGTTGGGGACGTTGACGCCGACCTCGATGACCGTGGTGGCGACCAGGACGTCCACCTCGCCGGCGGCGAAGCGGCGCATGACGTCGTCCTTGTCGTCCGGGTGCATCCGGCCGTGCAGGACCTCGACGCGGAGTCCGGCGAGAGGTCCCTCGGTGAGCTGCTCGGCGATCTCGACGACGGCGAGCGGCGGGCGCTTCTCGGCCTCGTCCTCGGGGGACGGCTTCTTCTTCGACCCCTTGCCGTTCTCGTCCTCGCCGTCGCCGATGCGCGGGCAGACCACGTACGCCTGGTGCCCGTTCTCCACCTCCTCGCGCACCCGCTCCCACGCGCGCGTGAGGAAGTGCGGCTTGTCGGCGGCCGGCACGACATGGCTGGCGATCGGCGAGCGCCCGGCGGGCAGCTGATCGAGGACGGAGGTCTCCAGGTCGCCGAAGACGGTCATGGCGACCGTCCGCGGGATGGGGGTGGCCGTCATGACGAGCAGGTGGGGCGGCTGCTTGCCCTTGCCCCGCAGGGCGTCGCGCTGCTCGACGCCGAAGCGGTGCTGCTCGTCCACCACGACCAGACCGAGGTCGTGGAACTGCACCTTGTCCTCGATCAGCGCGTGCGTACCGATGACGATCCCGGCCTCGCCGGTGACCAGGTCGAGCAGGGCCTGGCGGCGGGCGGCGGCGCCCATCGAACCCGTGAGCAGCACGACCTTGGTGGCGTGCTCGGCCCCGCCGAGCATCCCTCCCTCGGCGAGTTCGCCCATCATCTCGGTGACGGACCGGTGGTGCTGCTGTGCGAGCACCTCGGTGGGCGCGAGCATCGCGGCCTGTCCCCCGGCGTCCACGACGGCGAGCATGGCGCGCAGCGCGACCATCGTCTTACCGGACCCGACCTCGCCCTGGAGGAGGCGGTGCATGGGGTGCTCGGTGGCGAGGTCGTCGAAGATCTCGCGGGTGACCTTCTGCTGGCCGTCGGTGAGCGTGAAGGGCAGCTTGGCGTCGAAGGCGTCGAGGAGGCCGTCCGGGACGGGTCTGCGGGCGACGGCGGGCAGTTGGGTGTCCGCGTACCGGCGGCGGGCCAGGGCCACCTGGAGGACGAAGGCCTCGTCCCACTTCAGCCGCTGCCTGGCGTCCTCGATGTCCGCCTTCGTGCGGGGGCGGTGGACCTTCTGGAGCGCCTCCGGCAGGTCGGTGAGGCCGCGGCCCTCGCGCAGGGCGGGCGGCAGCGGGTCGGCGAGCCCGGCCCAGCCGGTGGCGGCCAGGGAGTCCAGGGCGATGGAGACGGACTGCTCGATGGTCCAGGACTCCAGTTGCTTGCAGGCGGGGTAGATCGGCAGCAGCTCGTTGGCGAACGCCCTGACCGTCTCGTCGCTGCTCTCGGCGTCCAGGAGCTTGTACTCGGGGTGGGTGAGCTGGAGCTTGCGGTTGAAGACCCCCACCTTGCCGGCGAACATCCCGCGGCGGCCCGGCAGCAGCTCCTTCTGGTGGAAGTGGACGGCCCGGCCGAAGAAGACCAGCTGCATCCGGCCGCTGCCGTCGGTGATCGTGACCTCCAGGCGCTGGCCCTTGCCCCGGCCGCCCTTGTTGAACGTCAGCAGCCGGGCGTCGGCCACCTGCGCCACCACCGTGACGTGCTCGTCCAGCGGCAGGTCGGCGAGGGCGGTGAGCTCGCCGCGCTCGGCGTACCGCCGGGGGTAGTGGTGGAGGAGGTCCCCGACCGTCCGCAGGTCGAGGTGCTCGGCCATCACCTTCGCGGTGGCGGCGCCGAGGAGGTTCTTGAGGGGTTCGTCGAGCACTGGCACGCGTTCCATTGCACACCACTCCACCGACACTCGTCCCGCAGGCTGTGGATATCCCCTGGTCACGTCGGCGCCGTGATGCCTAGGATGACGCTTCTCCCCCTCCTCCGCCGCGATCACCGCCTGCCGGGATCGCCCGACCCGCGCCGTCGCCCGTCCCCCCACCGGCGCAGCGACGATGACTGCTGATCAGACACCGCACACCTTCCAGGTCGACCTGCGCGGCCTCGTGGATCTTCTTTCCCACCACCTCTATTCGAGCCCCCGGGTCTATCTGCGCGAACTGCTGCAGAACGCCGTGGACGCGATCACCGCGCGCCGCGCCGAGCAGCCGGACGCCCCCGCGCGGGTCCTGCTGTCCGTGGACGGCGGCGGCCTGCGCGTCGAGGACAGCGGGATCGGGCTGACCGAGCACGACGTGCACAACCTGCTGGCCACCATCGGCCGCAGCTCGAAGCGGGCCGACGCCGAGGGCATCGCGAGCGCGCGGGCCGAGTTCCTGGGCCAGTTCGGCATCGGGCTGCTCGCCTGCTTCGTGGTCGCCGCCGAGATCCGGGTGGTCAGCCGCAGCGCCCGTACGCCCGCCGCTCCACCGGTGGAGTGGACGGCCCGCGACGACGGTTCGTACACCGTCCGTACGCTCCCGGACGAGGCGCGCACGGAGCCGGGCACCACGGTCCACCTCACCGCCCGCCCCGGCGCCGGCGAGTGGCTGACCGAGGAGAAGGTGCTCTCGCTGGCCCGCTCGTACGGCTCCCTCCTCCCGTACGAAGTACGGGTCGGGGACGAGCCGGTCACCGACCTGCCCGCCCCCTGGGACCGTTCGTACCCGAGCCCGGCCGCCCGGCGGGTGGCGCTCGCGGGCCACTGCCAGGAGCTGTTCGGCTTCACCCCGCTCGACTCGATCGACCTGGATCTGCCGCTGGCCGGCATCCGGGGTGTGGCGTACGTCCTGCCGTCGGCGGTCAGCCCCGCCCAGCGCGCGGGCCACCGGGTCCACCTCAAGGGCATGTTGCTCACCGAGCGGGCGGACGGGCTCCTGCCCGACTGGGCGTTCTTCGTACGGTGCGTGCTCGACACGGACAGCCTGCGGCCGACCGCCTCGCGCGAGTCGCTGTACGAGGACGAGACGCTGGCGGGCGTACGGGACGCGCTGGGCGCGGCGGTGCGGGACTGGCTCGGTTCGTTGGCCGCGGGCGCTCCCGAGCGCCTGGCGCAGTTCCTGTCGGTGCACCACCTCGGTGTGAAGTCGCTGGCCCGGCACGACGCCGAGATGCTGCGGACGATGCTGCCGTGGCTGCCGTTCGAGACGACGGACGGCCGCCTCTCGCTGGAGGAGTTCGCCCGCCGGCACCCGGTGGTGCACTACACCCGCACGGTCGAGGAGTACCGGCAGGTCGCCGCCATCGCCTCCGCGCAGGGCATCGGCGTGGTCAACGGCGGCTACACGTACGACACGGAGCTGGTCGAGCGGCTCCCCGAGGTCCGGCCGGGCACGGCGGTCGCCGAACTCGACGCGGACACGGTCACCGCCCATCTGGACTCCGTCGACGCGGCGCAGGAGTTGGCCCTCGCGCCGTTCCTGTCGGTGGCGCGGGCCACGCTCGATCCGCTCGGCTGCGATGTGGCCCTGCGGTCCTTCCACCCGCTGACCGTGCCCGCGCTGCACCTGGACGGCCGGGCGGCCCGCCACGAACAGGCCCGGGCGGACGCCGAGGAGCAGGCGGACGACCTGTGGGCGGGCATCCTCGGCTCGCTGCGCGGCAGCGCGCCGCGGGCCCGGCTGGTGCTCAACCATCTCCACCCGCTGATCCGCCGGATCGGCTCGCTCGACGACCCGCAGCTCGCCGGAACGGCCGTCGAGGCGCTGTACGGGCAGGCCCTGCTGATGGCGCAGCGGCCGCTGCGCCCGGCCGACTCGGCGCTGCTCAACCGGGCGTTCGCCGGACTGCTCGAATGGGCCACTCACGACGGGGAGAACGAGGCATGACCCTGACCTTCCAGGCCTTGCGCGAGGCCATGCGGGACAACTACGAGCAGCCCGAGGGGCCGGCCCGCAACGACCGTGCCGAGCGGCTGCTCGCGGAGGCCGAGCGGATCGGCGAGCCGCTGGCCGTCATCGAGGCGCTCGGGCACCAGCTGCAGGTGTACAACTACAGCTCCGAGAAGGCGAAGATGTTCGTGCCCTTCTCGCGGCTCCTGCGGATGTGGGACGAGAACCCCGCGGACTTCGACGCGTACGAGTCGCACTCCCTGCACTGGGTGTTCAAGTGGGTCTCCAGCGGGATGCTCGACCAGCCGCACATCCCGCTCGCCTCGATCGAGAAGTGGCTCGGCGAGATGGAGCACCGGTACCGGCTCGCGGGGTACTCCGAGCGGGCCGTGCGGCAGGGCGAGTTCCGGGTGGCCCGCCACATCGGCGACCTGGAGCGGGCGTCCCGGGCGTTCGCGGCCTGGCTGGCGGCGGACCGCGACCGGATGGCCGACTGCCACGCCTGTGAGCTGCACGGGCAGGGCCTGTGGCGCGCGGAGCTGGGTGAGGACGAGGAGGCCCTGGAGACCTGGGCGCCGGTCCTGGCGGGCGAGCACACCTGTGCCCACGAGCCGCACGCGGTCCTGGCGTCCTCGCTGCTGCCGCTGCTCCGGCTCGGCCGGGGCGAGCAGGCGCGCGCGAACCATCTGCGCGGCTACCGCCTGGTGCGGCCGATGGAGAGCATGCGTGGTGCGGTGGCGGAGCACATCGAGTTCTGCGCGCTGACCGGGAACGAGGCGCGGGGTCTGGAGATCCTGGCGGAGCGTCCGGCGTACTTCACGGACGCCGGTGACCCGGACAGCCACCTGGACTTCCTGGCCGTGACGGCGCTGTTGACGGACCGGCTGGTGGCGCTCGGGCACGGCGAGCAGTCCGTGCCGGGCCCGGCGGGGTCGTCGTGGACGGCGCGGGAACTCGCGGGCCACGCGCGCGTGGAGGCGCTGGCGCTCGCCCGCCGCTTCGACGAGCGCAACGGTACGGACCGGGTGAGCGAGGTCGTTCGGCGGCGGATGGACGCGGAGCCGCTCCTGGACCGGCTGCCGCTGGGCGTACGGGCGGCGCGCGTGGCTCCGGCGGCGCAGGCCGTGGCATCGACGGCGGCGCCGGTCGCGACGAATGTCCCGGCGCCGGTGGGCCTGGACGAGCTCCTCGCCGAGGCGCGGCAGCTCTCCGAGGACCGGCATCCGGACGCGCGGGGCGCGTGGGAGGCCGTCGGGCGGGCCGCGGAGGCGAGCGGGGCGGACCTGGACGATCTGGCCCGGGCCGAGCTGGCGGACCACCGAGCGATGGCGCTCAGGGACGAGCCGGCGGAAGCGGCGCGCCTCTTCCGGTGGGCGGCCGAGCGGTACGAGGCGGCGGGCGAACCGGGTGAGGCGGCGGCCGCACGGGCCCGGGCCGCCTACGCGCTGGCCCTGGACGGCCGGGGCGAAGAGGCTCTGGCGGCCGTGGAGGAGGCCTGCGCCCGGCTTCTCTCCCTCCACGAGGACGGGCGGAGGGCCGACGGCCGTCAGGTGGCCGGCGGGCTGCTCAACCGGGTCCGGATCCGGATGACGGGGGTGGACGGCGAGGAGGGGGTCGAGGAGGTGGAGCGGGCGCTCGACGCCCTCGACGGCTTCATCGACCGGACCGAGGTGGACGTCCGGGTCGTCGACCGGATGGCCGAGGCCGAGACCGTACGGGGCGACCTGGTGGCGATGCGGGGCGAACTCCCGGCCGCGGCCGAGCGCTACGCCGAGGCGGCGGAGATGTTCCACAGGGCCGAACTGCCCTGGTACGCGGTCGAACCGGAGGCCCGGCTGGTCGCGGTGGCCCGCCACCTGGAGGACCACGAGACCGCCGAGCGCGCGGCACGGGCGGCACTGGAGCACGGGGCGCCGTACGTCGAGGCGTCGGGGAACACCCGGCTCCACCTCCAGCTCGCCGAAGTCCTCGCCGCGACCGGACGGTTCGCGGAGGCGGCGGATCACGCCCTGGAGGCGGCGCACTGGGCCGACGAGGCCGGCGAGAGCCGGGGCATCGGCGCGTACGCCCGGCATCAGCTGGGCGGTTGGCTGCTGCGGGAGGGGCGGACGGAGGAGGCGGCGGCGATCCTGGAATCGGTGCTGCCGGACCTGTCCGTGGAGGACCACGGCGACGGGACGGTCGTCCAGACGCTGTGGTGGCTCGGCGACTGCCTCGCGGCGCTGGACGAGCCCCGGTCCGCGGCGGAGCAGTGGCTGCGGGCGGCGGAGCTCGCGAAGGAGTGGCCGGAGCAGCGGGACCACGCGATGCTCGCGAACCTGGCGGCGCAGGCGCTGCTCCGGGCGGAGCTGAAGCCGCAGGCCGCGGCGGCGTACGAGCGGGCCGGCGAGCTGTGGCGGGAGCTGGGCGACACGGCGGCGTACGTCAGGACGCTGCGGGTCCGGGCGTGGATCGCGGGCGCAGAGGAGGGGCGCGCGCTGATGGACGCGGCGGCGGAGGCGTGCGGGTCCGACGTGGTGGAGCTGGCGGACACGTACGCCCAGGCGGCGGAGCTGCTCGGGGAGACGGACGCGCGGGAGGCGCTGTCGTACGCGAAGCGGGCCGTGTCGGCGTTCGCCTCGGCCGGCCCCGAACTCCGCGACCGGCGGACGGCGGCAGAGCTGCTGGCGGGGTGGCTCCACCTGAACCTGGGAGAGCGCGCGGAGGCGGCGGCGCTGGCGCGGGGGGTGCTCGCGGAGAACGCTGACTCGGAGGAGGCGGCGGAACTGCTGTCCCGGGCGACGTCCTGACCCACCGTGGTGGGCATCCGGTCCTCCCGCGGGCGGAACGGATGCCCCCACCCCCCGGAGGGCTACTCCACGCCGATGAGCAGCGGCGGCGCCCCGACGCCCCCGCGGTACGTCGTCGTGTCGACCGCAAGGTACGTCTCGCGGACGTGGCGTTCGAGGGCCGTCGCCAGGGTCGGCGGGGTCTCGTCCGCCACGATCAGGGTCACCAGCTCGCCGCCCGCCGAAAGCATCCGGTCCAGGACCGTGCGGGCCGTCGTCGTCAGGTCCTGGCCGATGATCGCCACGTCGCCCTCGATCAGACCGAGGACGTCCCCGGCCTGGCAGACGCCGGCCGAGGTGAAGGACTGGCGTTCGGCGACGGCGAGTTCGGCGTACCGGGTCGCCCCCGCCGCCGCCGTCATCGCCACCACGTCCTCGTCGAAGCGCCGGTCCGGCTCATGGACGGCGAGCGCCGCGATGCCCTGGACGGCGGCCCTGGTCGGGATCAGGGCGACCCTGATTCCCTCCGCGCGCACCTGTTCGGCCGCGGCGCCCGCCGTGTGCCGCAGGTCGGTGTCGTTCGGCAGGAGCACGACCTCGCGCGCGTGGGCCCGCCGGATCGCGTCGACGAGCTCGCCGCTGGCCGGCGGCTCGCCGGGCCTGGCCAGCACCGTCGTCGCCCCGGCCTCCGCGCACAGGCCCGCGAGCCCCTCGCCCGGTACGACCGCCACGACCGCCCGCTGCGTCCGCTCCCGTACCTCGGTGACACCCGAGAAGTGGGTGATGCGGATCCGGTACGGCCGGCCCGCCTCCACGCCCGCCTCCACGGCCGCGCCCGCGTCGTCGACGTGGACGTGCACGTTCCACAGCCCGTCCCCGCCGACCACGACCAGGGAGTCCCCCAGCGCGTCCAGCCGGGCCTTCAGCCGTTCCACGGCCGCGTCCTCCGCCTCCAGGAGGTAGATCACCTCGAAGGCGGGTCCGGCGGATCCATCAGCGCCGTCGGTGGGGTCGCACACCTCGTCGGCGACGATCGGCCGGTGAGCCCCGGCCGGCCGTAGCTGCGCCTCTCCCGAGACGACCTCCACCAGCGCCCCCAGGACGGCCACCAGGCCCCGCCCGCCGGCGTCCACGACCCCGGCACGTTCGAGGACGGCCAGTTGTCCGGTGGTGGCCTCGAGGGCGGTCCTGGCCCCCTCGTACGCCCCTCTGGCCACCGCCACGAGGCTTCCGCCGCCCTCGCAGGCGTCGGCCGCCGCGCCCGCCACGCTCAGGATCGTTCCCTCGACGGGGTGCGCCACGGCCTCGCGGGCCGCCCGGGAGGCCGCCGCGAGGGACCGCGCGAGGTGGTCGCCGTCCCGGCCGTCCGCGAGCACGGACGCCATGCCGCGCAGCAGCTGCGAGAGAATCGTTCCGGAGTTGCCCCGGGCGCCGATCAGGGCGCCGTGCGCCATGGCCCGTATGGCGTCGCCCGCGTCAGGGTCGTCGGCCGCGAAGGCCGCTTCGACCGCCTGGGCGGCGGATTCCACCGTCAGATACAGGTTCGTGCCGGTGTCCCCGTCGGCGATCGGATAGACGTTGATCGCGTCGATCTCCTCGCGCTCCCTGCCGAGCGCGTCCAGCGCCCGTACGCACCAGGAGCGGACCGCTGCGGCGTCGAGGGTCTGCGCGGTCTGCGGCAACGGGTGATCCTCCTGCTAGGGGGCGTCTGCGGTGAGCTCACCGCAGGGTAGACCCGCTCGTGACCTGGGCCCGGGGCGGGGGCGGCGGTGGTCATGGTAGTTTCGTTCTACGGGAGCAGCCGTTGTATGCTGCTTCGGTTGCCCGGCGAGAGTCGGGCCATTCCCCCGGCAAGCCACTTCAGAACTCTGATTCCGGTGCGCCGGATTTCACTGTAAATCTGAAGTCTTTGGAGTGACCCGTGGCTGCCAACTGCGACGTCTGCGGCAAGGGGCCGGGCTTCGGCAACAACATTTCGCACTCGCACCGCCGTACGTCTCGTCGCTGGAACCCGAACATCCAGCGTGTGCGTGCCGTGGTCGGTCGGACGCCGAAGCGGCTCAACGTCTGCACCTCGTGCATCAAGGCCGGCAAGGTCTCGCGCTAACGCCGACGTTTCGTCGTAGCGCAGCCCCTGCGGTTGCCTTGAAAGGCCGGTTCACCTAGGTGAACCGGCCTTTTGCCATGCCCGGAAACGAAACCCGCTAGGCGCGGAATCGCCAGCCGTGGTCCACGGGGCCGATCCCGGCGCCCAGCGCGAACCCGGCCGCGATCGCGCCCGTCACGTACGCCTTCGCCTCCCGCACCGCCTCCGGCACGGTCAGCCCCTTCGCGAGGCCCGACGCCACCGCCGAGGCCAGCGTGCAGCCCGTGCCGTGCGTGTGCCGGTTGTCGTGCCGGGGAGCGCGCAGCCAGTGCTCCTCACTGCCGTCCGTGAGCAGGTCGACGGCGTCCCCTTCGAGATGGCCGCCCTTGATCAGCGCCCACCGCGGCCCGTACGACAGGATCGCCGCCGCGGCCTCCCGCAGATCGGACTCCTGCTCGACGACGACTCCCGTGAGCTGCGCCACCTCGTCGAGGTTGGGCGTGGCCACCGTCGCCACCGGCAGCAGCTTCGTCCGTACGGAATCCAGCGCCGAGGCCGCGAGGAGCGGGTCTCCGTGCTTGGAGACCCCGACCGGGTCGACGACCACGGGCGTGTCCGGGGTGCCCGCGAGCAGTTCCGCCACCGTCTCCACGAGCGCGGCGGAGGCCAGCATGCCGGTCTTCACGGCCTGAACGCCGATGTCGTCGACGACGGCCCGGTACTGGGCCCGAACGGCCTCCTCGGGCAGTTCCCACGCTCCCTGGACGCCCAGCGAGTTCTGGGCGGTGACGGCGGTGATGACGCTCATGCCGTGCACGCCGAGGGCGAGCATCGTCTTCAGGTCGGCCTGGATGCCGGCTCCGCCGCCGGAGTCGGATCCGGCGACGGTGAGGACCAGGGGCAGGCTCACTCGTGCCCCCCGAAGTGGTCCCAGCCGCCCTTGCTGTGCCAGGGCGCCCCGTCCACCGTCACCTGCGGCAGCGCGGAGGGGTTGAGGACCTCGCCGATGACCTTCCAGCGGGCCGGCAGCTTCACGTCCGGCGGGAAGGTGGCGACGATCGCGTGGTCCTCTCCCCCGGTGAGCACCCACTGCAGCGGGTCCACACCCACGGCCTGGCCGATGTCGTGCATCTGGGTCGGGATGTCGATGAGCCCGGAGCGCAGGTCGATGCGGACCTTGCTCGCCTCGGCGATGTGGCCGAGGTCGGCGATGAGTCCGTCGCTGACGTCGCACATGGCGGTGGCGCCGAGCCCGGCGGCCGCGGGGCCCGCGTGGTACGGCGGTTCGGGCCGCCGGTGGGCCTCGACGAAGGCGCGCGGGGAGCGGAAGCCGCGAGAGAGCACCGCGTATCCGGCGGCGGACCAGCCGAGCCAGCCGGTGTAGGCGACGACGTCGCCGGGCTGTGCGCCGCCCCGGGTCACCGGGTCGTGGTTGCGCAGGTCGCCGAGGGCGGTGATGGCGATGGTGATGGTGTCGCCGCGGACGACGTCGCCGCCCACGACGGCCGCCCCTGCGACCTGGCACTCGTCGCGCAGGCCGTCCATGAGTTCGACGGGCCAGGTGGCGGGAAGCTCCGCAGGGACGACCAGGCCAAGGAGCAGCGCGGTGGGGACGGCGCCCATGGCGGCGATGTCGGCGAGGTTCTGTGCGGCCGCCTTGCGGCCGACGTCGTACGCCGTCGACCAGTCGCGGCGGAAGTGACGTCCTTCGAGCAGGATGTCCGTACTGGCCACCACGCGCCGGTCGGGTGCGGAGACGACCGCGGCGTCGTCGCCGGGCCCGATCCGTACCGCCGGGGTGGAGGTGAGCCGGGAGGTGAGCTCTCTGATGAGCCCGAACTCCCCCAGTTCTCCTACTGTGCCCTTCACCGCGTCTCACCTCGTGTTGTCGTGCCGGCCGTGCGCGTCGCCCGCCGCTCGTTCCACCGCTCGCTCTGCGGGTCGCGAGCCGTCACCGCGCTGGGTACCGTCAAGTAGACCGTCAACTTCTGTCGTGCGTACGCCACACTGTGGGCGCCTCGGGGCGCGCAGGTCTCCCCGCGGCCCTCGGCGACGCGGTACCGTGGCGTCCCTTTCTCCCACAAGATCCTCGTGGCCGCCCTGGAGGTTCCGTGGTACAGGCGTACATCCTTATTCAGACCGAGGTGGGCAAGGCGTCGACCGTCGCCGAGACCATCTCCAAGATCCCGGGGGTGATCCAGGCGGAAGACGTGACGGGACCGTACGACGTGATCGTCCGCGCCCAGGCCGACACGGTCGACGAGCTGGGCCGCATGGTGGTCGCCAAGGTCCAGCAAGTGGACGGCATCACGCGCACCCTCACCTGCCCGGTCGTGCATCTGTAGCCCCCGTCTACCCTTGGCCGGTGATGTCTTCCCACCGGCCCTTCGGCCTGCCCGCCGCCGCAGCAGCGGCCGTTCTGCTGCTGACCGCCGCGGGCTGCTCCTCCACGGACGCGAAGGCGTCGGTCCCGGTTCCCAGCCCTTCGGCGGAGGAGGCCGTCCTCTGCCAGGCGCTGGCGAAGGAGCTTCCGGACACCGTGGCGGGGCTGGGACGGAACGATCCGGAGCCCGAGTCCGAGCTGACCGCCGGGTGGGGGGATGCGGCGATCGTACTGCGCTGCGGCGTCCCCCGGCCCGAAAAGATGACCGATCCCCAGTCCCAGGGCATCTCCGTGAACGGCGTGCGCTGGATGCTGGAACGGCAGGAGGGCGGCGCACCCCGCTTCACCACGGTGTACCGGAAGACGTACGTCGAGGTGACGCTGGACGAGCGGTACGCGCACGACGCCGCACCGCTCACCGATCTCGCCGCCCCCGTGGCGAAGACCGTTCCGTGCGCCCTGGAACCGGAGTGCGCCTAGCCCGGAGCGCGACCGCCCCGGAGTCTGCCTAGCGCAGGCCGGTCGAGCGGGTCAGCGCGGCCTGGATCAGCCGGTCGACGAGCTCGGGGTAGCTGACCCCGCTCTCCTGCCACATGCGCGGGTACATGGAGATCGGGGTGAAGCCCGGCATGGTGTTGATCTCGTTGATCACGAACTCGCCGTCCTCGGTGAGGAAGAAGTCCGCGCGGACCAGCCCCTCGCAGGACACGGCCTCGTACGCGGCGACCGCGAGCCGCTGGACCTCAGCGGTGGCCTCGTCACCGATCGGCGCGGGCACGATCCCGGACGCCGAGTCGATGTACTTGGCCTCGAAGTCGTAGAAGTCGTGGTCGGTGACGGGCGGGATCTCGGCCGGGACGCTGGCGCGCGGGCCGTCCTCGAACTCCAGGACGCCGCACTCGATCTCGCGGCCGCGCAGCAGCGACTCGACGAGGATCTTGGGGTCGTGGCGCCGCGCCTCCTCGATGGCCTCGTCCAGGCCGGAGAGGTCGTCGACCTTGGTGATGCCCATGGAGGAGCCGCCACGGGCGGGCTTCACGAAGAGCGGCCAGCCGTGTTCGGCGGCGAACTCGACGATCTTCTTGCGGGCGGCCGCGGGGTTGTGCTCCCACTCGCGGGGGCGGATGACCTCGTACGGGCCGACGGGCAGCCCGAAGGAGGTGAACACCCGCTTCATGTACTCCTTGTCCTGGCCGACGGCGGAGGCGAGGACGCCCGCGCCGACGTAGGGGACGCCGGAGAGCTCCAGGAGGCCCTGGAGGGTGCCGTCCTCGCCGTACGGGCCGTGCAACATCGGGAAGACGACGTCGACCTCGCCGAGCGCCTTGGGCACGGAGCCGGGCTCGGTGTACACGACCTCGCGGTTGGCCGGGTCGACGGAGAGGACGACGCCGCCCTGCTCGGACTCGGTCAGGTCGGCGACGTTCGGCAGGGAGCGCTCGGCGATGGCCATCCGCTCCGGGGCGTCGGCGGTCAGCGCCCAGCGCCCGTCCGTGGTGATGCCGATGGGCAGCACGTCGTACTTGGTCCGGTCGATGGCGCGCAGGACGGCGCCGGCCGTGACGACGGAGATGGCGTGCTCGGAGCTGCGTCCGCCGAAGACGACGGCCACGCGCGGCTTGCGGGGGCTCTGGGTGTTCTCGCTCATAACGCGTTGAGCGTACCTTGCGGGTTCGTTCCGCTTAAGAGCCCCGGCCCGCCGCGCGCGTCCGGGCTAGTGCGAGTGCCCGTGCCGCCGTCAGCGGCGCTCGGACTTGGCGCTGCGGGACATCAGTTCCTTGAGGGCGACGATCGGCGGCTTGCCCTCGTGGACGATCGAGACGACCGTCTCGGTGATCGGCATGTCGACGCCGTGGCGGCGGGCCAGATCGAGCACGGACTCGCAGGACTTGACGCCTTCGGCCGTCTGCTTGGTCGCGGCGATGGTCTCCTGGAGCGTCATCCCACGGCCCAGGTTGGTGCCGAAGGTGTGGTTCCGGGAGAGCGGCGACGAGCAGGTGGCCACCAGGTCGCCGAGGCCGGCGAGGCCGGAGAAGGTGAGCGGGTCGGCGCCCATGGCGAGGCCGAGCCGGGTGGTCTCGGCGAGGCCGCGGGTGATCAGCGTGGCCTTGGAGTTGTCGCCGAGCCCCATGCCGTCGGCGATGCCGACGGCGAGCCCGATGACGTTCTTGACCGCGCCGCCGAGTTCGCAGCCGACGACGTCGGTGTTGGTGTACGGGCGGAAGTACGGGGTCATGCAGGCGGTCTGGAGCCGCTGGGCGACCGCTTCGTCGGCGCAGGCGACGACGGCGGCGGCCGGCTGCCGGGCAGCGATCTCGGGAGCCAGGTTGGGGCCGGTGACGACGGCCACGCGCGCGACGGGCACGTCGGCGACCTCGGCGATGACCTCGCTCATGCGCTTGGCGGTGCCGAGTTCGACGCCCTTCATCAGGGAGACGAGAACGGTGTCGGGGGCCAGTTTCGGCGCCCAGTCGGCGAGGTTCGCGCGCAGGGTCTGCGAGGGGACGGCGAGGACGGTGAACTCGGCGTCGCGGGCGGCCTCGGCGGGGTCGGTGGTGGCCCGGATACCCGAAGGGAGCGCGACGCCCGGGAAGTAGTCGGGGTTGGTACGGGTGGTGTTGATGGCCTCGACGAGTTCTGCGCGGCGGCCCCAGAGGGTCACCTCGCAGCCCGCGTCGGCGAGCACCATCGCGAAGGCGGTGCCCCACGATCCCGTACCGAAGACGGCTACCTTGGTCACTTCGTACCTTCCCCGGCGGCCTTGCGCCGCTGTTCCAGACGGGCCTTGCGGTGGTCGTACGGCTCGGCCGGTGCCTTCTCGCCGCGTACGTCCTCCAGGATCGCGGTGATCGCGGCCATGATGACCTCGGTCGCCTCGCGCAGCACCTCGGGCGTCGGCTCCTGGTCGTAGAAGCGCGAGAGGTCGACGGGCGGGCCGGCCTGCACGATCAGCGTCTTGCGCGGGAACAGCTGGAGCTTGTTCTCCTTGGCGTACGGCGGCATCGCGAGGTTGGCGCCCCACTGGGCGACCGGGATGACCGGGGCCTTGGTGAGCAGAGCGACGCGGGCGGCGCCGGTCTTGCCGGCCATGGGCCACATCTCGGGGTCGCGGGTGAGGGTGCCCTCGGGGTAGAAGGCGACGCATTCACCGCGCTCGATGGCGTCGACGGCGGCGCGGAAGGCGTCCAGGGCGTTGGTCGTCTCGCGGTAGACGGGGATCTGTCCGGTGCCGCGCAGCATCGTGCCGACGAACGAGCCCTTGAAGAGGCCGGCCTTGGCGAGGAAGCGCGGTACGCGTCCGGTGTTGTACTGGTAGTGCGCGTAGGACAGCGGATCCAGATACGAGTTGTGATTGACGGCGGTGATGAATCCGCCGTCGGCCGGAATGTGTTCCGTTCCGCGCCAGTCCCGCTTGAACAGAACCACCAGCGGCGGTTTAGCGATGACCGCCGCCAGGCGGTACCAGAAGCCGATTCTGCGGCGGGACACTCGTGCACCTTCCTCTGGGACTGGCGTGCAGGGGGTCAAGTGTCGCCCCATGCTCCTGGTCTGTCGAGGACACCGTACGCCCCGGGCTCCCGCCGCCGCCGGGCACCGGCCCCTCCGGCCCGTCGGACGCGCGCGGGGGGTGTCGGGCCAGAATGGGCCCCGATGAACACCGATCCGGACGACGGCTGGTCCCTGATCGTCCCCCTGAAGCCCCTTGCGCGGGCGAAGAGCAGGCTCGCCGCGGCCACCGGGGCTCAGCTGCGCCCGCGGTTCGCGCTGGCGTTCGCGCAGGACACGGTGGCCGCGGCGCTGGAATGCGGACGTGTGCGGGATGTGGCGGTCGTCACGGATGATCCGGTGGCAGCGGCGGCGTTGGCTGCGCTCGGGGCGCGGGTCGTGCCCGACTCCCCGGCCGCCGGGCTCAACGCGGCGCTCGCGCACGGGGCGCGGACGGTACGGGAGTCCCGGCCGGACGCGTGGGTCGCGGCGCTCAACGCGGACCTGCCGGCCCTGCGTCCCGGGGAACTGGCCCGGGTCCTCCACGCCGCCGGGAAATTCCCCCGGACATTTCTCGCGGATGCGGCCGAAATCGGTACGACATTCCTCTCGGCCGGCCCGGGAGTGGAATTGGCACCTGCATTCGGGGGCGCTTCACGGAGACGGCATTTGTCTTCGGGGGCGGTGGAAATCCGGCTGACCGGGGTGGATTCCGTACGCCGGGACGTGGACACCGGCGAGGATCTGGCGGCCGCGCTGGCGCTCGGTGTCGGGCCGCGGACGGCGGCCCACCGCTACCTCACGGCCGGATAGGCTGCGGCCCATGCAGGCGACCGCGTACACGTACGACCCCGAGACCCGCAGCGGCAGTGTGCTGCTCGACGACGGCACCCCGGTGGAGTTCGGGGCCGAGGCCTTCGACGCGGGCGGGTTGTTGCTGCTGCGTCCGGGGCAGCGGGTGCGGATCGAGACGGAACCCGCGGCCGGCGGCACGGGCGGCGCGGGGCTGCGCATCACACTGGTGACCCTGCAGACCCTCTGAACTCGGCGAACCGACCGCACCGGACGGCCGCCACTGGGCCGAACAGGGCGTGAACGCGCCGCGGGCCGGGCTCCCCGAGGGGAGCCCGGCCCGGCGTGTGAGTTGCCCTTGGCCCCTGCGCCGCTTACTCCTACTTCGCGGCGGTCTTCTTGGCGGTGGTCTTGCGCGCCGTCGTCTTCTTGGCGGGCGCCTTCTTCGCCGTGGCCTTCTTCGCCGGCGCGGTCTTCTTGGCGACGGTCTTCTTGGCCGCGGCCGTGGTCTTCTTCGCCGGGGCCGCCTTCTTGGCCGCCGCCGTGGTCTTCTTGGCCGCCGCGGTGGTCTTCTTGGCGGGCGCCTTCTTCGCCGTGACCTTCTTCGCGGTGACCTTCTTCGCCGGCGCGGCCTTCTTGGCCGCGGCCTTCTTGGCGGTGGTGGCCTTCTTGGCCGCGGCCTTCTTCACGGTCGCGGAAGCACCGCCGGTCAGGCTGCCCTTGGGCGCCTTCTTGACGGAGACCTCGCCTCCCTTGGGGAGCTTCTTCGAGCCGCTGACCAGGTCCTTGAAGCCCTGACCCGCACGGAAGCGCGGCACCGAGGTCTTCTTGACCCGCACGCGCTCACCCGTCTGCGGGTTGCGGGCGTACCGGGCCGGACGGTCGACCTTCTCGAACGAGCCGAAGCCGGTGACCGAAACCCGGTCCCCGCCGACCACGGCACGCACGATCGCGTCCAGCACCGCGTCGACAGCGTCCGCGGCCTGCTGACGGCCGCCGAGCTTGTCGGCAATCGCTTCTACGAGCTGCGCCTTGTTCACGTCTTCCCCTTCGGAGACATTGCCAGAACGAAAGTGTTCAAGCTTTTTCGCACGTTAGGCATGTATATACCGCAAATCAAACACGAAACGGGCTAATCACCCTAGTGCCGCAACGCGGAAGTGCCGTTGCGGAGTTCCTGGTGTCAGTCGTCTTCAGGGAATCGGCCCTCATCGAGGTCCTTCATCAACCGGTCGAGACGCGCTGCCGCGTCCGCGAGATCGTGCTTCGCCGCTGCCGTGACGACCAGCAGCTTCCGGGACAGCGCCATCCTTACGCCCTCCGGGACTTGCAGTTCACGCACTCTTGTGTGCGCTTCTTTCAATCGGGCGGCGACTGCCTCGTAGAGCTCGAGTTGGCTGTCGCGTTCCATGCACCGATTGTGCCATCTAGGGCGAGTTGTCGCCCGACAGGGTCTCAACAAGCGACTGCGCCCCCCACCGGAGGGTGGGGGGCGCAGTCATGGAAAAGCGCTGCTCAGGCCGTAATTGTACGCGGTTTGAAGGCCGGCCTTGCCGCCTCGTAGGCCGCGATGTCGGCTTCGTTCTGAAGGGTGAGGCTGATGTCGTCCAGGCCGTTCAGCAGACGCCAGCGGGCGTTCTCGTCGAGCTCGAAGTCGGCGTCGATCCCGGCCGCCAGCACCTTGCGGCGCTCCAAGTCAACGGTGATTTCGGCCGTCGGGTCGGCCTCGGTCAGCTCCCAGAGCGCGTCCACGGTCTTCTGGTCCAGGACGACGGTCAGCAGGCCGTTCTTCAGCGAGTTGCCGCGGAAGATGTCGGCGAACCGGGAGGAGATGACGGTCTTGAAGCCGTAGTTCTGCAGCGCCCAGACGGCGTGCTCACGGGAGGAGCCGGTGCCGAAGTCGGGGCCGGCCACCAGGACCGTGGCGCCCTGCCGCTCAGGGCGGTTGAGCACGAACTCGGAGTCCTTGCGCCAGGCCTCGAACAGCCCGTCCTCGAAGCCGTCGCGGGTGACCTTCTTCAGCCAGTGCGCGGGGATGATCTGGTCGGTGTCGACGTTGCTGCGGCGCAGCGGGACGGCCCGGCCGGTGTGCGTGGTGAAAGCTTCCATGGTTCCTCAGACCCCCGCGGGCGTAGCGACGTCGGACAGATCGGCCGGGGAGGCCAGGTGGCCCAGTACGGCGGTGGCGGCGGCGACCTGGGGGGAGACCAGGTGGGTCCGACCGCCCTTGCCCTGCCGGCCCTCGAAGTTGCGGTTGGAGGTGGACGCGGAGCGCTCACCGGGCGCCAGTTGGTCGGGGTTCATGCCCAGGCACATCGAGCAGCCCGCATGCCGCCATTCGGCGCCGGACTCCTTGAAGACCTTGTCCAGGCCCTCCTCGACGGCCTGCAGGGCCACCCGGACCGAGCCGGGGACGACCAGCATCCGGACGCCCTCGGCGACCTTGCGGCCCTCCAGCAGGGCGGCGGCGTTGCGCAGGTCCTCGATGCGGCCGTTGGTGCAGGAGCCTACGAAGACGGTGTCGACCTTGATGTCCCGCAGCGGCTGCCCGGCGGTCAACCCCATGTACTCCAGGGCCTTTTCGGCGGCCAGGCGCTCCGAAGCGTCTTCGTACGAAGCCGGGTCGGGGACGTTCGCCGAAAGCGGCGCGCCCTGGCCGGGGTTGGTGCCCCAGGTGACGAACGGCGCCAGCGCGGCGGCGTCGATGACGACCTCGGCGTCGAAGACGGCGTCCTCGTCCGACTTCAGGGTCTTCCAGTACGCGACGGCGGCGTCCCAGTCCTCGCCCTCGGGGGCGTGGGCGCGGCCCTTCAGGTACGCGAAGGTGGTCTCGTCGGGGGCGATCATGCCCGCGCGGGCACCGGCCTCGATCGACATGTTGCAGATGGTCATCCGGGCCTCCATCGAGAGCTTCTCGATGGCGGAGCCGCGGTACTCCAGGATGTAGCCCTGACCGCCGCCGGTGCCGATCTTCGCGATGATCGCCAGGATCAGGTCCTTGGCGGTGACGTCCTCGGGCAGCTCGCCGTCGACGGTGATCGCCATGGTCTTGGGGCGGGCCAGCGGCAGCGTCTGGGTCGCCAGGACGTGCTCGACCTGGCTGGTGCCGATGCCGAACGCCAGCGCGCCGAACGCGCCGTGCGTGGAGGTGTGCGAGTCGCCGCAGACGACGGTGGTGCCGGGCTGGGTCAGACCCAGCTGCGGGCCCACGACGTGGACAACGCCCTGCTCGACGTCGCCCAGCGGGTGCAGCCGTACACCGAACTCGGCGCAGTTCTTGCGCAGGGTCTCCAACTGGGCGCGGGAGACCGGATCCGCGATCGGCTTGTCGATGTCGAGGGTCGGGGTGTTGTGGTCCTCGGTGGCGATGGTGAGGTCGAGGCGCCGCACCTGCCGGCCGTTCTGACGCAGGCCGTCGAACGCCTGGGGGCTGGTCACCTCGTGCAGCAGGTGCAGATCGATGAAGAGGAGGTCGGGCTCGCCCTCGGCGCGCCGGACGACGTGGTCGTCCCAGACCTTCTCCGCGAGTGTCCTACCCATCGCTTTCCCTCCGGCCGACGTGATCGCCGACACAACTAGAGACCCGTTTCGCGAGCCGTTGTGCGGCCGCCTCACCAGGGTCGCAAGATCCCAGGAAAATTGAACTTGCGTTTCACAGAGTGAGACGTGAATATCGTTGCATGGACAACTCTAGCGGCGTGGGCGTTCTCGACAAGGCAGCCCTTGTCCTGAGCGCCCTGGAGTCCGGTCCGGCCACCCTCGCAGGTCTGGTCGCGGCGACGGGACTCGCACGACCCACGGCACATCGCCTCGCCGTGGCACTGGAACACCACCGGATGGTGGCTCGCGACATGCAGGGCCGGTTCATCCTCGGACCGCGCCTGGCGGAGCTCGCCGCCGCGGCCGGTGAGGACCGCCTGCTCGCCACCGCGGGCCCCGTACTGACGCATCTGCGCGATGTCACCGGCGAGAGCGCCCAGCTCTACCGACGCCAGGGAGACATGCGCATCTGCGTGGCGGCCGCCGAGCGGCTGTCCGGCCTTCGGGACACGGTCCCGGTCGGCTCCACGCTGACCATGAAGGCCGGCTCCTCGGCGCAGATCCTGATGGCCTGGGAGGAGCCCGAGCGGCTCCACCGCGGCCTTCAGGGCGCCCGCTTCACGGCGACCGCGCTGTCGGGCGTACGGCGCCGCGGCTGGGCGCAGTCGATCGGCGAGCGGGAGCCGGGCGTGGCGTCCGTCTCCGCGCCCGTACGTGGCCCGTCGAACCGCGTGGTGGCCGCCGTGTCGGTCTCCGGGCCGATCGAGCGCCTGACGCGCCACCCTGGCCGCATGCACGCCCAGGCGGTCATCGACGCCGCCGCCCGCCTCTCCGAGGCGCTTCGCCGCAACGGCTGATCCTCTCCGTCCCTCCTGCACGAATCCGGCCCACCGCTTCAACGCCGCAGCGGTGGGCCGGAGTTGTGCGTGCGTGCCCGAACAGCGAAGAAGCCCTCCCCCGAAGGGAAGGGCTTCCTCTATGCGTACCCCCGACCGGATTCGAACCGGCGCTACCGCCTTGAGAGGGCGGCGTGCTAGGCCGCTACACAACGGGGGCAAGATCAATGACCACGCGACGGAGTCGCATGATGTTACTACGCTGGCCTACCAGGACTCGAACCTAGACTAACTGAACCAGAATCAGTCGTGCTGCCAATTACACCATAGGCCACTGGTGGTTTAGACCAGTTGGTACCCCCGACCGGATTCGAACCGGCGCTACCGCCTTGAGAGGGCGGCGTGCTAGGCCGCTACACAACGGGGGCCCTAGCGATCCCACCCGGCACCAGAGTGCCGGGTGATGTCACCGCGTGTTCACCGGGAGCGACCCTGGTGATCCGCAGGATGGATCTGTACCCCCGACCGGATTCGAACCGGCGCTACTGCCTTGAGAGGGCAGCGTGCTAGGCCGCTACACAACGGGGGCTTTGCGGATGAGATCCGCGTACATGCAGATGAGCTCTGCGAGCTGGCCTACCAGGACTCGAACCTAGACTAACTGAACCAGAATCAGTCGTGCTGCCAATTACACCATAGGCCACCAAAACTCGATCCCCGTCGAGGGGGATCTTGTTCGGGTTGTGCTCCGGGGGTTTCGGCCTTTCGGCTTGCTCCCCTCGGCGCAGGAAGAACATTACCCGAAGGTGTCCGGCGCTCCAAAACGGGTATCCCCGCGCAGCAGACCGGGGAGCTGGTGGAGGTCCGTGATGCGGGTCAGCTCGGGTCGCCCGCCGGTGCCGGCGCGGTCCAGCCAGATCCCGCTGAGCCCCGCCTCGGCCGCCCCGCGGGCGTCGATGTCCGGCTGGTCGCCGACGTACGCCACCTCCTCCGGAGCCAGCCCGAGGGCGGCACAGGCGGCATGGAAGGCCTCGGCGGCCGGTTTGGCGAACCCGAGCTCCGCGGCACAGACGACGGCCTCGAAGCGGTCCCGTACGCCGAGGACGCGCAGCTTGCGGTCCTGGTTGTGGATGCTGGAGTTCGACAGGACGGCGTGACGGTAGTCACGGGCCAGGACGTCGAGGACGGGCAGGGCGTCGGGGAAGAGCTCCCAGGCGGCCTCGTAGTGCGCGATGTACCGCTCGAACCAGTCGTCCGCCTCGGCGTCGGTGAGCCCCGGCGCGGCGAGGAAGTCGCGCACCCGCTCACGCCGCTGGTCCTGGAAGTCCACCCCGCCGGCCTCGAAGCGCCTCCAGTGGACGACGGTGAGCTCCTTCCACCGCGCCAGCGCCTCCTCGACGGTGCGGTAGCGGTCGATCAGCCCCTCGACGGACAGGTGGGCGCCCAGGGCGGCCGTGTCGGCGCGGGCGTAGTCGAAGAGGGTGTCGTCGATGTCCCACAGGACGGCGCGTATGGCCATGGCTCGACCGTACCCCCGCGCCCCGGTCAGACGCGGTCGATCCGGTCCGCGGGGACGACGAAGAAGTCGGTGACGAAGCAGGTGAGCGCGCCGTCGGCGCCCCGGCCGATCCACGTCGGATAGGCGCCGTCGCCCCAGCCGGAGGTGAAGCCGGCCAGGTTGTGGCTGTTCTCGCCCTCGGCCATGAAAACCCCGGGCCCGTGGCCGACGGTCTCCATCGCCGCCCACACGGCGCCTTCCTCGTCCTCGGTGCCGGGGAAGGCGCCGTCGGCCGAGGCGTCGTAGAAGCAGCCGGTCCCGGCGTCCACGCCGTAGCCGTAGAACTCGTCCTCGCCGAGTTCGGCGATGTCCTGGCCGGGGAGAAGGGCGAGTTCCCAGGAGACGGCAGGAGCGTCACGGACGGTGAGGCGGACGGCGGCGACCCGGGTGTGCGGGTGTGGGCCGGGCTCCGCTCCGGGGCGTACGAGCGTGGCGACGGCCGCCTGCACCGCGTACCGGCCAGGAGGCACCTCGGCGGTGAAGGGCTCTGTCTCGCCGCTCCCCAGGTACACGAAGGGGTCGCAGGCGACGACGCGGCCGGTGGGCAGGGCCAGTTCGCCGACCTCGACCACGGAGATCGTCCCGGCGAGGCCGTCCTCGTACGAGAAGGAGGTGCCCGGGGTGAAGATCCGGGCGTAGTCGCGGGCGGTCATCGGCACGGCAGGGGCCTTTCGCGGTAGGGCTCGACGGGACCGACCCTAGCCAGGGGGTGCGACAACGCCGTGGGGCGGCGGCCGGAAAGTCCGACCACCGCCCCACGGGACGTGTGCGAAGGGCTCAGCCCGCCAGCTTCGCCAGCGCCGCGTCGATGCGGGCGAGGGTCTTCTCCTTGCCCAGGATCTCCAGCGACTCGAAGAGCGGCAGGCCGACCGTGCGACCGGTGACCGCGACGCGGACCGGGGCCTGGGCCTTGCCGAGCTTCAGGCCGTGCTCCTCACCGGCGGCCAGGACAGCGCTCTTGAGGGACTCGGGGTCACTCCAGTCGGCGGTCTCCAGCTTGCCGCGCGCGGTGGTGAGCAGCGCGGCCGGCTCGCCCTTCATCGCCTTGTCCCACGAGGGCTGGTCGAAGACCGGCTCGGGCAGGAAGAGGAAGTCCACGTTGGCCGTGATGTCCGAGAGGACGGTGAGCCGGGTCTGGGCGTGCGGCGCGATGGCCTCCCAGGCGGCGCTGTCGAAGTCCTCGGGCGCCCAGTTGGCGTGCGGGGCCCGCAGCCAGGGCTCGCAGGCCGCGGCGAACGCCTTCACGTCCAGCATGCGGATGTGGTCGGCGTTGATCGACTCGGCCTTCTTCAGGTCGAAGCGCGCCGGATTGGCGTTGACGTCCGCGATGTCGAACTTCTCGACCATCTGCTCGATGGTGAAGATGTCCTCGTCCGCCGAGAACGACCAGCCCAGGAGGGAGAGGTAGTTCAGGAGGCCCTCGCGCAGGAAGCCGCGCTCCCGGTAGAGGTTGAGGGAGGCCTGCGGGTCGCGCTTGGAGAGCTTCTTGTTGCCCTCGCCCATCACGTACGGCAGGTGACCGAAGGCCGGGATCTCCTTGGCGACGCCCAGCTCGATCAGCGCCTTGTAGAGCGCGATCTGGCGCGGGGTGGAGGAGAGCAGGTCCTCGCCGCGCAGGACGTGGGTGATCTCCATCAGGGCGTCGTCGACCGGGTTGACCAGGGTGTACAGCGGGGCGCCGTTGGCGCGCACGATGCCGTAGTCCGGGACGTTGTCCGGGGTGAAGGTGAGCTCGCCGCGGACCAGGTCGGTGAAGGTGATCGGCTCGTCGGGCATCTTGAAGCGGACGATCGACTCCCGGCCCTCGGCCCGGTAGCGCTCGATGCGCTCGGCGCTCAGGTTGCGGCAGGTGCCGTCGTAGCCGGAGGGCTTGCCGGCCAGCCGCGCCGCGTCACGTCGGGCCTCGAGCTCCACGGCCGTGCAGAAGCAGTGGTAGGCGTGGCCTCCGGCGAGCAGCTTCTCGGCGACGTCCTTGTAGATGTCCATCCGCTGCGACTGGCGGTACGGCTCGTGGGGGCCGCCGATCTCGGGGCCCTCGTCCCAGTCGAGACCCAGCCAGCGCATCGAGTCGAGCAGCTGGTTGTACGACTCCTCGGAGTCCCGGGCCGCGTCGGTGTCCTCGATACGGAAGACCATGGTGCCCTGGTTGTGCCGGGCGAAGGCCCAGTTGAAGAGGGCGGTGCGGACCAGGCCCACGTGGGGGTTGCCGGTCGGGGAGGGACAGAAACGTACGCGGACGTTCGCGTTAGCCACGCTTGATCACCTTGTTGGTGAGAGTGCCGATGCCTTCGATGGTGACGGCGACCTCGTCGCCGACGTTGAGGGGGCCGACCCCGGCGGGGGTGCCGGTGAGGATGACGTCGCCCGGGAGCAGCGTCATGGCCTCGGTGATGTGGACGACCAGGTCCTCGATGGAGCGGATCATGTCGCTGGTGCGACCGAGCTGGCGCTGTTCGCCGTTGACGGTCGCCTGGATGGTGAGGTCGCTCGCGGCGGCCAGGTCCAGGCCCGTCTCCACCCAGGGGCCGAGCGGGCAGCTGGTGTCGAAGCCCTTGGCCCGGGCCCACTGCTTCTCGCGCGCCTGCGCGTCGCGGGCGGTGACGTCGTTGGCGCACGTGAAGCCGAAGATGACGTCCTTGACGCGGTCGCGGGGGACTTCACGGCACATGCGGCCGATGACCACGGCCAGTTCGGCCTCGTGGTGCAGCTCGTTGGAGAAGGAGGGGTACTCGATGGCGTCGCCGGGGCCGATCACCGAGGTGGTCGGCTTGAAGAAGGCGACGGGGACCTCCGGGACCTCGTTGCCGAGTTCGGCGGCGTGCTCCGCGTAGTTGCGGCCGATGGCCACGACCTTGTTCGGGAGCACGGGCGGCAGGAGCCGTACCTTGCTCAGCGGGACCTTGGTGCCGCTCAGCTCGAAGTCGGTGTACGGGATGCCCTTGATGATGTCGAGGACCAGGCCGCCGGACTCGACGGTTCCCTCGCCCTCGACGGCGCCGAAGGCGACATTGCCGTCGATGGAGAATCTGGCGATGCGCACGAGTGCTGTCGCCCCTCACTTGTACTGGCTGGAGTCTGACGGTCCAGGCTAACGCGGTGAGGGGCGGCTCCTGCCGTATTACTGTGCGGGCTGCGGCGCCTCGGGGACGGTCATGAGGACCGTACGACGGGGGTTGGCCGTCTGCGTGGGGAGCTCGGCGGCGTGCTCCGGCTGCACGCCCCGACCGAGCTGCTCGGCGTCCTCGAGGTGGGCGAGCGTGGTGCGGCGGGGGTTGGCCGTGGAGCGGAGCAGCATCGTCGTCTTCATGTTTTCGCGAGCCTCTACAGAACGGGGAGTCGTGTAAAGCGTCAGGCTAAACGTGCAATTCCCTTCGAATGCATGGGGAAGACAACGATCTAGGTGTGAGTTTGCTCACCACCGGACGGATAATTCCGGCATTACGGACCGCGGTGCAGGGTCACGGAAACGGACATTGCGCCACTGAACGAACCATTCCGCTCCTGATCATCGCGACTGGGACACTCGCCCCACGTGACTCTTTGGGATTAATAAGTCCGATTCCTCCATGATCATCTTCTACGTGGGGTGACACGATGTTCACGCGTTGTTATGCCACCCGATGCCCGACACGCGGCCCTTGTTGGAGATCCGGCACTGTGCTGGAATTCCACGCACCGCCGCGGGTTTCAAGCCGGCGCGCAGGGGGCGCAACGCAGCGCCGGGTGAGCGGCGGGGAAGGGGGAACTGCGCCGGTCATCGACGACCACCATGGGGCGCAATCGCGTCCCGAGACGCCGACACCGTCTTCTCCGTTCACGCGGAAGGACGCCTGGTCCAGAGGTTGCGACGCTAGTGCAGGGACGATTCAAGAGGGATGGCAGCAACGCTGCCGCGGAGCAGGAGCCTCGCGCCGGGACCGACCGCGGTTCCTCGGCCCAGCACGCCCAGAAGCCGGGCCAGGGTCCGGCGGGTGAGGGCGGTGACGGCTCCGCGCGCTCCGGCGCGACGACCTCTGCCACCGAGTCCACCGACGCCGCGAAGAAGCCCAGGGCCGAGAACGAGGTCGGGCCGCGAATAGCCCTGCGCAACTGGCGCATCTCGACGCGTCTGGTCGCCCTGCTGACCCTCCCCGTGGTCGCGGCCACCAGCCTCGGCGGCATCCGCATCAGCGAGTCGCTCCAGGACATGGAGCAGCTCGACCACATGCAGCTGCTCACCAAGCTGACCCAGGAGGCGACCGACCTCGCCCAGGCCCTCCAGACCGAGCGTGACCTGTCCGCCGGTCCGCTGGCCAACGGGAAGTCGGCCGGTGACTACCAGGTCGCCAACCCGCGCAAGGCGACGGACCGCGCCCAGAAGGCGTTCATGGACGCCACGGCGGACATCCCCGCCACCGAGGGCGACGAGGCGCTGCAGAGCATCCGCCAGAACGTCAGCCAGATCGCGTCCCAGGTCGTCCAGATCGGCGGCATCCGCCAGGAGGCGTACAAGCAGGGCGTCTCCCACTCGGTGACGGTCGAGGCGTACAGCCGTCTGATCCGCTCGCTGCTCAGCCTCTCCCAGGACATGGCGCAGGCGACCAGCAACCCGGAGATGATCAAGCGCACCCGCGCGCTCGCGGCGTTCTCGTCCGCCAAGGAGTACGCCTCCGTCCAGCAGGCGATCATCGCCTCCGCGCTGCCCTCGGGCGACAGCCGGGCGGGCAAGCTGGAGCAGGGCGACCGTCTCTACGGTTACGCCGCCCAGCAGGGCGAGAAGGTCGAGCTCAAGGCCTTCGAGACCATCTACGAGTCGGCCGGTGGCGACGCCGCCGAGCTGACCTCCTCGCTCTCCACCGGCAACCCCTCCATCGAGGCCGCCGACAAGTACGCGGACCGGGTGCTGAGCAACGACACCGGCATGGCCAGCCGCACTCCCCGCGGTCACCTGAACTTCACCGACGAGTACGGCACCAAGCTCCAGGCCATGAACGTCATCGAGGAGAGCCTCCTCGGCCAGATGGAGACCAAGGCCCGTGAGCTGCGCGCGGAGTCGCAGCGCGAGGCCATCATCAACGGTGCGCTGATCCTCCTCGTCCTCGGCGTCTCGCTCATCGGCGCCTTCGTCGTGGCCCGGTCCATGATCCGCTCGCTGCGCCGGCTCCAGGACACCGCGACCAAGGTCGCCCAGGACCGTCTGCCCGAGCTCGTCAAGCAGCTCTCCGAGGCCGACCCGCAGGACGTCGACACCTCCGTCGAGTCCGTCGGTGTGCACTCCCGGGACGAGATCGGCCAGGTGGCCGCGGCCTTCGACGACGTGCACCGCGAGGCGGTCCGCCTCGCCGCCGAGCAGGCCCTGCTGCGGGGCAACGTCAACGCGATGTTCACCAACCTCTCGCGCCGCTCCCAGGGTCTTATCCAGCGTCAGCTCTCGCTCATCTCCGAGCTGGAGTCCCGCGAGGCCGACCCGGACCAGCTGTCCTCGCTCTTCAAGCTCGACCACCTCGCCACCCGCATGCGGCGTAACGGTGAGAACCTCCTCGTCCTCGCCGGTGAGGAGCCCGGCCGTCGCTGGACCCGTCCGGTCCCGCTGGTCGACGTGCTCCGCGCCGCCGCCTCCGAGGTGGAGCAGTACGAGCGCATCGAGCTGGCCGCCGTCCCGGCGACCGAGGTCGCCGGCCGCGTCGTCAACGACCTCGTGCACCTCCTCGCCGAGCTGCTGGAGAACGCCACCTCGTTCTCCTCGCCGCAGACCAAGGTCCGCGTCACCGGTCACGCGCTGCCCGACGGCCGCGTCCTCGTCGAGATCCACGACACCGGCATCGGCCTCTCCCCCGAGGACCTCGCCGCGATCAACGAGCGGCTCGCCTCGCCGCCGACCGTGGACGTCTCCGTCTCCCGCCGCATGGGTCTGTTCGTGGTCGGCCGCCTGTCCCTGCGACACGGCATCCGGATCCAGCTGCGCCCGTCGGACTCCGGCGGCACCACCGCGCTCGTCATGCTCCCCGTCGACGTCGCCCACGGCGGCAAGAAGCCCGCGCCCAAGCAGGGCCCCGGCGGCCAGGGTGCGATGCCGCAGGGTCCCTCCGCTCCCGGTGGCCGCCTGACCGGTGGTCCGGGTGCGGCCGGTGGTCTCGGCTCGGCCGGCCGGCCGGGCATGGGTGGCGCGCCGTCGGCGTCGGCCGGCCGGCTCGGCGCCGGTGCGGGTGCCGCCCGCGGTCAGGTCGGTGCGGGCAGCGGCCCGCGTGCCGCACTGCCCGGCCGGGACGGCGGACCGCGCGCGAACGGTCCGCAGGGCCAGGCCCCGGGTCAGGGCGCTCCGCAGCAGCCGCAGTCGCACTCGCAGGGTCAGCAGACCTCGCAGATGCCGCAGGTCTCCCAGGAGCCGCAGCGTCCGGGGCTCGGCGCCGGTGGGTTCGGCGGTGCGCAGAGCGCCATTCCGTCCCGTACGGATGTCTGGGGCGGCCAGGGCAACCAGGGCCAGAACGCCCAGGGCAACCAGGGCAACCAGGGCAACCAGGCCCAGGCTCCCCAGCCGCAGCAGGGCCAGGGCAACCAGGCGCCGCAGGGCGGCCGCCCCGGTCAGAACGGCGTCCCGCGCGCCGAGCTGCCCGGCGGCGCCCCGCAGCAGCAGCGTCCGCAGACCACCAGCTGGGGCAACGACCAGGCGCAGCCGGTCCGCCGCCCGCAGCAGGAGATGTCGCCGCTGGACGCGCCGCGCGGTCACGAGGAGCCGGAGACCACGGGTCAGTACGCCCGTCCGACGGCTCCTCAGGGCCCCGGTTCCACCGGTCAGTTCCCGCGCCCGGACTTCGGACAGCCGCAGCAGAGGCCCCAGCAGGCTCCGCAGGCGTACCAGCCGCAGGCCGCGCAGGACCCGGCGTCCACCGCGCAGTTCCCGCGCCCGGACTTCGGACAGCCGCAGCAGGCGCCCCAGCAGGCCCAGGCCCCGCAGGGGTACCAGCCGCAGCAGCCCCCGGCCCAGCGCCAGCGCGGCGGAAGCGACTACGGTGCGCCCCGCCCGGCCGGAAACCTGCCTCAGCAGCCTCAGCAGCCCCAGTTGCAGCAGCCCCGCCAGCCCGAGGCCCTGCCTCCGGCGAGCGGCCCGAGCGACGCCCGGACCCCCCTGTACGACACGCTGGAGACCAACTGGTTCCACGGTCAGGGTCAGGGTCAGCAGCAGGACAACGGACGGGGTGCCGTCGACCAGACGATGCAGACCCCGGCCGTGCCTCAGCAGCCCGCGTCCCCGGCCCCGCGGCGCCCCGCCGCACAGGGCGGCGACGGCGGCCAGCAGGCCGGCGGGCCCGCCTCCTGGCGGACCTCGCCCAACGACGAGCTGGTGCGCCAGGCCGAGCGGGTCCGCAAGCCCGCGGCCGGCGGTGTCACCACCTCCGGACTGCCGCGACGGGTTCCGAAGGCCAACCTCGTACCCGGGACCGCGCAGGAGCAGGCCCACACGGCCGGCCCTCAGGTCTCGCGTGCACCCGACGACGTCCGCGGCCGGCTCACCAATCTGCGCCGCGGTATCCAACAGGGCCGCCAGGCGGGCAACTCGACCACGGGTAGCTTCCACCTCGGCCCGACCCACCAGCAGGAGCGTTAGTTGAGCGCGATGAGCCAGGCGGCGCAGAATCTGAACTGGTTGATCACCAACTTCGTGGACAACACCCCCGGGGTGTCCCACACGGTGGTGGTCTCCGCCGACGGCCTGCTGCTGGCCATGTCGGAAGGTTTCCCCCGCGACCGCGCCGACCAGCTGGCGGCGGTCGCGTCCGGACTGACCTCGCTGACCGCGGGCGCGTCCCGCATCTTCGAGGGCGGTCCTGTCGCGCAGACGGTCGTGGAGATGGAGCGCGGCTTCCTCTTCCTGATGTCCGTCTCCGACGGTTCCTCACTGGCCGTGCTCGCGCACCCGGAGTGCGACATCGGCCTCGTGGGCTACGAGATGACGCTGCTGGTCGACCGGGCCGGCAGCGTCCTCACCCCGGATCTCCGTGCCGAGCTCCAGGGAAGCCTTCTGCACTAGACGCACCGACAGGGTGGCACGCCCCTCCGTGCCACCCTGGGATCACACACCGTCCGGCCGCCCCATCCGGCCCCCCACCGGCCCCATCAGACGGCAGTTGAATCCCTGCCGTCACGCCCGGAGGATTCATGACCCCGCCCCCCGCCTCTCACGATCCGTACGGCGCCTCACTCGACGCGTCGTACGGAGATGAAGGCGACCAGCCGCTGGTGCGTCCGTACGCGATGACCGGCGGCCGGACCCGGCCGCGCTACCAGCTCGCCATAGAGGCCCTGGTCAGCACCACGGCCGACCCGGCACACCTCGCGACCCTGCTCCCCGAGCACCAGCGGATCTGCCACCTGTGCCGAGAGGTCAAGTCGGTGGCCGAGGTCTCGGCGCTGCTGTCGATGCCGCTCGGCGTCGCCCGGATCCTCGTCGCCGACCTGGCGGAGGCGGGCATGGTGGCGATCCACCAGCCGGGCAACGGAGAGGCCGGCGGTACGCCGGACGTGACACTGCTCGAAAGGGTGCTCAGTGGACTTCGCAAGCTCTAGCGGCGGCGGCGCGGCCAGGTCGACCACCAGCGCGAAGATCGTGGTGGCGGGTGGCTTCGGCGTGGGCAAGACCACGTTCGTCGGCGCCGTCTCGGAGATCAACCCGCTGCGCACCGAGGCCGTGATGACCTCGGCCTCGGCCGGGATCGACGATCTGACGCACACCGGCGACAAGACCACCACGACGGTGGCGATGGACTTCGGCCGTATCACCCTGGACCAGGACCTGATCCTGTACCTCTTCGGTACACCCGGTCAGGACCGCTTCTGGTTCATGTGGGACGACCTGGTCCGCGGTGCCATCGGCGCCGTCGTACTCGTGGACACGCGCCGTCTCGCCGACTGCTTCCCGGCGGTCGACTACTTCGAGAACAGCGGTCTGCCGTTCGTCATCGCGCTGAACGGGTTCGAGGGGCATCAGCCGTACTCCCCCGACGAGGTCCGTGAGGCCCTTCAGATCGGTCCCGGCACTCCGATCATCACCACCGACGCCCGCCATCGCGCGGACGCCAAGAGCGCTTTGATCACGCTTGTGGAGCATGCGCTGATGGCACGACTCAAGTAGGCGGACGCGTACGGAAGTTGTCGTACGCCCCTTGAGGGGCGGTCTGTGTCCTTCGACACGGCCCGCCCCCGTGTTCATAACGTTTCGAATGAGAATTGTGGCTCCACGGACACCCGACGCATCCGATCGGTACCGCTGCGCTCACATGAGCCTCGCCATTTGGCGGGGCTCGTTCTTTATGCCCGTTTTATCTCGGGCCTGGATCGGTAAAAGCGGGCGCTCAGGGCTGTTTGGAAGGGACCCCCTTCACGTGCTGCAATTCATGAACTCCCGAGTAGTACGGCCCTGAACGAAACACCGGCACAACGTAGGTGCCGACGCCGAGAGGTTGTTGGTCGAGTGAGGCGAAGCAAGGAAAGCTCCGCGGAGCAGCAGGCGCGAGGCAACTTCACGCCGCCGGCACGCATGGTGGCGTCGCCCGCTGAGCCGCCGGTGACGCCCCAGGCCGGCAACGGCAAGGGCAGCCAGAGCAAGCTGTCCCCGCGTAACTGGCGAGTACCGACCAGGCTGAACGCGATCCTCCTCATACCCGTGCTGGTCGGCCTCGTCATGGGCGGCTTCCAGGTGAAGGGGTCGATCGACACCTGGCAGGAGGCGCAGAACGCCGAGAAGACGGCGCTGATCGTGCGCGCCGCCTCGGAGTACAGCCAGGCACTGCTCAACGAGCGTGACCTCACCGCCGCTCCCCTGCTCACGGCCAAGTCGGCCGAGGACCGCAAGAGCGACGAGGTCACGAAGGCGTACGCCGCCACCGACGCCGCCAAGGTCAAGTTCGACCAGGCCGTCACGAGCATGCCCGAGGGCGAGGGCCTGGAGCGCCGCCTGAAGCTGTTCAGGGACGAGGAGCCCAAGCTCGAGAAGCTCCGCCAGGGCGCGTACACCCGGGCCCTGGACCCCGTGAACACCCAGCTCGGGTACACGGGCGTCCAGCACTTCCTGATGGAGTTCTCCAACGAGCTCGGGCTCGGCACGGGCAACGTCACCGCCTACGGCCGGACGCTCTACGCCATCCAGCTCGCCAAGGCGGCCGAGTCGCTTCAGCGCTCGATCGGCATCCAGCTCCTCGTCCGGCCCAGCCAGAAGGACGAGGTCTTCGCCCAGCAGTCCGTGGCGTTCAACTCGTACAACTACCTGGAGCAGATCGCCCTCGGCGAGTACAACTCCGGTGGCACCCAGGCCGACGTCGACCGGCTGCGGCAGGTCATGACGGAGAAGGCCAAGGACGGCGCGGAGAAGATGCAGGCGGCGGGGATCACCCTGCCCAAGGGGCCCGACGGCTCCGTCTTCACCGGCGTGGTCAAGGAGATCGGTTCGGCCAAGGACGCCGAGGCGATCGCCGATCTGAAGCAGAAGGGCATCACGCCCGAGACCTGGATGGCCGTCGCCACCGGCAAGTTCGACGGCTACACGACGGTCGAGAAGGAGCTCGTCGACAAGGCCGTGACCGAGGCGGCGAACATCTCCTCGGACGCCCAGACGGACGCCTACGTCAACGGTGGCATCGTCGTCATCGCGCTCCTCACCGCCTTCATCCTGGCCGGGATGATGGCCCGCCAGATGAGCCGGTCGATGCGCGAGCTGCGCACCGCCGCCTTCGCCATCGCCGAGCAGCGTCTGCCGATGCTCGTCGACCAGCTCTCCCGTACCGAGCCGGGCCGGGTCGACACCCGCGTCCAGCCCATCCCGATCGACTCCCAGGACGAGATCGGCGAGGTCGCCCGCGCGTTCGACCAGGTCCACCGCGAGGCCGTCCGGCTCGCCGCCGAGCAGGCCATGCTGCGGGGCAACGTCAACGCGATCTTCACCAACCTCTCGCGCCGCAACCAGTCGCTGATCGAGGGCCAGCTGACCCTCATCACCGACCTGGAGAACAACGAGGCCGACCCGGACCAGCTGGAGAACCTCTTCAAGCTGGACCACCTGGCCACCCGTATGCGCCGCAACGGCGAGAACCTCCTGGTCCTCGCCGGCGAGGAGCCCGGCCGCCGCTGGGACCAGCCGGTCCCGCTGGTCGACGTCATGCGCGCCGCCTCCTCCGAGGTGGAGCAGTACGAGCGCATCGAGCTCGCCGGTGTCCCGGAGGCCGAGATCCACGGCCAGGCCGTGACCGACCTCGTGCACCTGCTCGCCGAGCTCCTTGAGAACGCCACCACGTTCTCCTCCCCGCAGACCAAGGTCCGCGTCACCGCGACCCGGCTGCCCGACGGCCGCGTGATGGTCGAGATCCACGACAAGGGCATCGGTCTGACCGCTGAGGACTTCGCGGACATCAACCACAAGCTGGCCAACCCGCCGACCGTGGACGCCGCCGTCTCGCAGCGCATGGGCCTGTTCGTGGTCGGCCGGCTGGCCGACCGGCACGGCATCCGGGTCCAGCTCCGCCCCTCGGGCGAGCAGGCCGGTACGACCTCGCTGGTCATGCTGCCGGACGCGATCACCCACGGTGGTGGTGGCGAGCAGCTGCCGGAGAACGACTTCACGGTCTCGCAGATCATCCCGCAACAGCAGCAGCACGCCTTCGAGCCGGTGCAGCAGCCGATGCGGACCGCGGCCGAGCTCGGCTTCGACGACTCCCGCTACGAGCAGCAGGGGGACGACCGGCAGCTCGACCCGGTGAACCGTTCGCTGATGCGCGAGGAGCGCCGGGCGGCCCTGGAGGCGCAGGCGCAGGGCGGTGAGCGTCCGCTGTTCCGGGACGAGGTCGACCCCTCGCAGCAGCCGTACGGGCAGCACGAGCAGGAGTACGCGCAGGACCAGGAGTACGGCCAGGAGCAGGAGTACGGCCAGGAGTACGCGTCCGACTTCGGCCGGCAGGCTCCGCAGCACGACGCCTACGACTATCCGCAGCAGGGCTACGACGGCTACGGCCAGCCCGCCGACGGGTACTCCGAGCCGAACTATGCGGAAGCCGCTTACCAGGGTCATGACAACGGCCAGGCGCAGTACGACAACGCGTACCAGCCCCAGGAACACCAGGGCGAGTGGGCGGATCAGGGTGCGTACCAGGGCGGCTACGAACAGCAGTACGGAGTACAAGCGGAATCTGCTCCCATCGCTCCCGAACCGGCTCCTGAGCGCGTAGGCTTCGACCGTCCGGGTCCGACGCCGAACCCCACCCCGGACGCCGGTCATGCCCTGACCGATGCCGGTCTGCCGCGCCGTGGCAGCACCGCCGCTCAGGCGCAGCAGCCGGTCCAGCAGCCGGCGCCGGTGCAGCAGAACCAAGCCGACGGTTCCGACGAATGGCGCTCGACGAACGACGAGCGCTGGCAGCGGGCCGAGAAGCTCCGCGACCCGAAGGCGGGCGGGGTCACCTCCTCCGGTCTTCCGAAGCGGGTCCCGAAGGCCAATCTGGTCGAGGGCACGGCGGAGCAGACCCCGCAGGGCGGCCCCCAGGTCTCCCGCGCCCCTGAGGACGTGCGGGGCAGGTTGAGCAACCTGCGTCGCGGTGTCCAGCAGGGACGCAGCGCGGGAACGGACACGAACGGATCGGGCCTCGGCCCGGGCAGTACCTACAACCAGGAGCGTTAGTGTGAGCATGAGCCAGGCGGCGCAGAATCTGAACTGGTTGATCACCAACTTCGTGGACAACACCCCCGGGGTGTCCCACACGGTGGTGGTCTCCGCCGACGGACTCCTGCTGGCGATGTCCGAGGGTTTCCCCCGGGACCGCGCCGACCAGCTGGCGGCCGTCGCCTCCGGACTGACCTCGCTGACCGCGGGCGCGTCCCGGATCTTCGAGGGCGGTGCGGTCAACCAGACCGTCGTGGAGATGGAGCGCGGCTTCCTCTTCATCATGTCGATCTCGGACGGCTCCTCGCTGGCCGTGCTGTCCCACCCGGAGGCCGACATCGGTCTCGTGGGCTACGAGATGGCTCTGCTCGTCGACCGTGCGGGCAGCGTTTTGACTCCTGACCTCCGGGCGGAGCTTCAGGGAAGTCTTCTCAACTAACAGACAGACAGTGCGTTTCGCGCCACCGCACCGTAAGGTGCGGTGGCGCGGTTCCACAGGGACATGGACCGCGAGGCAGTCGGAGGAGGAGACGTGGGTACACCCCCGGGCGGACGCCCTTACAACGGTTTTGACGGTTCGCAGCCGCACGGCGACACCACGCAGAACCGGTTCAACTTTCCCTCCGCCCCGAGCAGACAGGGCGCGTCGCAGCCCTACCAGCAGCCTCAGGCCCAGCAGCCGGCCCCGGTCGGGGCGCCGAGCGCCTCGCGCCGCGCTGCGGGTGGTTCCAGCGGTTCCGGGGGTTCCGGCGGGCACAACCCGCTGGTACGTCCGTATGCGATGACCGGCGGCCGGACCCGGCCGCGTTACCAGCTCGCCATCGAGGCGCTGGTCAGTACGACGGCCGATCCGGCCCGGCTGCAGGGGCAGTTGCCCGAGCACCAGCGGATCTGCCGACTGTGCTTCGAGATCAAGTCGGTGGCCGAGATCTCGGCACTTCTCTCCATTCCCCTCGGCGTTGCCCGGATTCTCGTCGCCGACCTGGCCGAGGCCGGACTTGTCGCCATCCACCAGCCCGGCGGCGACGAGGCCGCCGGCGGTCAGCCAGACGTGACACTGCTCGAAAGGGTGCTCAGTGGACTTCGCAAGCTCTAGCGGCGGCGCGGCCCGTTCAACCACCAGCGCGAAGATCGTGGTGGCGGGTGGCTTCGGCGTGGGCAAGACCACGTTCGTCGGCGCCGTCTCGGAGATCAACCCGCTGCGTACCGAGGCCGTCATGACGTCTGCGTCCGCGGGCATCGACGACCTCACGCACACCGGCGACAAGACGACGACGACTGTCGCGATGGACTTCGGCCGTATCACCCTGGACCAGGACCTGATCCTGTACCTCTTCGGTACGCCGGGTCAGGACCGCTTCTGGTTCATGTGGGACGACCTGGTGCGCGGCGCGATCGGCGCCGTGGTCCTGGTCGACACGCGCCGTCTCGCCGACTGCTTCCCGGCGGTCGACTACTTCGAGAACAGCGGTCTGCCGTTCGTCATCGCGCTGAACGGGTTCGACGGCCACCAGCCGTACAACCCGGAGGAGGTCCGTGAGGCCCTCCAGATCGGCCCGGACACGCCGATCATCACGACCGACGCCCGTCACCGCGCGGACGCCAAGAGCGCGCTCATCACCCTGGTTGAGCACGCCCTCATGGCCCGCCTGCGGTAACCGTCCCGACGGGTACACGTACGAAGGCCCCGCGCACCGTTCCGGTGCGGGGGCCTTTTCGTGTGCCCCACCCCCGCTTCGTGTTCCCCACCCCCGCGGAGAGCGCCCGTGCGGCACGCGGCACGGCGAAGGCCCCCGCTCCGGTCGGAGCGGGGGCCTTCGGTGCGGCGCGGGTCAGCCCTGCCAGGAGTGGGAGGGGCGGAAGCCCGACTGGCGTTCCAGGCGGCGCCAGCCGGCCGTCGAGCGGCCGTGGTGGGCCGTGACAGTGTCTTCGTCGGGTGTGGCGGCCGCGCGGGCGAGCAGCACCGCGGTGATCGCGGCCAGCTCCTCGGGGTCGGCGTGGCCCTTCTCGACACGGAGAAGGTTGGCTGTGGCAGGCGTGGTCACTTCGGTGGGCTCCTCTTACTGAGGCGGGTTGCCGTGCTTGCGGGACGGCAGGTCGGCGTGCTTGGTGCGGAGCATGGCGAGGGACCTGATGAGGACCTCCCGCGTCTCTGCGGGGTCGATCACGTCGTCGACCAGTCCGCGCTCCGCCGCGTAGTAGGGGTGCATCAGCTCGGCCTTGTACTCCTTGACCATGCGGGCCCGCATGGCCTCCGAGTCCTCGGCCTCGGCGATCTGCTTGCGGAAGATGACGTTGGCGGCACCTTCGGCGCCCATCACCGCGATTTCGTTGGTGGGCCAGGCGTACGTCAGGTCGGCGCCGATGGACTGGGAGTCCATGACGATGTACGCGCCGCCGTACGCCTTGCGCAGGATCAGGCTGATCCGGGGGACGGTCGCGTTGCAGTACGCGTACAGCAGCTTCGCGCCGTGGCGGATGATCCCACCATGCTCCTGGTCAACGCCCGGCAGGAAGCCGGGTACGTCCAGAAGGGTGACGATCGGGATATTGAAAGCATCGCACATCTGAACGAATCGGGCGGCCTTCTCCGAGGCCTCGATGTCCAGGACGCCGGCCAGCGACTGCGGCTGGTTGGCGACGATGCCCACGACCTGACCGTCCAGGCGGGCCAGCGCGCAGATGATGTTGCGGGCCCAGCGCTCGTGGATCTCCAGGAAGTCGCCGTCGTCGACGAGCTCCTCGATCACCTTGTGCATGTCGTACGGACGGTTGCCGTCCGCCGGGACCAGGTCGAGCAGGACGTCCGAGCGGCGGTCCGCCGGGTCCTCGGAGGAGACTGTCGGCGGGTTCTCGCGGTTGTTCTGCGGGAGCATCGACAGGAGGTAGCGCACCTCGGCGATGCACGTCTCCTCGTCGTCGTACGCGAAGTGCGCCACGCCGCTCGTCTCGGCGTGCACATCGGCGCCACCGAGGCCGTTCTGGGTGATCTCCTCGCCGGTGACCGCCTTGACGACGTCCGGACCGGTGATGAACATCTGCGAGGTCTCACGGACCATGAAGACGAAGTCGGTCAGCGCGGGGCTGTAGGCCGCACCACCGGCACACGGGCCGAGCATCACCGAGATCTGCGGGATGACGCCCGAGGCGCGGGTGTTGCGCTGGAAGATGCCGCCGTAGCCGGCGAGGGCGGAGACGCCCTCCTGGATACGGGCGCCGGCACCGTCGTTCAGCGAGACGAGCGGGGCACCGGCCGCGATCGCCATGTCCATGATCTTGTGGATCTTCGTGGCGTGGGCCTCGCCCAGCGCGCCGCCGAAGATCCGGAAGTCGTGCGCGTAGACGAAGACCGTACGGCCCTCCACCGTGCCCCAGCCGGTGATGACACCGTCGGTGTACGGCTTCTTCGCCTCCAGGCCGAAGCCCGTGGCGCGGTGTCGGCGCAGCTGCTCGACCTCGTTGAAGGAACCAGGGTCGAGCAGCAGCTCGATCCGCTCGCGAGCGGTCAGCTTGCCCTTGGCGTGCTGGGCCTCGGTGGCCCGTTCGCTCGGTCCGCGCCGAGCCTCCTCGCGCAGGGCGTGCAGCTCGGCCACTCGGCCACGTGCGTCAGTCGGCTCGCTCGGGATCTGGTCCACAACGGTCATGTACCGACCCTACGAAGCCGACCAAGGAAATCCCGCCGTCGACTCCGTACAGTCTCCCGCGTCGATTCCTGGTGGAGTAAGACAGAACCGGCGGCAGGGAGGGTCGAGTCAACAGCCAGACACCCCTCGTGTTTGTAGGATTCCTATACAAGCACTTCGCAGCGGTGTGTGGCCCCCGCGGTACCGGGGGTGATCCGCAGCCGCAGTGAGCGGCCGGTGGCGAGCACCTCCACCGAGGGGTCGTGGGCGAGCACGCGGCGGACGGGCTGGTCCCAGACGAGCTCCAGCGGCTGCCCGGTGCGCTGCGGCTCGCCGATCCGGAGATCGAGGACCGAGCGCCGGCGGCGGACCAGGACACTGGCCGGGGCCGTGACCGTCAGGCGCCCCACCGTACCGGCCCGCCACAGGTTCGCGGCCGTGAGTCCGAGGGACGGAACGCTCACGGCCTGCCGGTCGGCGGAGTTGTCCAGGATCGTCAACCAGCCCTCGTCGGCGGCGCGGGCGGCCAGCGTGCGCCGGGAGGCGCCCGGCATGAGCAGATAGACGTACGAGGCGTCGGCCGGGTCCGTGCCGTGGTCGAGCCACAACGTCTGGTAGGTGCGGGTGCGGGTCTCGGTGGAGCTGGTGGTGTTGATGTCGCTCCAGGCGCCGGTCCGTTCCTCGCGCAGGGTCCGGAGGTTCGCCGCGCCGTGGGGGAAGACCCAGCCGCCGTGTCCCTCGAGGTGCGCCCAGCCCTCGCCGGTGGTGAGCGCCTGGGCCCCTCCCCCACGGCCGTCGGCGTGGGAGGTACCCGCATCGCCGAGGTTGCGGTTGTCGACGACGGTCTCGACGGGGACGCCGTCGGCGGCGGTGATCCCGGCCCCGAGACAGATGACGGCGTCCGCCGCGCAGAACCAGGACTTGCGGGCCTCCAGGGTGGAGCCGAGGCCCTTGAGGTGCTGCCCGACGGCCGCGAACTCGCCGTCGGTGGCTCCGCCCACCCAGGTCACGGCCGGCTTCGGGGCACCCCACTCCCCGCCGGCGCGGTCGGCGAGGCGCTTGGTGGAGACGGTGGTGCCGGGGAGACGGTAGGGGTCGACAGTGGGCCAGAACCAGTCGGTGTACTGGCCGCCCTGGTCGGGGGTCCACCAGGAGAGCATTCCGGCGCCGGTGTGCCAGCCGCGCGGGTTCTCGCCGTTGCCGCACTCGTAGTACGAGATACGCTCCGAGGCCATGGCGATGTTGGCGGCCCAGCCGGGGCGGCGGTGGACGGCCCGGTCCATGGCGGCGAACAGCCTGTGCCCGGTCGGCTCCGGGGCTGCCGGGACGGGCGCCTCGGCGACGGCGTGCAGCCGGGCGAGGTCGGCGACGCCGAACTGACGGGCGGAGAGGATCGGGGAGACGGTGTCCCGCTCGATCCAGCCCTTCACGCGCGCGTGCCACCGCTCGCGCTCGGCGGCGCTCGCGCCGCCGGCGAGCAGGGCGATGGCGGCGATGATGCCCTGGCCGTGGAAGTGGTCGGAGCGCATGACGCGGCGCTCGTCGTTCTTGAGGTAACCGCGGCTGATGGCACGGCCGTTGACGCTGTCCATCATCAAGCCGTCGTAGATCAGGGGCGCGTAGGCCTTCTCCACGCTGTCGAGGATGATCTGCCGGTTCGGGTCGGCCACCGCCCAGCTGGAGCCGGCGAGGAGGGTGAAGAGGCGGCCGAGGCCGTCGAGCATGACCTGTCCGTACGTGCCGGAGTAGGCGACCCAGGTGTGCTGGACGAACGAGCCGTCGGCGTAGAGGCCGTCGCCCTTGGTCACGTACGGGAAGACGGGCGAGAGGGCGTCACGGGCGAGGGCGATCTTGGCGGGGTCGGCGCCGAGGATGCCGCGCAGGGCGACGGAGCGGCAGAGGTCGACGCGGTTGGCGCCGGTGGAGGTGCCGCTGTAGTTCGTGAGCATCGAGTCGGGGACGAAGTGGTCGACGGCGGCGCAGGCGGCCGCTGTGCGCTCGGGGCCGAGATGCGGGTGGAGCGCGGCGACGATGTCCATGAGGAGGCGGGGGCTGCCGATCTGCCATTCCCACCAGTTGCCGTACCTCTGCGTGCCCGCCTTGTAGATCCGCGCGGAGAGGTGGTCGAGGCCCCGCAGGACGTCGGCGAGCAGCGTCGCGTCGCCGGTGAGCCCGGTGCCGGGTTGCACATACGCCTGCGTCATCGTCCACAGGCGGCTGTAGCTCTGGGTGATGCCGGACGGCGGGTCGAAGGTGTAGCCAGGCCAGAGGGAGGTGTCGGTGGGGGCCATGGACGCCCGGAACGTGCGGGCGAGTTCGCCGGTCTCGGCGAGGCGGGAGGCGTACGGCTCGGCGCCGGCATCGAAGCCGGCGCCGAGCTGGATGTCGAGCCAGCGCAGCCGCAGCGCCTCGAACTCCCCCTCCGCGGCGTGTGCGAGAGCGGGAAGTCCGAGGGCCGCGGCCGCGCCTCCTGCGGCTGCGGCGGTCAGGAAGGTGCGGCGGGACCAGAAGGGAACGGGCACGGGAGCCTCCCGGGGGGAAGTGGTGTAGACCGGTTGGCGCCCGGTGTAACACCCGTTCTCCGACGCAATCAATGAGCACGACACCCTCGGATGGAAGCGCTTTCCCCCGCTAACCGCCGCAGTGGAACCGCGCGTTCCCCCAGTCCGCGTGATCGTTGCCGTTCCCGTCGCCGCCGTCCGCGACCACCAGGTCGACATAGGACGCCCCGATGACGTCGGCGGTCAGCGACCAGGCCGGGTCGGTCGCCTTGAGGACCGGCGACGTCACCTTCTCCGTGCCGTCGGCGCGCACGCTGAACCGGACGGTGCCGCGGGTGGCCTGGACGTCGTCCACGCCGACCTCGGCGGTCAGCGAGGTGCACTTCCCGCCGAGGTAGTAGCGGACCGTGGCCGGAGCGTGGGTGCCCAGGCCCTTCGCGTACGCCACTCCCCCGATCCTGAGCGGGCTGCCGTCGCCGGTGCCCGTCTCGCCGTTGGACAGGTCGCGCTCGACCGGCCCCCAGCCGTTGGCGGCGGACGTCCAGTCCAGGTCGCTCGCCCAGCTGTCCGTGGTGGGCGGCGGGGGCAGCGTACGGACGGAGGTCGCGGCGGTCAGCCTCCGCGCCTCTCCCCCGACGGTGTACGTGACCGTCGAGCGGAGCGGGTACGTCTGGTACGCCGCGTCCACCGGGGGCGTCACCTTCCAGGTGGCGGTGGCCTGTTCGCCCGCCGCGACCGTCCCGAGGGCGACGGGTCCGGTCGGCTCGGCGGTCCAGCCCGCGGGGAGTTCCAGGGCGGCCGTGGCGCCGGCGACGGCGTTCGCCTCGTCGTTGGCGAAGGTGGCCGTGACCTGGTTCGGGCGGCCCGGCTCCAGGGTCTCCGGGGCGGCCAGCGCGAGCGTGCCGCAGGCCGCCTTCTCCGGCGCCGGACCGAGGTCGGTGACGGTGAAGCCGTCGAGGACGAAGTCGGCGCCGTCGGGGGCGTCGCCGCGCTTGCGCAGTCCGGTCCAGGTGTCGCCGCAGCCGGCCGTCACGGTCTCCTCGAAGCGGCCGGTGGTCCGCTGCTGTCCGAGGGGTGTGCGACGGGTCTCGACGGAACCGCTGCCGTTCGTACGGTCGTAGCCGGTGACCCACTCGTACGCGCCCGCGTGGCTCGACTGGTAGTCGTACGCGACGCGGTAGGTGTGCCCGTCCTTCATCGGGACGGTCCAGGGTGCGGTCCGGTAGACCAGGCCGCTGTTCTCGTCGTGGGACTTCAGCGACTCGGCGCCGCCGATGACGTCGTCGACGAGCTTTCCGTTCCAGCCGGCCTGGGTGTACGGGGCGTGCAGCTGGGCGATGTGCGTGCGGGGGTCGGTGGTGCCGCCGGAGTCGCCCTTGAGAAAGGGGCCCCAGCCCTGGTCGACGGCCTCGAAGTCCTCGTACGCGAGCGTGCCGGCCTTGACCGCGGGACTGTTCGCGACGATCCGGACGTCGTCGATCCGGACGGCCGCCGGACTTCCGCTCGCTGCCTCGATCCTGAGGGTGGTGGAGCCGCTGCCGGGGGCGGTGAAGGTGACCTTGGCGCGCTGGAGGCGGGTGCCGTTCCAGTCGGATGCGGCGACCCGGTCCTCGACGGCCGAGCGCTCGACGGTGACGGACCTCCCGCCGACGGACAGGGTCGTCGGGCGGGTCTTCCCCGGCTCGACCTCGATCAGGGCGGAGGCGGTGTACCGCTTGCCGGGGGTGAGACCGGTGATCTGCTGCCGTACGGACGCCGTCGCGGAGCCGGTGAGCTGCCCGCTGTTGCGGCCCTGGGTGTCGGTGTCGCGGGCGACGGTCCCGGCCTTGGTCCAGGCGCCGAGCCTCGCGTCGTTGAAGCCGGGGTCCTTGACCGGGGTGCCTTCGCCCCAGCGGGGATCGCGGGGCTCGGGGGCGACGTTCGGGTACAGGACGTAGGGCTGTCCGGCGGCGGCGTCGAGGGTGACCCTTCCGCCGACGGGGCGTACGGTCGCGGTCTTCACGCGGCCGTTGTCGGTGAGCTTGTACACGCTGTACGAGCCGGTGCCCGCGACGGCCCACGTGGTGCGGCCGCCCGCCTTGTTGTAGTGGTACAGCTTCGTGCCGCCGTCCCACGGCAGCAGGTAGTTCTCGCCGTCGAGGACCTTGCGGCCGTTCTCGTAGAAGGTGCGGCGGCCGTCCTCGACGGTGCCGCGCACCCCGCCCGTGAAGCTGAGGTCGTTGCCGTTCCAGCGCGTGATCCGCTGCTGCTGGAGGTACTTGGCGGGGAGGTTCTTCTGCCAGATGTTGGCGTAGAAGTGGTTCCAGTCGGTCTCGCCGGTCCAGCCCTCGAAGTCTTCGAGGGCGGTCTGGCCGAGGACCGGGTGGTTGTTCCAGATGTCCTTCTCGCCGTTGCGGATGAAGCGGATGATCTGCGAGTTGAGGCCCTTGTTGGTGGCGCCGCCGTAGTTCAGGTCGTTGGCCCAGTGGGACCAGAGGGAGGCCCGTTCGAACTTCTCGGACCACTCGGTGGCGACGTTCCAGCCCTGCGCCTGCACGGCCTGCATCGTCTTGTCGGCGATCCAGCCGTGCGTGTAGTAGACGTCGATGTAGAGCATCGACAGGTTGGGGTCGGTCTCGTCGCGCAGCTGCTGGAAGCGGCGGGCGAGGTCGCCGCTGTTGATGTCCCGGCGCTGGTCGATGTAGTAGCTCTGGTTGAGCCAGTTCCAGCCGGGCTTGGTCTTGTCGACGAGGGTCTCGCTGAAGTTCTTCGCCTCGGGGTACGACTCCGTGGCGTTGACGTGGACGCCGAAGCCGGCGCCCCACTTCTTGCCCTCCCTCAGCAGCTTGTTGAGGTCGTCGAGGCCGCCGGCCCGCTTGTTGTAGTTGCCGCCGTAGTCGGGGTGGGCGGAGTCGTGGCCCTCGGAGCCGTACCCCTTGAGCAGCGCGAACTGGCCGAGTCCGTCGGTGGCGAGCGAGATCCGCTTGACTTCGTCGAGGGTGCGCAGGAAGGGGTGGGTGGCGTTGGAGGCGAAGTTGAACGGGATGTGGGCGACGACCCGGCCGGGGGTCTGCTCGCTGCCCGGAGCCTTGACGCCGATCGTGCGGAAGGCGAGCGCGCCGTCCTGCCAGTCGGTCTTCCCGTCGGCGTTGGCGTCGGGGGTGACGACGACCTTGGCCCAGGGGAGGTTGTCGCCGCTCTCGGGCCGGGTGGCTCCGGCGCCGCGGTAGGTCCACTGTCCCGACCAGACGCCGACACGGGTCTCGGTCGCGGTCCTGCGGGCCTGGTGCCAGAAGCGCGCGCCGTCACGGGCGCTCGGTCCCGAGGGCTTGTCGTAGCTGGAGTTGGACTCCACGGCGGCGGCGAGCTGCCCGGTGTTGACAAGTGCGTAGCTCGCCCCGACGGCCGTGGCTTCGGCCGGAGTGGCGTCGGTGACCTTGGCGAAGACGTCGGCGGTGCGGGTGGAGTCGGGGTCGAGCCGGGTGAAGGCGGTCTCGGCCCCGGTGTCGGACGAGCCGACGGAGACGAGGTCGTGGCCGGGTATGTCGAGGGTGCCGACCCGGAAGGCCTCGGTGTCGCGGACGGCGGTGACCTTGAAGGTGGTGGCCCGGCCGCTGACGCTCAGGGTCGCGTCGATCTCGACGCCCGTCAGGGCGGGGAAGGCGAGGGTGTACGCCGCGCTGGTGGCGGTCAGCACGGGGGCGCCCTTGGCCTGCACCGCGTACGCCGTGCCGTTGAGGACGATCTGGGTGACCGGGGCCGTACTCCCGAGGAGACGGGCGCCGGTGGCGCGGTCGGTGTACGAGACGACGCGCGGGAAGTCCTCGGCGACGGTGACGGAGAGCTGGTCGGAGCCGATGACGGCTTCGGCCGTACGGGACACGGGGGCTTGTGCGAGGGCCGGTCCGGACAGGGCGAACACGGCCGACGAGGCGACGGCGAGCGCGCAGGCCGCACGGATTCTTCGCGACTTGGGGAGGGACATGGGGACTAGTTGGCCCGGGCCGCGCGACACCGTCAACGAGATCGCGCCCCGGCGGCCCCACCAGTCCAAGAACCCCCTTCGGTTAGTCCAAGTGACCGCCGAAGGGGGCTTCTTGGTGCGGGAACGACCTCAGCAGCCGCCGCAGTTGTAGTAGGTCACGTCCCAGTGGTTGCCCTCGTCGGCGTAGATGTTGCCGGCTCCGGACTTCCACTGCGGAGCGCCGTCGCCGCGCACCCCGATGTAGGTGAAGGTGTTCTTGATGTAGTTCCCGATGCAGGTGTACTTGCTGTAGTCGAGCTTGTAGCCGTTCCAGTGCGAGTACGTGCCGCCGGCGTGGCCGGTCTCGGTGCCGCCGGTGATGTTGAGCGCGCAGCCGCTGGCGCTCTTGAGGGTCTGGGCGCCCTGCGCGGTGGCGAGGTTGAGCTGCTCGAACGACGTACACGTCGGGTTGTTGCGGTCGGAGCAGCCGCCGGACGAGGACCAGGTGATACCTGAGCTGCGGAACATCGAGGTCGCGGTGGCGTGGCTGATCTTGGTGGCGGCGTGTGCGTCGGTGGCGCCGGCGAGGACGCCGACCCCGGGGGCGAAGAGGGCGCCGAGGACCAGGGCGAGCGCGGTGAGGACGGAGCGGAGCTTCATCGGGGGGTTGCCTCCTGCTGATGACCGTGACGGATGGGGACGGCGGTGCAGGTGGAGCAGACCGTGCTGATCGAGCAGTGAGATGGTGCCGCAGTTCTACGCGCGTCCGCCAGAGGGCGTCGGACACCGTCCGGATGAACTTCTTCCCTAGATGTTGAAACTTGAACGGAATAGGTCTATGGTCGATCTCGTTGAACCTTCAACAAAGCTCGCACCTCGTCCCCAAGGAGCACGTCATGGGCATCTTCAACCGCAAGGCCAACGAGACCGCCACCGCCGTCGCCACCCTCCCCGTCGACCCGGCCCTGGCCGCGCTGACCGGCGACTACACCATCGACCCGGCCCACAGCAGCATCGGCTTCACCGTCCGTCACGCCATGGTCACCAATGTGCGCGGCACCTTCGCCGAGCACGAGGGCACGCTGAAGCTGGACGGCTCGAACCCGGGCGCGTCCGCCGCCGCCATCGACGTCAAGATCGCCTCCATCGACACGGGCATCGCCGACCGCGACGGCCACCTGCGCAGCGGCGACTTCTTCGACGCCGAGCAGTTCCCGCTCATGACCTTCCGCTCCAAGGAGGCCGAGCAGCTGGGCGGCGACAAGTACCGCGTGACCGGAGACCTCACGATCAAGGACGTGACGAAGCAGCTCGCCATCGACCTGGAGTTCAACGGCACGGCCACGGACGTCTACGGCAACGAGCGCGTCGGCTTCGAGGGCTCGGCCGAGATCCTGCGCTCCGACTGGGGCCTGACCTGGAACGCGGCCCTGGAGACCGGTGGCGTCATGGTCAGCGACAAGGTGAAGCTGAACTTCGACATCTCCGCGATCAAGAACGCCGCCTGAGCCCCACGGGACCCCGCCCGGGCTCCCTGAGCAGACACGAGCGCGCCCGCCTCTCCGTTTCGACGGAGGGCGGGCGCTCGGCGTTTTCCGGGACGGGTCAGGCGGCCTCGGCCGCCGCCCGCACCACCGCCGGGATCAGCCGGTCGTTCTCCGGAGCGCCGGGGCCGGACATGAAGCCGAAGCGGCGACGGGTGTAGCTGTACGCGAGGCCGGTGGACGGGTCCGCGAAGGCCTGGGAGCCGGGGGCGCCGCTGTGGCCGATCGCGGCAGGGGTCAGGGCGGGGTGGCGGGTGGCCAGCGGGACGAAGCCCAGGCCGAAGGCGTTCTCCTCGCCCGTCACCAGGTCGGTGCCCGAGGAATGGATCCGGGCCACCTCGGCAAGGGTGTCCGGCTTCAGGAGCGGGGCCCGGCCGTCGAGCTCGCCGGCGATCGCCGCGTACATCCGCGACAGGCCCCGCGCGGAGCCGATGCCACCGCCGGAAAGCGGCGCCTTGGCCCGTACCGTACGGGAGTTGGCATACGCGACCAGGTCCAGCGGCGGGTCAACGTGGCAGCCGAAGGCGATGGCCATGAGGCTGTCGGGGGCGATCGGGTTCGCCTCCAGCAGGGCCTGCTGCGCGGGGGTCGGCTTCAACGGCAGCGCGGCGCGGAAGCGGGGCTCCAGCTCCTCGGGAAGCCCGAGGTAGTAGTCCAGGGCGTACGGGGCCCGGACCCGCTCCTCGAAGTGCTCCTGGATCGTGCGCCCGGTGGCCCGGCGTACGACTTCGCCGACCAGCGCGCCGATGACGAGGGCGTGGTAGCCGTGGCCGGAGTCCGGTTCCCAGAAGGGGCGCTGCCCCGCGAGCCGTGTGGCGATCACCCGGTCGTCGGCGACCTCGTCGAGCGTGAGACCGCCGTCGGTGTTGAGCACACCCGCGCGGTGGGCCAGAAGCTGGCGCAGGGTGATTCGCCCCTTGCCCTCGGCGGCGAACTCCGGCCACCAGAAGGCGACTTCGCGGTCCAGGTCGAGCACGCCGTCCTGCACGAGGAGCGCGGCGACCAGCGCCATCGCGCCCTTGGAGGAGGAGTAGAGGCCGAGCAGGGAGTCCCCCTCGACGCCGTCGCCGCCCCACAGGTCGACGACCTGCCGCCCCTGGTGGTAGACGGCCAGCTGAGCCCCGCCGTCGCTCGCCTCGTTCGCGACGACGGTCGCGAACTCCTCGCGTACGGACTCGAATCCGGGCTCCACGGTGCCGTGGACGTCACTCATCGCTGTCTCCCCCTCGATGGCTCCACTGCGGTCGCCGGGAAGAACGATCACCGGCACCGGATTCTTCCCAGGGCGTTGTCAGTGGGTGTCGCTAGCTTCGGATTCATGGAATTCCGTATCGACAGCAGCGAATTGACCGACGCCGTGGCCTGGGCCGCCCGGGTCCTGCCCGCCCGGTCGCCCATGCCCGTGCTCGGCGGGCTGCTCCTGGAGGCGAGTGGCGGCCGACTGCGGGTCTCCGGCCTCGACTACGAGGCGTCGGCGCGCATCGAGGTCGAGGCGGACACCGCGCGGGAGGGCAGGGCGCTGGTCCTCGGGCGGCGGCTGCTCGACATCTGCAAGGTGCTGCCCCGAGGCGTGGTGGAGTGCGCGGTCGAGGGGGCGCGGCTCTCCGTGACGGGCGGGGAGGCCCGCTTCGGGCTCTCCCTGCTGCCGCTGGACGACTATCCGGCGCAGCCCGGGCTGCCCGCGTTCCGGGGCGTGGTGGACGCCGAGGCGTTCGCGGTGGCCGTCGGACAGGTGGCTGTCGCGGCGGGCCGTGACGACTCTCTGCCGGTCCTCACCGGGATACGGCTGGCGCTCGACGGGACGACGATGACGCTGGCCGCGACCGATCGCTACCGCTACGCGGTCCGCACGCTGGAGTGGAAGCCCGAGGGCGCGGACGGGGGCGGCGCGGGGGACGGCGAGGGCGCGGACAGGGGCCTGGCGGGGGACGGGGAGGGCGCGGACGTGGTGGTACCGGCCCGCCGGCTGACCGAGATCGCCCGCTCCCTGACGTCGGCGGGGCCGGTCCGCCTCGCCCTGGACGGCGGTTCGATCGGCTTCGAGAGCGAGGGGACGCGGACGACGACCCGTCTGCTGGACGGCCGGCTCCCCCGCCACGACAAGCTCTTCTCCCTGGGCGAGCACGCCGTCGCCGTGACCGACCGGGCGCCGCTGCTCGAGGCCGTGAAGCGGGTCGCGGTGGTCGCGGAGGGCGACAGCCCAGTCCAGCTCGCCTTCGCCGGCGACACCGTCCAGCTCCAGGCCGGGTACGAGGACGACGTGGCCTCCCAGCGCCTCCCGGCGCTGCTCGAGGGCTCGGAGTCGATGACGGTCGCGTTCAACCCCGGATACCTCCTGGACGCACTCGGCTCCTTCGACTCCGAGTCGGTCCGCTTCCATCTCATCGGCCCGGGCCAGCGGGCCCTGATCACCGACCGGCCGGACGGGGTCCACCAGCATCTGCTGATGTCGGTGAAGCCCCTGGTGTAGCCCCACCGGCCCTCCGATCACCGTCTCCTCCCATCGTCTCCTCCCAACGTCTCCCCGGGTGAACGTGCGTGCGGCTGCACGCCGACTGACTGCGCGCCACAGCCGCGGGGTTGTGCCCACGGGGTGATGCCGACGCCCAAGTGGAGTCCACGAGTGGTGGACGTCTCACCGCAGGCACAGGCTGACGTACGCATGCCCGCCCCGATCACGCGGCGGCGGGCGGAGCCACTCCGCGTCGTCCCGGCCGGGGCGGGCGGGAACGTCGGAGAGACGGGATCACATGACGGAACAGGACATCGGTCCGGGCTGCCCGCCGTCCGTTCACCAGGGCGGCAGGTCGGTACGAAGGTGGGCGCAACACCGGTACGCACGGCGACGCTCCCGGCGCGCGCGCACCACTGCGGCGCTCGTCGCCGCGGGTCTGGCCTTCCTCGGAACGGCCGGCACGACACCGAACGGTGCCGCGTCACCCCCTCCCACCGGGCCCCATCCGGGAGGTCCGGCACGGTTCGTGCCCGGTCCCTGCCCGCAGACGCCCGAGCCCGAGCCGATCCCCGGACGGTGCGGGCTCCTGGAGGTGCCCGAGAGCCGGTCCCACCGCGGCGGGCGGACCATCAAGCTGACCGTCGCCATCATTCCGGCCACGTCGACGAAGCCCGCCAAGGACCCGGTGGTGTTCATGGAGGGGGGTCCCGGCGGCGACGCGATCGGGGCCATCCCCTTTCTGATCGACTCCGGCGTGAACCGGGATCGCGATCTCATCGTCATGACCCAGCGCGGCGGGCCCTACTCACAGCCGTACCTCGCCTGCCCGGAGATCGACCGGTTCAGCGCGGACGCCGTGGGGCTGCCCTACGACGCGCCCTCGACCGGGCGGCTCCTGGTGAGCGCCGCCAAGGAGTGCAGAGTCCGTCTGACCGCCGACGGCATCGACCTGCGCGCCTACAACACCACCGAGAACGCCGCGGACTTCGCCGCCCTGCGCAAGGCGCTGGGCATCAAGAAGTGGAACGTCTACGGGTACTCCTACGGCACCGACCTGGCGCTCACCTACCTGCGCCGGCACCCCCAGGGGATCCGCTCGGTGACGATCGACTCGGTCGTGCCCCCTCAGATCGTGAGCCTGCCGTGGGCCTGGGACAGCGCCCAGGAGGGGATCAACACGATCTTCGCGGCGTGCGAGGCCCAGCCCGCCTGCAAGAGCCGCTACCCGGACCTCTCGCGCAAGCTGACGGAGCAGGTCCGCCGCCTCGAGGCGAACCCCCTCACCCTGACCGTGCAGCCGCCGGGGGGAGGGAGCCCGGTGAAGGTCGTCCTCGACGGGGGCACACTGGTGAACCTGCTGGTCACCAACGGCGGCGCCCTGCCGTCCGCCGACGTCCCCGCGGCCATCGACGAACTCGCCCGCGGCAATCCGGAGCGCTTCGCGCGGGCACAGGCCGCCGGCGCGGGTACGCCCGTCGTCGCCCAGGCCCACGGTCTGACGCATTCGGTGGTGTGCAGCGAGTGGGCGCCGGGCTTTTCGGAGTCCGACGTCCTCGAGGCGGGGCGCCGGGCGTTCCCCGGGTGGCCGGACACGGTCCTGGCCCACGCACCGCAGCTTCCCTTCGAGTACGACCTGTGCCGTGTCTGGAACGTCCCGGACCGCACCGCGATCCAGCGCGTGACCACCTACAGCAAGGTGCCGACGCTGATCATCTCCGGAACGTTCGACGCGAAGACGGGGGCGAGCTGGGGGCCGTACGCCGGTCGCACGCTGCCCTGCTCGACGGCCGTGCAGATTCCCGGGATCGGCCACTTCGTGGTTCCCCAGTCGCCCTGCGCGCAGAGCGTCCTGGCTTCCTTCCTCGCACGTCCGACCGCGCCCGACACCGGTTGTGTGGCGGGGCTCGCGCCGAAACCGTTCACCATCACCCCTGACCCGGAGAGAACATGATGTCCCTCTGCCCTCCCCGCCACCGGCGCGCGTTGCGCCGGCTCCCGGCCACGCTGGCCGGGGCCACAGCCGGCGCCCTCGTCGTCGGCCTCGCCGCGATGCCCGCACGAGCCGAGGGCGGCGACGGAGGGCCGCTCGGCACGGTCGCCCGGACGGCGGGAGGCGCCCACTTCGAGCCGGGCCCCTGCCCGAGGACGGCCGACCCGATCCCGGCCCTCGAGGACGCCCGCTGCGGAACGCTCACCGTTCCCGAGAAGCGCACCCATCGCAAGGGACGGAAGAAGATCACCCTGGCGGTCGCGATCATCCCCGCGGCCACCAGCAGACCGGCACCCGACCCGATCGTGTGGCTCGCCGGCGGACCCGGCGACGACGCGGTCTCCGAGATCCCGATGGCGCTCGCCGGCGGCCTGAACCGCGACCGCGACGTGATCTTCATGTCCCAGCGCGGCACCTACTCGGCCGACCCGGAGCTCACCTGCCGGAACGTCGACGAGTTCGCCGCGAACTCCCTCGATCTCGTCTTCGGTGCGCCGTCCACGGGGCGCCTGCACGTCGAGGAGACACGGAAATGCCGTGAGCAGCTGGTGAGCCGCGGGGCCGACCTCAGCGCCTACAACGGCACCGAGAGTTCCGCCGACTACGACGACCTGCGCAAGGCCCTGGGCATCAGGCAGTGGAACGTGTTCGGCATCTCCTACGGCACCGACCTGGCGCTCCAGTACATGCGTCTGCACCCCAAGGGCATCCGGTCGGTCGGCATCGACGGCGTCCTGCCGCCGTCCCTGGCCGGCGGGGCCGTGACCTGGAAGGCCGCACGCGAGGGCTTCGACAGCATCTTCAAGGCGTGCGCGGAGCAGCCCGCCTGCAACACCCGCTACCCGAACCTCAAGGCCACCTTCGAGCGGCTCGTGGTCGAGCTCGAGGCCCGGCCGGTCACCACCACCGTCACGGTTCCGGGCCACCCGGAGCCGGTGAAGGTCGTGATCGACGGCGGGCTCCTGGTGAACTGGCTGACCTTCGCCAGCCATCTCGCGGCCGGAGTGCCCCGCTCCATCGACGAACTGGCCCACGGCAACCCGCAGCGGATCGCCGAGCAGTACGCGGGCGGAAAGCTCAGCCCGCAGGCCATCGGCAGGGTCTCTCACGGGCTCGTCTTCGGCGTCTTCTGCAGGGAGTGGACTCCGTTCGAGAGTGAGGAGGACGTGATCCGGGCAGGGCGGCGCCTCTTCCCGTCGTTCCCCCGCTCGGTACTGGCCAACGCGCCGCTTCTCAGCTGGATGCACGCGGACTGCCGTGCCTGGGACGTCCCCCCGGCCCACCCCTCGATCCGGCAGCGGACGTACAGCGACATCCCGACCCTCGTCCTGTCCGGCGGGTTCGACTCCCAGACCGCGCCGAGCAGCGGGCCGTACGCCGCCCGCACGCTGAGCCGGTCCACCGCCGTCACGGTCCCCTACGTCGCCCATGTCGTCTTCGCCGACTCGCAGTGCGCGCAGACGATGACCGTCTCGTTCTTCGACCGTCCGAACGCGCCGGACACGCGGTGCCTCGCCGGTCTCCAGCCACCTCAGTTCGAGATCGCGCCGTGAGGCGGCCGGGGGCGGCCGTCCTCACCGGCCAGGTGCACCGCCCGGGTCGGGCGGCCTAGAACCCGCCGCCCCCGAAGTCCCCGCCGCCTCCGAAGTCGCCGAAGCCACCGCCACCGCCGTAGTCGCTGGACCCGAAGTCTCCGGAGCTGAACTCGGCTCCGGAGACGTCGCCGCCCTCGAACTCCCCGCCGCCGTACTCGGAGGCGTAGGCCGGGGTGGCGAGCATCGAGCCGAGCATGGTGCCGACGAGGAGACCGGGGAGCATGCCGCCGCCGAAGTAGCCGCCGGCCCAGGGGCCGTACGCCGGTCCCGCCTCCCAGTACGGGCGGCGGCCGTCGTAGGTGTCGACGGTACGGGCCAGGGGCTCCTGCCCGTCGTCGAGGCGGGCGGCGTCGGCGGCGCAGACCGGGACCTCGCGGGCGGCGCCGCCGGCCGGGGTCCAGGTCCGGTCCGCGGTCGACGGGCCGTGGCGCGGGTCGAAGAAGCAGGGGGAACGGCGCTCGGGCAGCGGCCTGGACTCGCGGCGGGCGGCCAGGACGGCGAGCGAGAAGCGGCCGTCCTCCAGCTGCTGGGTCACTCCCTTGACGTCGTGCGGATGCGTGGCGGAGCCCATCAGCGACTTGGCCTTGTCGTAGGAGTCCAGCGCGCGCTCGTAGTCGCCGCGCATGGCGTCGTCGGCGCCGGCCTCGGCCGGGTGGAAGTCGAGGCGTTCGAGCTCCTCGCCGAAGGCGGTGATGTCCTCGTCGACGACGACCCGGAGCTTGTCCAGGGCCTCGCGCTCCTCGGACTCCTTGCGGAGCCGGTTGCGGCGGACGATCGCGTACGCGCCCGCGCCGCCGGCGGCGACGAGCGCACCGAGGGTGATCAGTCCGCCGACGGGGACGCCGTCGTCCGCGCCCACCGTGCCCCAGGAGGCGGGGGCGGAGCCGGACAGGGTCGGCAGGGCCTGGTCGACGAAGTTGTTCAGCTCGGTGTTCGCGTCGACACCGGGCTGGCGTACGGAGGTGACCAGGTTGTTCACGGCGTCCGCGGACATCACCGAGCGGTCGGCGGCGGCGTCGAACCCGTCACCGAGCCGGACCGCGTACAGCCCTGTCACCCCGGTCTGGGTGCGCAGATTGCGCAGGAGGTTCTCGGGCGGATACTCGCTGGTCGCGGGCAGTACGGCGATGAAGAGCGGCTTGTCCGCGTCCTCGATCTTCTGGGCGAGGGCGTCCGCGTCGGCCGTCGAGAGCTGGTCGGCGGCGCCCGGATCGACGTACACCGGGCCCTGCTTCAGAGCCGTGGCGGCGTCCGGTATCCCGGTGATCCCGGCCCCCGCTGAGGGGGCCAGGATCAGGAGCAGCAGCAGTGCCAGCCCGGCGAGGGCCGACAGGAGATGGAACGGCCTGGTCCTCATACCATCGAAACTACCCCTAAAGGGCGATTACGAGACATAGGGGACCCGGTCGGAACGAGAGAGGGCCTACTCCGCGGGGTCGATGCCCACCCGCAGCAGCCCGTAGGTGAACGCGTCCTCCAGCGCCTGCCAGGACGCGGCGATCACGTTCTCCCCGACGCCGACCGTCGACCACTCGGCGTTGCCGTCGCTGGTGGTGATCAGGACGCGGGTCGTGGACTCCGTGCCGTGGCGCCCCTCCAGGATGCGGACCTTGTAGTCGACCAGCTCGAACTTGGCGAGCGGCGGGTAGATCCGCTCCAGGGCCACCCGCATCGCCCGGTCCAGGGCGTTGACGGGACCGTTGCCCTCCGCGGTGGCGACGATCCGCTCACCCTTGGCCCACAGCTTCACGGTCGCCTCGTTGGCGTGCGTACCGTCGGGCCGGTCCTCGACGATCGCGCGCCAGGACTCCGTACGGAAGTAGCGGCGCGGCCGCCCCTCGGCCTCCTCGCGCAGCAGCAGCTCGAAGGAGGCGTCGGCGGCCTCGTAGGTGTAGCCCTGGAGCTCGCGCTCCTTGACCCGCTCGACGACACGGCCGACCAGTGCGCGGTCGCCGCCCAGGTCGACGCCGAGCTCCTTGCCCTTGAGCTCGATGGAGGCGCGGCCTGCCATGTCGGAGACGAGCATCCGCATGGTGTTGCCGACGAGCTCGGGGTCGATGTGCTGGTAGAGGTCGGGGTCGACCTTGATCGCGGAGGCGTGCAGTCCGGCCTTGTGGGCGAAGGCGGAGACACCCACGTAGGGCTGGTGGGTGGAGGGCGTGAGGTTGACGACCTCGGCGATCGCGTGCGAGATCCGGGTCATCTCCTGCAGCGCGCCCTCGGGCAGCACCTTCTTGCCGTACTTCAGTTCCAGCGCGGCGACGACCGGGAAGAGGTTGGCGTTGCCGACCCGCTCGCCGTAGCCGTTGGCGGTGCACTGGACGTGCGTGGCGCCCGCGTCGACGGCGGCCAGGGTGTTGGCGACGGCGCAGCCGGTGTCGTCCTGGGCGTGGATGCCGAGCCGGGCACCCGTGTCGGCGATGACGGTGGCGACGACGGCCTGGACCTGGGCGGGGAGCATGCCGCCATTGGTGTCGCAGAGGATCACGACATCGGCGCCGGCCTCGGAGGCGGCGCGGACGACGTCCTTGGCGTACTGCGGGTTGGCCTTGTAGCCGTCGAAGAAGTGCTCGCAGTCGACGAAGACGCGCCGGCCCTGGGAGCGCAGGTGGGCGACGGTGTCGCGGACCATCTCCAGGTTCTCGTCCAGGGTGGTGCGCAGCGCGAGTTCCACGTGCCGGTCGTGCGACTTGGCGACCAGCGTGATCACCGGCGCGCCGGACTCGAGCAGCGCCCTGACCTGCGGGTCGTCCGCGGCGCTGCCGCCCGCCCTGCGGGTCGCGCCGAACGCGACGAGCTGCGCGTTCTTGAAGGCGATCTCCTGCTGGGCGCGGGCGAAGAACTCCGTGTCACGCGGGTTGGCGCCGGGCCAGCCGCCCTCGATGAAGCCCACGCCGAAGTCGTCGAGGTGCCGCGCGATGGTCAGCTTGTCCGCGACGGTGAGGTTGATGCCTTCACGCTGCGCCCCGTCGCGCAGCGTCGTGTCGAAGACATGGAAGCTGTCGTCGAGACGCGGGCTCTCGTCGGTCTCCGTGGTCATGACTGTGATGGCTCCTGTCGGATGTGGCTCCGGAAGGTCTGGATCCACTTGCCCCCATTCTCACGCGTCGTCCGTTTCCGGCGGTGGTGGGGCCGGAAAACGAAAAAACCTCTCGCGGGTGCGAGAGGTCTGCGCGCGGGTCTGGGGCACGGTGTCCACTGCCGCGGGGGTCGAGTCGCGGTTCAGCGGTCACTGCGGACCGGCGCGCTGCTGCCGATAATCATCGTGGTAGCAAGCACGTCGGCAGTCTGCCACACCCCTGCGCCCCGCGGGATGAAGGTCTCAGGATGCGGGCAGCGCGCGTGTCCGGGGCGGGGCGTCCTCTGTCCGGGTGCGGGGCCCCGCGAGAGGCCCGCATCCGAGGCATCGGCGGGCCGCCGCGCGGGCCTCGGGCGTCGGCTCCGGCCGGGGCAGCGGAGCCGCCCCGCCGACCCGGCCCAGGTCGATGTCCCGGGTCTCGCGTTACGGTCGCAGCATCAGGGTTTCGGAGACGAACTCCCGTACATGTGCGATGACGTGATCGCGTCCCGTGCCGGGGATGCCGACCGCGACATGGACGCTGAACCCGTCGAGCAGGGCCCGCATCCGGGCCGCGTACCGGTCGGGGTCGACCGGCCGGAACTCGCCGCGCGAGACGCCCTCGGCGATCAGCGCGACCAGGTCCCGGTGCCAGGCGCCCTCGATGGCGGCCTGCCGGGCACGGGCGTCGTCGTCGGCGTTCTGGGACCGGTTCCAGACCTCGAGCCAGAGGGTCCAGTGGGGGTCCCGGGGGCCGTCGGGGACATAGACGTCGATGTACCCGTCGAGCCGCTCGCGGGCGGTCCCCGGCCGCGAGAGCAGGGCGCTGCGCTCGGTCCCGAGCCGCCCCTCGCTCCACTCCAGGGTCTGCAGCAGCAGCTCGTCCTTGGTGCGGAAGTAGTAGAGCAGGTGCCCACTGCTCATCCCGACCTCGCGCCCGAGCCCGGCCATGGTGAGCCCCTCGAGCCCACGCGCGGCGATGGTGTCCATCGCGGCGGCGAGAAGCTCCTCGCGGGGCGGGGCGGGGTGGTTGCGGCGCCGGGGGGAAGCGGATGAATTCGGGCTGATGCTGCTCACTCGTACGTTCTACCCGATCGGCCCGGGGTCGGTGTCCCGGACCCATGCGTCCATGCGTGCCCGCAGCTCCCGGACCTGGTCGGGGCCGGGCTCTCCGGCAGCGGCCTCGGCGAACTGCGCCGCACCGAACGCGCCGTCGACCACGAGGCCGAAGTCCTCCGCGGAGAGCTCCTCGGCGAGCAGCGCGGAGAGCGCCTGGAGATCGCCCTCGAACACCCCGTCGCGGTCCATCTCGCGCAGGCGGTGGACGGTCCGGACGAGGTCGGGGCGCAGGGTCATCCAGCCGCGGGACGAGGCGATCTCCCGGTCCACGCGCTCCATGAACCAGCGCATGACCTCGTACGGGACGTGGTGGCGACCCGACGCGGGGTCGACGCACACGGTCGGCTCCCGCGCCGGGTCCTCGTCCGGCACGATCGCCGTCACGAGGGTCCGGTCGTCGGCGACGTGGTCCAGCTCCAGGTACCAGGCGTCGTCCGGTACGGAGTACATGATCTGGATCGCGTAGTCGGCACCCTCGTGCGTGATCACTGGCATGGCCGCAGGCTGTCATACAGCCCGCGGCCCGCCCATCGGATTTCAGACCTTCGGCTGCTGCTGCGTGATGCAGTGGATGCCGCCGCCGCCCGCGAAGATGGTGCGGGCGTCCACCAGCGTCACGATCCGCTCCGGGAACAGCCGACGGAAGATGCCCGCCGCGATCTCGTCGTTCGGGTCGTCGAAGCCGCAGAGGACCACGCCGCCGTTGCACAGGTAGTGGTTGATGTAGGAGTAGTCGACCCAGTCGCCCTCCTCGTCCTTCAGGACGGTGGGGGCCGGGATCTCCACGACCTGCAGCGTGCGGCCCTTCGCGTCCGTCTGGCGGTTCAGCAGGTCGACGTACATCCGGGAGCGCTCGTAGTCGGGGTGGGCCGGGTCCTGCTGGCTGTGGACGACCACGACGCCGGGCTTGGCGAAGGCCGCCACGATGTCCACGTGGCCCTGGGTGCCGTAGAGGCCGTAGTCACCGGTGAGGCCGTGCGGCAGCCAGATCGCCTTCGTCGTGCCGAGCTTGGCGTGGATCTCGGCCTCGACCTGCTCGCGGGTCCACTCCGGGTTCCGGCCGGCGCCGAGCTGGACGGTGTCGGTCAGCAGGACCGTTCCCTCGCCGTCGACGTGGATCGCCCCGCCCTCGTTGACGAGGGGGGAGGACAGCACGGGGACTCCGGCCACGTCCGCCACATGGCGGGCGATCTTGGAGTCGTGCTCCCAGCGGGCCCAGTCCTGCGCGCCCCAGCCGTTGAACACCCAGTCCACGGCGGCGAGCTCGGAGCCGTTCGTGACGAACGTCGGGCCGATGTCCCGCATCCAGGCGTCGTCCAGTTCGCGCTCCACGAGCTCGACGTCCGGGCCGAGCAGTTCGCGCGCGGAGTCCAGCTGGCCGGGTCCGACCACCATGGTCACCGGCTCGAAGCGGCGTACGGCACGGGCCACGGAGGCCCACGCGGTGCGGGCCTCGGCCAGCTCCTCCTCGTTCGTGAAGGTGGGGTTGGGGCTGGGCCAGGCCATCCACGTGCGCTCGTGCGGGGCCCACTCGGCCGGCATTCGGAAGGTCATGGGAGGAGTCCTCAGAGGAAGTAGAGACGGTTCAGGGAGATGGAGTCGGCCGGCTCGGAGCGGATCGGTTCGCCGTCCAGCGACACCAGTCCGGTCCGGCCGTCCACCCCCACCTGTCCGATACGGGAGTTCAGGAGCAGGTCGCCGGGGCCGATGCCGCGGGTGCCGCGGACGGCGACCCGGCGGCGTCGGGTCGGCATCCGGTCGGAGCCGAGGTCGACGGCGGCCTGGGCGACGAAGGCGACCGAGATGTCGGCCGGGGTGGCGCCGTGGGCGCCGAACAGCGGTCCGAGGACGAGCGGTTCACAGGTGTCGGTGGCGGCGTTCGGATCGCCCACGACCCCCCACGCGGGGAAGCCGGACTTGAGCACCAGCTGCGGCTTGGCGCCGAAGAACTCCGGCCGCCACAGCACGATGTCGGCCATCTTGCCGGCCTCGATCGAGCCGATCTCGTGTGCGAGGCCGTGGGCGATCGCCGGGTTGATGGTCAGCTTGGCCATGTAGCGCAGCACGCGCGCGTTGTCGTCGTGCGCGCCGTCGCCCTCGAGCGGGCCCAGCTCGGCCTTCATCTTCCCGGCCATGGCGAAGGTCCGGCGTACGGTCTCGCCGGCCCTTCCCATCCCCTGCGCGTCGGAGGAGGTGATCCCGATCGCGCCGAGGTCGTGCAGGACGTCCTCCGCGCCCATCGTCCCGGCCCTGATCCGGTCGCGCGCCATGGCGGCGTCCCCGGGCAGGTCGGTCTTCAGGTCGTGGACGGAGACGATCATCCCGTAGTGCTCGGCGACCGCGTCACGGCCGAAGGGCAGCGTGGGGTTGGTGGAGGAGCCGATGACGTTCGGCACCCCCGCCATCTTCAGGACGTTGGGCACATGCCCGCCGCCGCAGCCCTCGATGTGGAAGGCGTGGATCGTCCGGCCGTCGAGGACCCTGAGCGTGTCCTCGACGGAGAGGCATTCGTTCAGGCCGTCGCTGTGCAGGGCGACCTGGACGTCGTGCTCCTCGGCCACCCTGAGCGCCGTGTCCAGGGCGCGGGTGTGCGCACCCATGTCCTCGTGGACCTTGAAACCGGACGCGCCGCTCTCGGCGAGGGCCTCGACCAGCGGGGCCGCGTCCGAGGAGGAACCGCGGCCGAGGAAGCCGATGTTGACGGGCCAGGCGTCGAAGGCGTTGAAGGCGTGCTTCAGCGCCCATGGCGAGTTGACGCCAACCCCCCAGACAGGACCGAACTCCTGTCCGATGATGGTCGTGACACCCGAGGCGAGGGAGGCCTCCATGATGCGCGGGGACAGCAGGTGGACATGGGTGTCCACGGCGCCGGCGGTGGCGATGAGGCCCTCGCCGGAGACGATCGACGTACCGGTGCCGACGACCACGTCGACACCGTCGAGGGTGTCGGGGTTCCCGGCGCGCCCGACGGCGTGGATCCGGCCCTCACGAATACCGATCGACACCTTGCGGATGCCCTGAACGGCGTCGATCACCAGGACGTTGCTGATCACGACGTCGCAGGTCTCGCGGACGGCCGCGGCCTTCAGATGAAGACCGTCACGGGCGGTCTTGCCGAAGCCGGCGAGGAACTCGTCGCCCGGCCTCTGCGAGTCCGACTCGACCCGGACGACGAGCCCGGAGTCGCCCAGGACGACCCGGTCGCCCGCGCGGGGGCCGTGCACCGATGCGTACTCGTACGGGTCCATCACTCGCCCTCCTTCATGGGCTGCACTCCCAGGTAGCCGCAGGCCGCGGCGCGGCGCAGGGCCTCTTCCTTCGCGCCCGGCGCGTCCAGCGGGCCGTCGACCAGGCCCGCGAAGCCGATGGCGACGCGCGCGCCGCCGATGGGGACGAGGCCGACCTCGGCCTCACCGCCCGGATCGAAACGGAACGACGCCCCGGCGGGGATGGCCAGCCGCATGCCGTAGGCGGCGGCCCGGTCGAAGTCGAGGCGCGGGTTGGCCTCGAAGAAGTGGAAGTGGGAGGTCACGCTGACGGGGACGGTCGCGGTGTTGCGGACGCTCAGGGTCAGGGCCGGCGACTGCTCGGCCTCGGTGGGGCCCGGCAGCAGCGCGCCGGGGGCGCCGTCACCCAGGTTCCCGCCGCCGATCGGGTCGGAGACGACCGCAAGCCGCGAGCCGTCGTCGAAAACGGCCTCGACATGCACTTCGGTGACGACATCGGCCACACCCGGCAGCACGTCGTCCGGGCCGAGCACGGACCGGGCGGCGGCGATCGCCTCGGCGAGCCGGCTGCCGTCGCGGGCCGCCTCGCAGACGGTGTCCGCGATGAGGGCGGTCGCCTCCGGCACATTGAGCCGCAGGCCCCGCGCCCGGCGGGCCCGGGCGAGCTCCGCGGCGCCGAAGATCAGCAGCCGGTCGCGCTCCGTGGGGGTCAGTCGCACGTCAGAAACACCTCCTGTTTGAGCACCACTCTAAACGCTGAAACCTTCACATCCAAGCATTGACGTGGTCCACTGGCATGGGTCACATTGAGCGCCGCTCAAAATCTCTCCCACCCCCCACCCCGCCCCTCTTCCCCGCAGGGAGTGCCCATGCCGATAGAACAGCGCGGAGTCGACACCATCCCCGAAGCGGAACGCACCAGCGGTCCGCGTGACCTCCTGTCGATCCTCCTCGGCTCGAACCTCTGCCTCGGAGTGATCGTCTTCGGCTGGCTGCCGGTCTCCTTCGGCCTCGGGCTGTGGGCGTCGGTGACCTCCGTCGTCACCGGCACGCTCGTCGGCGTCGCCGTGACCGCCCCGCTCGCGCTCGTCTCACTGCGGACCGCGACGAACCTCTCCACCTCCAGCGGCGCCTTCTTCGGCGTACGCGGCCGGCTCGTCGGTTCCGTGGTCGGGCTGCTGCTCTCCCTCGGCTACACCGCGCTCACCCTGTGGATCGGCGGGGACGTGGTGGTCGGCACGCTCGCCCGGCTCACCGGACTGCCGACCGGCGACACCATGCACGCGGTGGTGTACGCGGTGCTCGCCGCCTGCACGGTCGTCTTCGCGGTCTACGGCTACCGGCTGCTGCTCCAGCTCAGCAAGGGGCTCGCGATCGGCATGACCCTGCTGCTCGCACTGGGCCTGGTCGCCTACGCGGGCGACTTCACCGCGGCGCCGGTGCCCGAAACCCCGTACCTGCTCGGCTCGTTCTGGCCGACCTGGGTGCTCTCGGCGGTCGCCGCCGGACTCAGCGGGCCGGTCGCCTTCATCACCCTGCTCGGCGACTACACCCGCTACATCTCCCCGGCGCGGCACAGCTCGAAGAAGGTCCTGCGCACCACGTGTATCGGCCTCACCGCCGGCCTGTTGATCCCTCAGCTCTTCGGTACGTACACGGCGTTGGCGGCGCGCGGTGCGCTGGACTACGCGGGCCCGCTCGTCGCGGCCTCCCCCGCCTGGTACGTGGTGCCGCTGCTGCTCGCGGCGACCGCCGGCTCGGTCGGCAACGCGGGCCTGATGCTGTACTCGATGGGCCTCGACCTGGACGCGATACTGCCGCGCGCGACCCGGGCGCGGGCGACGCTGGTGGTCGCGGCGGTGGCGACGGCCTTCGTCTTCCTCGGCCACTTCGCCTCGGACGCGCAGTCCGCGATGACGTCGTTCGTGCTGCTGCTTACGGCGATCGGCACGCCCTGGGCGGTGATCACCCTGATCGGGCACGCGCGCTGCAAGGGCACGTACGACCCGGAGGCGCTCCAGGTCTACAACCGCCGGGCGCGGGGCGGCGCGTACTGGTTCACGGCCGGGTGGCACCCGCGGGCGACGGCGTGCTGGGCCGTGGGGGCGGGCGTGGGCCTCGCCGCGGTCTCGACGCCCCTCTACGAGGGACCGCTGCTCGCCCTGACGGGCGGGATCGACTGCAGCTTCATCCTGTCGGGGCTGGTGGGCGGGGCGCTGTACGCGGTGCTGACCCCGGGCCGCGCTGCGGCGCCCGTGCGGGTACAGGAACCGGAGCAGGAAGCCGCCGCGGCCTGAGCGGCGCAGGCCAAGGCGAAGGCCCCCGGTGCGTGGCTCGCCGCCACGGCCCGGGGGCCTTGTCGATCAAGGGATGCCCTAGCCCAGCTGGTGGGTCCAGCCGTGGACGTCCTCGGCCTTGCCGGTCTGGATGGCGAGGAGCGCCTCGCGGAGCCTCATCGTGACCTCGCCCGGCTGCCCGCCCGACTGCTGCCACTCGCCACGGCCCGACTTCACGACGCCGACCGGGGTGATGACCGCGGCCGTGCCGCAGGCGAAGACCTCGGTGAGCGTGCCGTTCTCGGTGTCGGCCTTCCACTGGTCGATGGAGACGCGGCCCTCCTCGGACGCGTAACCGAGGTCCTTGGCCAGCTGCAGCAGCGAGTCACGGGTGATGCCGGCGAGCAGGGAGCCCGTCAGCGTCGGCGTGACGATCTTGTCGCCGTACACGAAGTACAGGTTCATGCCGCCGAGCTCCTCGACCCACTTGTGCTCCACGGCGTCGAGGTAGGCGACCTGGTCGCAGCCCTTCTCCGCCGCCTCGGCCTGGGCCAGCAGGGAGGCCGCGTAGTTGCCGCCGGTCTTGGCGTCGCCCATACCGCCGGGGACCGCGCGGACGCGGTCCTCCGAGAGCCAGATGGAGACGGGCTTCACGCCACCGGGGAAGTACGGTCCGGCGGGCGAGGCGATGACGACGAAGAGGTACTCGTTCGCCGGCCGCACCCCCAGCCCGACCTCGGTCGCGATCATGAACGGACGCAGGTAGAGGGACTCCTCGCCGCCGTGCGCCGGGACCCATGCCTTGTCCTGCTGGACGAGGACGTCGCACGCCTCGATGAACGTCTCGACGGGCAGCTCCGGCATGGCCAGCCGGTGCGCGGAGGCCTGGAAGCGCCGGGCGTTGGCGTCGGGGCGGAAGGTGGCGACGGAGCCGTCGGGGCGGCGGTACGCCTTGAGGCCTTCGAAGATCTCCTGCGCGTAGTGCAGGACGTTCGTGGCCGGGTCGAGGGAGAGCGGGCCGTACGGCACGAGCTGACCGTCGTGCCAGCCGCGGCCCTCGGTCCACCGGATGGTCACCATGTGATCGGTGAAGTGGCGGCCGAATCCCGGGTTGGCCAGGATCGCCTCGCGCTCCGCGTCGGACAGCGGGCTGGAGGAGGGCTTGAGCTCGATCGTGGGCGTCGTCATGAGTGCTTGTCCTTCACCGGTTGTGTGTGACGGACCGCGCTCACGCCGCTATCAGTGCTCTGCTAGGACGTCCGAGCTTTCCCGCATGCCGCGGCCCCACGTTCGATTATCGCCCGTGGGGGACGGTGCACGGAAACGGCGTGCATGCGATCCATGAGTTGATGGTGGCACCCCACGGCCGCATAGGTACAGCCGCCGGGTGCTCGATGCGACCCGGCGGCTGTGTGACGTCAGTCGACGGGTCAGCTCGCTACGCGTACGGCGAGCGCGTCGCCGATCTCGTCCGTGGTGCGGACGGAGTCGCCGCGCTCGGTCAGATCGGCGGCGACGGCGGCCTCGATGCGGGCGGCCTCGGTCTCGTGGCCGAGGTGGCGCAGCAGGAGGGCGACGGAGAGAACGGTGGCCGTCGGGTCGGCCTTGCCCTGGCCCGCGATGTCCGGCGCGGAACCGTGGACGGGCTCGAACATGGACGGGAACTCGCCGCTCGGGTTGATGTTGCCGGAGGCGGCGACGCCGATGCCGCCGGAGACGGCCGCGGCGAGGTCGGTGATGATGTCGCCGAAGAGGTTGTCGGTGACGATCACGTCGAACCGCTCGGGCTGCGTGACGAGGAAGATCGTCGCCGCGTCCACGTGCAGGTAGTCGGTGGTGACCTCGGGGAACTCCTCGGCCACCTTGTTGAAGATGTTGGTCCAGAGGTGACCCGCGTACGCCAGGACGTTGTTCTTGTGGACCAGCGTCAGCTTCTTGCGCGGGCGGGCCTGGGCGCGGGCGAAGGCGTCGCGGACGACGCGCTCGACACCGAACGCCGTGTTGACGGAGACCTCGGTGGCGACCTCGTGCGGGGTGCCGGTACGGATCGAGCCGCCGTTGCCGGTGTACGGGCCCTCGGTGCCCTCACGGACCACGATGAAGTCGATCTCGGGCTGGCCCTTGAGCGGGGTCGACACGCCGGGGAGCAGCTTCGACGGACGCAGGTTGACGTGGTGGTCGAAGAGGAAGCGGAGCTTCAGCAGGAAGCCGCGCTCCAGCACACCCGACGGCACCGACGGGTCGCCGATCGCGCCGAGCAGGATGGCGTCGTGCTGCTTGAGGGCCTCGGCGTCCGCGTCGGTGAGGGTCTCACCGGTCGCGTGGTAGCGCTTGGCGCCGAAGTCGTACTCCTTCGTCTCCAGCTTCACGTCCTGCGGGAGCGCGGCGGCGAGGACCTTGAGGCCCTGGGCCACGACCTCCCGGCCGATGCCGTCGCCGGGAATGACTGCGAGATTGATGCTGTGAGACATGTCGGCACCCTACTCCTCGTCCCAGCGTCTGACACTCATTGTCCACGATACGGACGCGTCGGCCGAGTCGCCGATTTCTTTGAATTTCGTTCATCCCGAGTCTGGCGCGCGGCCGTAAGTTACTGGCAAGTTGCGCGCCATGACTGAGGACACCCCACGCTTCGGGATCCCCGAAGCCCTCGCACGTCGCATGTCCATGCCGGAGCAACACGAATATCTGCGCGCCAGGTTGACGCGCCGTCGGATACTCGCCGGGTCGGTGGCCGGCGCCGCCGCGGCCGGGACGGGGCTGCTCGCCGGGAGCCCCGCGGCGGCCGCCACGCCCACCCTGCTCACGGCCCCCGCCACCACCGCCGTCGACGGGAAGCTGGTCGCCCCGTTCGGCCGCCACCTCGCCTTCGGCGCGGACCCGAAGACCGAGATGCGGATCTCCTGGCAGGTGCCCTTCGCCGTCACCCGCCCGTACGTCCGGGTCGGCCCGCATCCCTGGGAGCTCGGGACGCGGATCGAGGCCGAGGTGCGCGCGCTGCACACGCCCTCCCTCTCCCGGAAGCTGCCGGCGGTCGACCAGTACTACCTGCACGTCGGCCTGGACGGGCTGCGGCCCGGCACGACGTACTACTACGGCGTCGGCCACGACGGCTTCGACCCGGCCTCCCCGGAGCGGATGGGGACCGTCGGCTCCTTCCGTACGGCTCCGGCGGCCCCCGAGTCCTTCGTCTTCACGGCCTTCGGCGACCAGGGCGTCAGCTACCACGCGCTCGCCAACGACCAGCTGATCCTCGGCCAGAACCCGGCCTTCCATCTGCACGCCGGCGACATCTGCTACGCGGACTCCACCGGGCAGGGCAAGGAGTCGGACACGTACGACGCCCGCGTCTGGGACCAGTTCCTCGCCCAGACGGAGAGCGTGGCGGCACGCGTCCCGTGGATGGTGACGACCGGCAACCACGACATGGAGGCCTGGTACTCGCCGAACGGCTACGGCGGCCAGTCGGCCCGCTGGGCGCTCCCCGAGAACGGCCCGGACCCCGCGCTCGCGCCCGGGGTGTACTCCTTCACGTACGGCAATGTCGGTGTCGTCGCGCTCGACGCCAACGACGTCTCGTACGAGATCCCGGCCAACAAGGGCTATACGGAGGGTCGCCAGACGGCCTGGCTCGACCGGCGGCTCGGCGAGCTGCGTGCCCGGCCGGAGATCGACTTCGTGGTGGTCTTCTTCCACCACTGCATGTACTCGACGTCGACGCACGCCTCGGACGGCGGGGTGCGCGACGCGTGGCTGCCCCTGTTCACCAAGCACCAGGTGGATCTGGTGATCAACGGGCACAACCACGTCTACGAGCGCACGGACGCCGTCAAGGGCGGCGAGGTGGGCAGGCCGGTGCCGATCGGCGGCACGACCGACCCGACGCGCGACGGCATCGTGTACGTCACGGCCGGCGGCGCGGGCAAGGAGCTGTACGGCTTCGGGCTCGGCGTCCGGGACAGCTACGAGGGGCATGTCCACGACCACGAGCACATCGTGACGTACCACTGGACGAAGCTACGGCTGCCGGACCCCGACACGGTGGAGTGGTCGCGGGTCCGCTACACCGGCTTCTCGTTCCTGGCGGTGGAGGCGGTGGCGGGGGCGTCGCCCGTGCTGAAGGTCTCCGCGCTCGCCGAGAGCGGCGAGCGCATCGACCACTTCGAGGTCAGGCGGACGGCCTGAGCCAGGCCCCGGGACCTGGGCGCCTGAGCGTCTAGTGGCCCGTGGAGCCGCCGTTGTCACGGCGGTCGAGGGCTCGCTGGAGGGCGGCGGCGGCGTTCTTGCGGGCGTCGTCGCTGCTGGGGCGAGTGGCGGAGTGGCGGACGCGACGTGCGGTCTGAGCGGCCATGAGGGATCGACTCCTTGAGATCAGCGTGATCGAAGGCGCCGGAGGGGGCGGGGAGCGCCGCCGCAGGGGTTGCCTGCACAAGGGCGTCGCGCTCTCGACCGCCCTTCGCTTGATGAAGCGGGACGTTCGGCTTCTACAAAGCTAGGACAGGCAGCCGCATCTGTCTCCACAATTACTCGGACTTCCTACTATCTGAGACGGCGATCGGCTCACACCGGCTGCCGGGCGGCCCGCAGCTCGCGGATCAGTGCGCGCACGGCGAGGGATCCGGCCAGCTCAGGGGTGGTGACATAGCCGACGGACCGGGTCGGGCGGTCCGGACCGAGATCGGTGATCTGCACCGAGGGCGGTGCTCCGACCAGGGAGAGTTCCGGCATCACGGCCATGCCGAAACCACTGCTCACCATCGAGAGCACTGCTCCGTCGTCCTCGGCCTCGACGGTCGCGGCCGGCAGCCAGTCCTGCGCCGCCCACCACTCCCGGGTGTAAGAGGTGCAGTTCTCCGTCCAGTCCACGAGCGGCAGCGAGCGCGGCGCCGCGTGCCCCGCCGGGTGCACCAGGGAGTACCCCTCCTCTACCAGCACGCCCCCGACGAGCTGCGGCGGTACGGGCGAGGTCGTCCCGATCGTCGCGATCCCGAGGTCGGCCCGCCCGTCCAGGACCTCGCCGGCGGTCCCGCGCCCCACCTCCCGTACGATCCGCACCTCCGGGGTGATCTCCGGATGACGGGCCGTCAGCCGTTCCAGGGCGCGCGGCAGCAGATGCAGGGCGGCGCTGCGGAAGGCCGCGATCCGCAGCGGCCCGGCGGCGACCGTGCCCGTCTCGGCGCCCCGCACCTCCGCTCCCATCACCTCGAGGAGCCGCAGCACGCGCCGCGCATGGCCGAGGGCCCGCTCCCCGGCGGCGGTGGGGGTGGCCCCGGTCCGCCCCCGGTCGAAAAGGACCGCACCCAGCTTGCGTTCGCTGGTCCGTACGGAGTGGGAGACGGCGGACTGCGTCATACCGAGCGCCACGGCCGCGGCGGAGAAGCCGCGCTCGCTCCCGACGGCGAGAAGGACGCGCAGTTCGTGCGGCGCAAGGTCGGTCATGGCAGCTCTCACCTCGGACTATGAGCGAGTTCGATGGATCGGCGCGATCCATCGAAGCAACCTACTGCCCGCCTCGCGGATTCCTTCCTACGGTCTCCCCCATGACGCACGACACCCTGACCCACGGCACGACGACCCGCGGCGCGATGGCCAACAGCCCCATGACCCACGGCCCGACGGCCCGCGGCACGATGATCACCGTTCAGCAGACGGCCCGCCCCGACGGCTTCCCCACCCCCGCCCACTTCGCCTTCGTCGAGTCCCCCGTCCCGGACCCGGCGCCCGGCACCGCGCTTGTCGAGAACCTCCTCTGGTCCGTGGACCCGTACCACCGCGAGGCGATGGACGGGGAGTTCCTGTGGACCCTGCACTCCCCCATGGAGGGCCGCACCCTGGGCCGGGTCGCGGAATCCCGGACCCCCGAGCTCTCCCCCGGCGACCTCGTCCAGCACCGCAAGGGCTGGCGCACGCACGCCGTCGTCCGGCCGGACGAGGTGCGCCCCGTCCCGGACTTCGACGGCGTTCCCCTCACCGCGCATCTGAGCGTGCTCGGCGGTACGGGCCTGTCGGCGTACGTCGGGCTGACCCGCATCGTGCGGCTGCAGCCGGGTGAGGACCTGTTCGTCTCGGCCGCGGCGGGCGGGGTCGGCACGGCGGCCGGCCGCTTCGCCCGGCTGCTGGGCGCCGGGCGGCTCGTCGGCAGCGCGGGCTCGGCACGGAAGGTCGCGTACCTCACCGAACAGGTCGGCTTCGACGCGGCCTTCGACTACCACGACGGGCCGGTCTCCGAGCTGCTCGCGGAGGCGGCACCGGACGGCCTGGACGCCGTCCTCGACGGGGTGGGCGGGGATCATCTGGAGGCGTCGATCGCCTCGCTGCGCGAGTACGGCCGGATCGCCTGGGTCGGCGCCGTCGCGCAGTACCACTCGCTCTCCACTCCCCCGCCCGCCCCGCGCAACCTGTTCGAATTGGTGGAGAAGAGCATCCGGCTCGAAGGGTTCCTGGTCCGCAACCACCTGGACGCGCAGGCGGAGTTGTATGAGTTCGCCGTACCGCATCTGCGCAGCGGGCGCCTGCCGCTGGACGTGACGGTCGTCGACGGCTTCGAGCACATCGTGGACGCCTTCCTCGGGATGCTGCGCGGGGAGAACATCGGGAAGATGCTGGTGGCCCGATCCAGCTAGCCACTCTAGCTAGGTTGCATTCCTATCTAGCTGGTGCTGGAATACAGGCATGGCCGCAGACCGCAGATCAAGTTGGCTCAAGGGCGTCCTCGACCTCCTCGTCCTCTCCTGCCTCACGGAGGGCGAGGGCTACGGGTACGAGATCTCCAAGGCGCTCGCCGAGGCGGGGCTCGGAGAGATCAAGGGCGGGACCCTCTATCCCGTACTGAACCGGCTGGAGGAAGCCGGTCTGGTGGAGGCCGAGTTCCGGGCCGCCGAGCGCGGGCCGGGGCGCCGCTACTACCAGCTGACCGAGCAGGGCCGGAGCCACCTGGCCACCGAGAGCGGGGCGTGGCTGACCTTCCACACCGCCGTACAGACCATGCTGAAGACCGGGGGACACCGATGAGCACCCAGCACACCGAGCCGAGCGCCTACTTCGACGAACTCTCCGCCGCGCTGCGCGGCGCCGGTGTCCCGGCGGAGCAGATGGCCTCCACCGTCGCCGAACTGCGCGGGCACCTCGCCGAGACGGGCTCGTCGCCGGAGGAGGAGTTCGGCCCGGCCGCGGACTTCGCGGCGCGACTGGGGGGTACGGCGCCGGTGGCGGCGGAACCCGCCGAAAAGGCCGAGACCTGGCTGTGGACGGCCGACATCTACAACGACCGGCGGCTGCTCGCCCTCCACGGCGACCAGGGCTGGGAGGTCGAAGGGCTCGACACGCTCGGCCGGTTCAAGTGCCGACGGGTGCCCGGCGCCGCCCTGCGCTGGGAGTACCGCCGCGAGCTCATCAGCGGGAAGCGGCGCGCCGAGGTGCTCGACCGGCTGACGCCGGAGGGCTGGGAGATGTGCGGGGAGTGGACGGTCTTCGCGTACTTCAAGCGCCCGAAGGCGGCGAGCGAGGGCCCGGCCGCGGCTCTCGACACGCTGCCCGCGCGGCCCGGCCGGTGGCTCTTCCTCAGCCGCAAGGGCAAGCTGCTGGTGGCGGTCTGGCTGCTGATGGTCATCGGCGCGGTCTCGGTGTCCCTCGTCGACGTCTTCGACATGCCGCCCTACACGGTGGTCTTCGTCTCGCTGTTCGGCCTGGTGGGCGCGTTGATCGGCCTGAAGCGGGACGCGATCAAGGGCTGCCAGGGCTGAGACCGGCCCGTCACGGGGTCAGAGCACGTCGCCGTCGCGCCAGTCGAAGAGAAGCGCGGCGGCGGGGTCCGGCAGCGGCCGCCCGCCCGCGGGCCGGAGATATGTGGACCCCTCCTCGTCGGGCAGGCGGACGATCCCCTCGGGGCCGAGCACCTCGATCCGCCCCTTCCACGGCTCCCAGCCGCGCGCCAGATAGAGCGCGGCGCCCTCGTCCGAGGCGGACAGCGCCCCGAAGGCGTACGCGCCGTCGATCACCCGCTCCAGCTCGGCCATGACGAACCCCGCGAGCCCCTGGCGCCTCCGGTCGGCGCGGACGCCGACGGCTTCGACGTAACCGACGCGGTGTGAACGGCCGTTGTGGAGGACGCGTCGCATGACGACGCTGCCGTGGGCGGCGATGCCGCGCTCGTCCTCGATCCAGGCATGGATGCCGCCGAGGGCGTGGTCCCAGTCCTCGTCGGCGAAGTCGCCGTCGAAGACGGTGTCGAGCATCTGCCGTACGGCGTGCAGACGTTCGGCCCCGATTTCATGGGTGGCTGCGGTCGTCACGGTCATACCTCCAGTCTCCCCCAACTCGAACATAACCACCAATCAATTATTGACAGGTTAGAGCAGAAGCTGCTTCACTCCCCTCCATCACCACTTAAATCGCTTTGAGGGGTTAGACATGTCTCGTGTGCAGCAGGTCCACCACCGCACCACCACCGTCCGCGGACACGAGATCTTCTACCGCGAGGCCGGCCCCGCCGACGCCCCCGTCCTGCTTCTGCTGCACGGCTTCCCCACCAGCTCGCACATGTTCCGCGACCTGATCCCGCTCCTCGCCGACGGCTACCGGCTGATCGCCCCCGACCACCTGGGCTTCGGACGCAGCGCCGCCCCCTCGTCCGCGGAGTTCGACTACACCTTCGCCGAACTGGCCGCGCTCACCGTCGAGTTCACCGAGGCCCTGGGCCTCGACCGCTTCGCGCTCTACATCCAGGACTACGGCGCCCCCATCGGCCTCCGCCTGGCCCTCGCCCACCCCGAGCGCGTGACGGCGATCGTCACCCAGAACGGCAACGCCTACGAGGAGGGCCTCGGCACCGACGCCTGGGCCCCGGTCCTCGCGCTGATCGCCGACCGCACCCCCGAGACCGAGGAACCCGTCCGCGCGATCCGCTCCCTCGACGGCATCAAGTGGCAGTACGAGACGGGCGTCCCGCCCGAGTCCCGCGACCTCCTCAGCCCGGACGCCTGGCACCACGACGCCGCCCTGATGTCCCGTGAGGGCCAGGACGGCATCCAGCTCGACCTGATCGCCGACTACGGCTCCAACTTCGCGCTCTACCCCGCCTTCCACGCATACTTCCGCGCCACTCAGGTCCCCCTCCTCGCGGTCTGGGGCAAGGGCGACGAGGTCTTCGTCCCGGCGGGCGCCGAATCCTTCCGCCGCGACCTGCCCGACGCGGAGATCCACCTCCTCCCGACGGGCCACTTCGCCCTGGAGACCCACGCGCCGGCGATCGCCGAGCTGATCGGCGAATTCCTCGAACGGACTGTCGAAGACGCTGTGTAGGGTGAAATGGATTGGCGCCAATCTCAACGGGGGTGGATATGGCGTTCGACGACGAGTGGTCGCAGATCAAGACCGAGACGACCACCATGCGGCTCAACCAGCTCGACGGGGGCGGAGGCGGAGGCGGGGGAACGTCGCAGCCGGACCTGAAGACCGCCCCGGCCGAGAAGAAGGCGGCGGCCAAGGCCATCCACGAGATCCTCGAACCGGACACGACGAGCGCGGGGGATCACGCCGACGCGTCGACCACGGCCGCGAAGACGGAGTTCGCGGGCTGGCAGACGGCCTCCGCACTGAAGACCGTCGAGGAGACCTGGGCCGGCCAGGTGAAGATGCTGCTCGGACGCCTCGGCGGCGAGAAGGCCGCGCTCGGCGGATCCGGACTCTCCTTCCAGGCCCAGGAGTTGAGAACCCGCGACGGTTTCCAGCCGCTGGCGCCGGGCCCGAAGGAGCAGTGAGGCGGCTGTGCTCACGTATCACGAGGTCATGACGACCGATTTCGGCAAGCTCGCCACCGCGGCCACGGCGTGGGACGGAATGGCGGACAAGTTCGAGACGCTGGAGACGACGTACGAGAAGAAGGTCCAGTCGACCACCACGAGCGGCATCTGGCTGGGCCAGGCCCAGCAGGTGGCCGGACCGAACTTCGCCGTCACGCGCAACGAGTACAACAGCGCGCAGATCCAGGCGCGGACGGTCGCCATGCTGCTGCGCGAGGCGAGCACGCTCTTCACCGAACTGAAGGGCAAGGTGAAGGCGGCGGTAGACGAGGCGGTGGCGGCCGGGATGAAGGTCAGCGAGGGCGGGATCGCCTCGTTCGACTTCTCCAAGGTCGACACCCAGGACGCACGTGCCATCCGGCACGATCCGGATCTCCCGGAGGTGGAGCGTTCCTGGACGCGGAAGATCCAGCAGGCCGTGGACGCGTTCGACGAGGCCGACAACGGGGTGAAGCTCGCCCTGATCGACGCGGTGACGGACACCGACTTCCGGGACGGCACGTTCGGCGGCTTCAACGGCAGCCGCCCGTACGCCTCCCTCAAGGAGGCGGCTGCCGCGGAGAACATGCCCAAGGACCGGGCGAAGGTCGCCGAGTGGTGGAGCAAGCTCGACCCGGTGACGCGGGGGATCCTGCTGGAGGAGCGGGGCGAGGAGCTGAAGAAGGCGGGGGTTCTGGACGCCTTCAAGTACAAGTGGCAGAGGCCGGACGTGGGTGCCGGACCGTTCGGGGTGGAGGAACCGACGGCGCGCGACTACTGGATCCTCTCCCAGGCCAAGATGGTCCAAGGTGGCGGTGACGCCTACGGGCACAGCATGGCGAGCCGCAACATGGCCCACTATCTCGGAGCGACAGGAGAACCGCTGATCCTGGATGTGGACCGGCTCCTCCAGGACGAGCCGCAGTTCAAGACCTCCATCGAGGGCAAACACATCGGCGCCAACCAGGCGGCCTGGCGGCAACAAGCCCTGGACGCCTACGAGAAGTCCGGAGGGAAGCCGGTGGCCATCCCGGTGGAGAGCAAGGCTGTCGGCCAGGAATTCCTGCACGAATCCGACTGGTACTACGCGGTGAACGGGCACCAGCAGAACGTCTCCGGATTGGTCACCGTGACCCCCGGCGCGGACGGCAAGCCCAAGGTTTCCCTCGACTACCAGGTCAACATCTGGGACCGGTACAACTGGGACGAAGGGAAGTCGGTCGACATCGGCCCCATACACATCCCCGACACTGACATGCAGCGGCTGCACACCACCGGACTGGCCCAGGAGTACGACATGCGTGGCTCCAGTTCGGTACGCCACCAGGATCTGACTGACGGGCCCGGCCCGGGGTCGGTGCCTGAGGTCGACCCGGGTCGGGACCACACGCGCAAGGACCCGGAGCGGGGCCGGGAGGAGAATCGATGAGCGCGTCACGTCTGGGACGGAGCGTGGCTGCAGCTGCCCTCGTCGGGCTGCTCGCCGCCTGTTCGACCGGACCGGACGACCGGTCCGGAGGGAGTCGTTCGGAGGAGTGGGACAAGAAGGCCGGAGCGCCCGAGGCGGCGGCGTTCATGAAGGTCGACGTCCCCGCCGACGCCACCGAGGTCAAGGGTGCTCGACGGTGGAGCTTCCAGAACACCTCGTACCTGCTGGCGTTCGCCACAACCCCTGAGGCGGCCGAGGACATCGGGAAGCAGTTCGAAGGGCAGGGGCCGCTGGAGGAGAGAGCTCCTCTCGCCACACCAATCCCTCCCGGCACACCCTTCGCCCACCTCGGGCTCCCCGAGCCGGACACCGTGCAGGGTGTCCGGTGGGCCGGTGTCTGCCCGCCCTGCGTCAAGGACAAGCAGCGCAAGCACATCCAGTGGATCGAGGTCTACCTTGAAAAGCTGGACGCCGACCGCACCCGGGTCTACCTGCGCGCCTGGTAGACCCCCCGCACATGAGAACCGCCCCCGTCCTGGTTTGGGGGTCCAGGAGGGGGGCGGTGTCGGGGGGCCTCGGGGAGGCCGGGGGCGTCAGCCCATGTGGGGGTAGCCGTACTCGGTCGGCGGGACCAGCGTCTCCTTGATGGCGCGGGTCAGCGTCCAGCGCATCAGGTTCTGCGGCGCGCCGGCCTTGTCGTTCGTGCCGGACGCGCGGCCGCCGCCGAAGGGCTGCTGGCCGACGACGGCGCCGGTCGACTTGTCGTTGATGTAGAAGTTGCCCGCGGCGTAGCGGAGCTTCTCCATCGTGTACGCCGTGGCGGCGCGGTCGCCCGAGATGACCGAGCCGGTCAGCGCGTAGTCCGAGACCGACTCCATCTGGGTCAGCATCTCGTCGTACTTGTCGTCCTCGTAGACGTGGATCGCGAGGATCGGGCCGAAGTACTCGGTCGTGAAGACCTCGTTCGCCGGGTCGGAGCACTCGATGACGGTCGGACGGACGAAGTAGCCCTCCGAGTCGTCGTAGGTGCCACCGGCCACGATCGTGCAGGTCTCGTCGGCCTTCGCGCGGTCGATCGCGGCCTTGTTCTTGGCGAACGAACGCTCGTCGATCACGGCGCCGATGAAGTTCGTCAGGTCGGTGACGTCACCCATCTTGATGCCGTCGACCTCGGCCGCGAACTCCTCCTTGAAGCCCGAGTTCCAGATGGAGGCCGGGACGTACGCACGCGAGGACGCGGAGCACTTCTGGCCCTGGAACTCGAAGGAGCCGCGGGTCAGGGCGGTCTTCAGGACGGCGCGGTCGGCGCTCGGGTGGGCGACGACGAAGTCCTTGCCGCCGGTCTCACCGACGATCCGCGGGTAGGAGCGGTACTTCTCGATGTTGGTGCCGACCGTCTTCCACAGGTGCTGGAAGGTCTTGGTCGAGCCGGTGAAGTGGATACCGGCGAGGTCCGGGTGGTTCAGGGCCACCTCGGAGACGGCGATGCCGTCGCCCGTCACCAGGTTGATGACGCCCTTGGGCAGACCGGCCTCCTCCAGGAGCTCCATGAGGAGCACGGCGGAGTGGGTCTGGGTCGGGGACGGCTTCCAGATCACCACGTTGCCCATGAGGGCGGGGGCGGTGGGCAGGTTGCCCGCGATGGCCGTGAAGTTGAACGGCGTGATCGCGTAGACGAAGCCCTCCAGCGGGCGGTGGTCCAGTCGGTTCCACACGCCCGGGGAGTTCGCCGGCGGCTGCTCGGCCAGGATCTGGCGGGCGTAGGCCACGTTGAAGCGCCAGAAGTCGACGAGCTCGCACGGGGTGTCGATCTCGGCCTGCTGGGCGGTCTTGGACTGGCCGAGCATGGTGGAGGCGGCCAGCGTCTCGCGCCACGGGCCGGCCAGCAGCTCGGCGGCGCGCAGGATGATCGCGGCGCGGTCGTCGAAGGACATCGCGCGCCAGGCCGGGGCGGCGGCCAGGGCGGCGTCGATGGCGTCCTGGGCGTCCTGCTGGGTGGCGCCGGCGAAGGTACCGATGACGGCCTTGTGGTTGTGCGGCTGCACGACGTCGACGCGCTCGCCACCGCCCATGCGCTTCACGCCACCGATGGTCATCGGCAGGTCGCGCGGGTTGTCGGCCAGCTCCTTGAGCGCGGCCTCGAGGCGGGCGCGCTCGGGGGAACCGGGGGCGTAGCTGTGCACCGGCTCGTTGACCGGAGCGGGGACCTGGGTCACAGCGTCCATGAGTCTCGTAACTCCTTTTGAGGGGTGGGCTCAGCCCTTGGTGAGGATGGAGCGGGCGAAGAAGAGCAGGTTGGCCGGCTTCTCCGCGAGGCGGCGCATGAAGTAGCCGTACCAGTCGGTGCCGTAGGCCGTGTAGACGCGCATCCGGTGGCCCTCGGCGGCGAGACGGTTCTGCTCCTCGCTGCGGATGCCGTACAGCATCTGGAACTCGTACTCGTCCAGCTTGCGCCCCGCACGGCGGGCGAGCTCCTGGCCGATGGAGATGAGGCGCGGGTCGTGGGAGCCGATCATCGGGTAACCCTCGCCCTCCATCAGGACCTTCATGATCCGGACGTAGGCCTTGTCGATCTCGGGCTTGTCCTGGATGGCGACGGAGGCGGGCTCCTTGTAGGCCCCCTTCACGATCCGGACGCGGGAGCCGTTCGCGGCGAGACGGCGGGCGTCCTCCTCGGTACGGAAGAGGTACGCCTGGATGACGCAGCCGGTCTGCGGGAAGTCCTTCCGCAGCTCCTCGTGGATGGCGAACATCGAGTCGAGGGTGGTGTGGTCCTCGGCGTCCAGGGTGACCGTGGTGCCGATCTCGGCGGCGGCCTCGACGACCGGGCGGACGTTGGCGAGAGCGAGCTCGTGGCCGCCTTCCAGCGCCTGGCCGAACATCGACAGCTTGACGGACATCTCGGCGCGGGCGCCCAGGCCCAGCTCCTTGAGGCGGCCGATCAGCTCCAGGTAGGCGTCGCGGGCGGCGTAGGACTGCTCGACGGTGGTGATGTCCTCACCGACGACGTCGAGGGTGACCTCAAGGCCGCGGCCGGTGATGTCCTCGACGATCGGGATGACGTGCTCGACCGTCTCGCCGGCGATGAACCGGTCGACGACCTGCTTGGTCCCGGGGGCGGCCGACACGAAACGGCGCATCTTGTCGCTGCGCGACGCGGCGAGGATCACGGGACCCAGCACGGGGCACCTCCAGAGGGGCAGGGTGACGAAGGGTGCCGTACCCGATCTTTCGTAAGGAATCGGGAACAGCACGGAGAACCACCGTGAAACCTAAGGATCGCTCCGATCCTCTGCCATCGACAGCTGTCACGCATCCGTGGGCGGCATCTCAGACATATGTATGAGGGGGGTGCGAGAATGGCGCCGTGAAGGGCGATTACCAAGAACTGGTGGACGAGATCTCCGCTCTGCTGGGAGCGCCGGCGACACTCGAGAACCGCGATTTCGGGCTGATCGCCTTCGGGGCCCACGACAGCGACGACGACGCCTCGATGGACCCGGTCCGCACCCGCTCGATCCTGACGAGGAAGTCGACGCCGGCCGTCCGCGCCTGGTTCGAGGGCTTCGGCATCACCCGGGCCACGGGCCCGGTCCGCATCCCGGCCGCGCCGGACGCCGGGGTGTTCCGGGACCGGATCTGTCTCCCCGTACGCCACCGCGGCGTCGTCCTCGGCTACGTCTGGCTGCTCGACGCCGAGCCCGGCCCCCCGCCCGACCGGCTGACCGCGGCGATGGAGGTCGCGGCCCGGATCGGCGACCTGCTCGCGGACGAGGAGCGGGCGGGCGCGGACCTCTCCCGGGAGCTGCGGGCGGCCCTGACGGCCGAGCGCGGCTGGCAGTACGACATGGCCCTCGCGGCCCTGCGCACGGCACTGGGGCCGGACGCGGAGGGGCTGCACGCCGTGGCGTGCGTGGCGCCCTGGCCTGACGAGGACAGCCCCTCGGCCCGCGCGGTGCCGGCCGCGGCGGCGCTCTGCACGGTGCCGTGGCAGGCGCCCACCCCTGCCCCCGCCATGACGCCCGAGACCGCTGCGGCCGAGGGCTCGCGGGCGCTCGCGGTGCTGGTGCGTCTGCGGGCCGCGGACAATCTCGCGCCCGCCGCGGCGGCGGCCGGGCGGCTGCGGGATTCCGCGGGCTCGGGGGTCACCGCGGGCCTGGGAGCCGCAGCGGGCCCAGGGGCCGTCGGGGACGCGGGCGCGGTCGCGGGCATCGCCCTTCCGCGCCGGGGCCTCGCCGATCTGGACACCGCCTGGCGTGAGGCCGCGGCGGCCGCGCGGGCCGCGGCCGCCCAGCCCGGACTCGGCCCGCTCGCCGAGTGGTCGGCCATCGGCCCGTACCGTCTGCTCACCGCCCTACCCCGGACCGCCCCGGACCCGGCGGTCCGCGCCCTGCTCTCCCCCACCCACACCGAACTGGCCCGCACCGCCGAGGTGTTCCTCGACAACGCGGGCCAGGCGGGCCGCACGGCGGCGGCCCTGGGCATCCACCGCCAGACGCTCTACTACCGCCTCTCCCGCGTGGAACAGCTGACGGGGCTCGACCTGGACGCGGGCGAGGACAGGCTGCTGCTGCACATGGCGCTCAAGGCGGCGAAGTTGTAGTCAGCCTGGCGGTTGTCCTCGCCCCCGGGGATTTCTCGGGGTTCCGGGGGGATGTTCTCGGGGTCGTCCCCGATACCCCCGGGCACCTGGCGGCCGTACCGTCGTAGGTAGTTGGGGGGAGGCCCATGAAGGCAATCGTTCAGGACCGGTACGGCTCGGCCGAGGTGCTGGAGTTCAAGGACATCGAGACGCCGGTGCCCAAGGACCGCGAGGTGCTCGTACGGGTCCACGCGGCGTCGGTCAACGCGCGCGACTGGCATCTGATGCGTGGCGACCCGTATCTGGCCCGACTGGTGCTCGGAGTGCGCAGACCGAAGGCGAAGATCCTGGGTACGGACTTCGCCGGCCGGGTGGAGGCGGTGGGCCCGGGGGTGACGCGGCTGCGCCCCGGTGACGAGGTGTTCGGCGAAGCCGAAGGGGCGTTCGCGGAGTACATGTGCGCCTCCGAGGACGTCGTGGAGCGAAGACCGGCCAACCTGACGTTCGAGCAGGCGGCGGCCGTACCGCTGGCGGGCACCACCGCCCTCATGGGGCTGCGCGATCTGGGACGCGTGCAACAGGGTCAGAAGGTGCTGATCAACGGTGCGTCAGGAGGCGTGGGGACCTTCGCCGTCCAGATCGCGAAGGCCCTCGGCGCGGACGTCACCGGTGTCTGCAGCACGCGGAACGTGGACCTGGTCCGCTCCCTCGGCGCTGAGCGTGTCGTCGACTACACCCAGGAGGACTTCACCACCGGCCCGGAGCGCTACGACCTCGTGTTCGACCTGGTGGGCAACCGTTCGCTGGCCGAGTACCGTCGCGCCCTGTCCCCCACCGGGACGCTCGTCCTGTCCGGCGGCGGCGTCTTCGAAGGGGGCAGCCTGGTCGGGCCGATGGGGCTTCTCCTCAAGGGGCAGGTGCTGTCCCCCTTCGTGCGCCACCGGCTGCTCGTGCTCTCGGCCTCCCCCGGCGCGGAGAAGCTCGCGGCCCTGCGCGACCTCGCCGAGAGCGGAAGCATCACACCGGTGATCGACCGTACCTATCCGTTGAGCGAGGTGGCCGAGGCCATCCGCTACGTGGAGATCGAGCACGCGCGCGCGAAGGTCGTCGTCAGTTCCCCTCCCCCATCAGGACCTTGAGCCCCTCGGTCAGGTCGTCGGCCGTCGGGGCCGTCTCCGGGTCCACCATCCACTGGATCATGACGCCCGTCGCGAGCGCCTGGCAGAGCAGCCCGGCCACCCGCGCCTTCTCCGGGTCCGCCTCCGGGTCGAGGCCGAGGAACACCTCGGCCATGCCCAGTCGGCCCTCGCGCTGGGGTTCCTTGATGACCTCGCGGAGTTTCTCGTCGTCGTCGAGGCGAGTGACGACCTCCATCTGGAGCTTCCAGACCGGCCGGCTGGCTTCCGCGGCCGCGATGACCTGTTCCCAGACGGCGTGGAAGCGCTTGTACGCGTCGGCCGGCAGCTCCTTTCTGTCCTCACCGCTGCCCGCCGGACCGACCTCGTTGCCCCACTCCTCCGTGAGCGCGAGGAACGCCTGCTGGAGCAGGGCCTCCTTGGAGCCGTAGTGGTAGCCGATGGAGGCCAGGTTGGTGCCCGAGGCGGCGACGATGTCGCGAGCCGTCGTGCGGGCGTAGCCCTTCTCCAGGAGGCAGCGCTTGGCGCCTTCGAGCAGATCTTCGCGATGTCCCATGACAGCACTGTACCCGGCCGCTAGACAATCGTGTAAGACGACTGTCTAGCGAGCCGGGTACGGATACTCGTACGGATGCCCTGGATCAGACCAGGTTGACCGAGCGGGCCGAGGTCGCGCCGATCTCCTCCGAGATCTCGGCGAGCACCGCCGGCGGGACCGTGTCGTCCACGGTGAGCAGGACCAGCGCCTCGCCGCCCTCCTCCGAGCGCGACACCTGCATGCCCGCGATGTTCAGACCGGCCTCGCCGAGGATCCGGCCCACCGTGCCGACGACACCCGGGCGGTCCTCGTAGCGCAGCACGACCATGTGGTCGGCGAGCGCGACGTCCATGTCGTAGTCGCCGACCGCGACGATCTTCTGGAGGTGCTTGGGGCCAGCCAGCGTGCCGGAGACCGCGACCTCCTCGCCCTTGGCGAGCGTGCCGCGGACGGTGACCACGTTGCGGAAGTCGGGCGACTCGCTGCTCGTGGTCAGACGGACCTCGACACCGCGCTCCTGGGCGAACAGCGGGGCGTTCACGTACGACACGGTCTCGTCGACCACGTCCTCGAACACGCCCTTGAGCGCGGAGAGTTCGAGCACCTTCACGTCGTGCTGGGTGATCTCGCCGTACACCTCGACGTCGAGCCGCGCCGCGACCTCGCCCGCCAGCGCGGTGAAGATCCGGCCGAGCTTCTCGGCGAGCGGCAGACCCGGCTTGACGTCCTCGGCGATGACACCGCCCTGGACGTTGACCGCGTCCGGCACCAGCTCGCCGGCGAGCGCGAGGCGCACCGAGCGGGCGACCGCGATACCGGCCTTCTCCTGGGCCTCGTCCGTGGACGCGCCGAGGTGCGGGGTGCAGACGACCTGGTCGAGCTCGAAGAGCGGGGAGTCCGTGCAGGGCTCCTTCGCGTACACGTCGAGGCCGGCGCCGGCGACCCGGCCCTCCTTGAGCGCGGAGAACAGCGCCGCCTCGTCGACGATCCCGCCGCGCGCGGCGTTGACGATCCGGACGCTCGGCTTGACCTTGTGCAGCGCCTCGTCACCGATGAGGCCGATGGTCTCCGGGGTCTTCGGCAGGTGGACGGTGATGAAGTCGGCGACCTCCAGGAGCTCGTCCAGGGCCAGCAGCTTCACCCCCATCTGGGCGGCACGGGCCGGCTGCACGTAGGGGTCGTACGCGACGATCTTCATACCGAAGGCGGACATGCGCTGGGCGACCAGGACGCCGATGCGGCCGAGGCCGACGACACCGAGGGTCTTCTCGCTGAGCTCGACGCCCGTGTACTTGGAGCGCTTCCACTCGCCGTTCTTCAGCGCGGTGTTGGCCTGCGGGATGTTGCGCGCGGTGGCGACGAGCAGACCGCAGGCGAGCTCGGCGGCGGTGACGATGTTGGAGGTCGGGGCGTTCACGACCATCACGCCGGCCTTGGTGGCGGCGGAGACGTCGACGTTGTCCAGGCCGACACCGGCACGGGCCACGACCCGGAGCTTGTTGGCGGCGGCGATGGCCTCCGCGTCGACCTTGGTCGCGGAGCGGACCAGGATCGCGTCCACATCGGCGATGGCGGGGAGCAGCTCGGCGCGGTCGGCGCCGTTGCAGTGCCGGATCTCGAAGTCCGGGCCCAGTGCGTCGACGGTGGCGGGCGACAGCTCTTCAGCGATGAGTACGACGGGTTTCGAGCTCACGTGAGTCCTCACAGATCCAGTGCGGACGGCCGTCCCGACGGCCGCAGGCGGTGGAGGGGGCTTGCCGCGTGAAAGCGCACGACGCTGTGGGCCTGAACGCGAATGTTGTTGAGCAGTGTAGTGGTGCGTCGGCGCAGTTCATGCGCCTCGTTGGAAGGATCACCCGTCCGTGGTTGGACGGCCTGTCCAACGGTGTGGCGCGGGGCCGGACACAGTGTCCGGCCCCCCGCCCGAAGGCTTACGCCTCCTCGTCGTTCACCCAGCTCATGAGCTTGCGCAGCTCCTTGCCGGTGGTCTCCAGGAGGTGCTTCTCGTCCTGGGTCTTGTACTCGTTGTACTTCTTCAGGCCGCCGTGGTACTCGTCCATCCAGTTCTTGGCGAAGGTGCCGTCCTGGATCTCCGTGAGGACCTTCTTCATCTCGGCCTTGGTGGCGTCGGTGATGATCCGCGGGCCGGTGACGTAGTCGCCCCACTCGGCGGTCTCGGAGACCGACCAGCGCATCTTCTCCAGGCCGCCCTCGTACATGAGGTCGACGATGAGCTTCAGCTCGTGCAGGCACTCGAAGTAGGCGATCTCCGGCTGGTAGCCGGCCTCGACCAGGGTCTCGAAGCCCGCCTTGACCAGCGCGGACGCGCCACCGCAGAGGACGGCCTGCTCACCGAACAGGTCGGTCTCGGTCTCCTCGGTGAAGGTCGTCTTGATGACGCCGGCGCGGGTGCCGCCGATGGCCTTGGCGTAGGAGAGCGCCAGGGCGAAGGCGTTGCCGGTCGCGTCCTGCTCGACGGCGGCGATCGCGGGGACGCCGCGGCCCTCCTCGTACTGGCGGCGGACCAGGTGGCCCGGGCCCTTCGGGGCGACGAGGGCGACGTCGACGCCCGCCGGGGGCTTGATGAAGCCGAAGCGGACGTTGAAGCCGTGCGCGAAGAAGAGCGCGTCGCCGTCCTTCAGGTGCGGGGCGATGGAGGCCTCGTAGACCTGGGCCTGGATCGGGTCCGGGATCAGGATCATGATGACGTCGGCCTCGGCGGCGGCCTCGGCGGGCGTCACCACGCGCAGGCCCTGCTCCTCGGCCTTGGCCTTGGACTTGGAGCCCTCGTGCAGACCGACGCGGACGTCGACACCCGAGTCACGGAGCGACAGCGCGTGGGCGTGGCCCTGGCTGCCGTAACCGATCACCGCGACCTTGCGGCCCTGGATGATGGACAGGTCGGCGTCGTCGTCGTAGAACAGCTCGGCCACTGGGAATCTCCTTGATGTGCTGGTGTTGCATCCCACCGTACGGCGGGGAGCGGGAGGGAGGTTTTCGGGTCTCGCCAGGCGGACCGCCGGACGGACCGGCGTTCGCACGTGGTTGACGTCAGGCGCTGCGGTCGAGGGCCCGCAGGGACCGGTCCGTGATGGACCGGGCACCACGCCCTATGGCGATCGTGCCGGACTGCACGAGCTCCTTGATGCCGAACTGCTCCAGCATCTTGAGCATCGCGTCCAGCTTGTCACTCGAACCGGTGGCTTCGATGGTGACCGCCTCGGGCGAGACGTCCACGGTCTTGGCGCGGAACAGCTGGACGATCTCGACGATCTGGGAGCGGGTCTCGTTGTCGGCGCGGACCTTCACCAGGACGAGCTCGCGCTGGATCGCGGCGCTGGGCTCGAGTTCGACGATCTTCAGGACGTTGACCAGCTTGTTGAGCTGCTTGGTCACCTGCTCCAGCGGCAGGTCCTCGACATTGACCACGATGGTGATGCGGGAGATGTCGGGGTGCTCTGTGACACCGACGGCGAGCGAGTCGATGTTGAAGCCGCGGCGGGAGAACAGGGCGGCGATCCGGGCCAGGATGCCGGGGGTGTTCTCCACCAGGACGGAGAGCGTGTGCTTGGACATGTGCGTCGTTCCTCTTCCTACGGCTCTCGGTCTCAGTCGTCTTCGTTGTCGCCGAAGTCGGGGCGGACGCCCCGGGCGGCCATGACCTCGTCGTTGGAGGTGCCGGCGGCGACCATGGGCCACACCTGGGCGTCCTCGTGGACGATGAAGTCGATCACGACCGGGCGGTCGTTGATGGCGTTGGCCTCGGCGATGACCTTGTCCAGGTCGGCCGGGTCCTCGCAGCGCAGTGCGACACAGCCCATGGCCTCGGACAGCTTGACGAAGTCCGGGATACGGGTGCCCTTGCGGGGGGCCGTGCTCGCGCCGACCTGCGAGCCGGCGGCCTCGTGGCCGGTGTCGTCGGCGTGCAGGACCGTGCTGGAGTAGCGCTGGTTGTAGAAGAGGGTCTGCCACTGGCGGACCATCCCGAGGGCGCCGTTGTTGATGATGGCGACCTTGATCGGGATGTTGTTGAGCGCGCAGGTGACGAGCTCCTGGTTGGTCATCTGGAAGCAGCCGTCGCCGTCGATCGCCCAGACCGGGCGGTCCGGCATACCGGCCTTGGCGCCCATGGCGGCCGGGACGGCGTAGCCCATCGTTCCGGCGCCGCCGGAGTTCAGCCAGGTGGCCGGCTTCTCGTAGTCGATGAAGTGCGCGGCCCACATCTGGTGCTGGCCGACGCCGGCCGCGTAGATGGTGTCGGCCGGGGCGAGCTGGCCGATGCGCTGGATGACCTGCTGCGGCGAGAGGCTGCCGTCCTCCGGCAGGTCGTAGCCGAGCGGGTAGGTCTCGCGCCAGCGGTTCAGGTCGCTCCACCAGGCGGTGTAGTCGCCCTTGCTGCCCTCGCTGTACTCGGCCTGGACGGCCTGGACCAGGTCGGCGATGACCTCGCGGGCGTCACCGACGATCGGGACGTCGGCGGCGCGGTTCTTGCCGATCTCGGCCGGGTCGATGTCGGCGTGGACGATCTTGGCGAACGGGGCGAAGCTGTCCAGCTTGCCGGTGACGCGGTCGTCGAAACGGGCTCCGAGGGCGACGATCAGGTCGGCCTTCTGCAGCGCGGTGACGGCGGTGACCGCACCGTGCATGCCCGGCATTCCCACGTGCAGCGGGTGGCTGTCGGGGAACGCGCCCAGCGCCATCAGGGTGGTGGTGACGGGGGCGCCGGTGAGCTCGGCAAGGACCTTCAGCTCGGCGGTGGCGCCGGCCTTCAGGACGCCTCCGCCGACGTACAGGACGGGGCGCTTGGCCGCGGTGATCAGCTTGGCGGCCTCGCGGATCTGCTTGGCGTGCGGCTTGGTCACCGGGCGGTAGCCGGGCAGGTCGGTCTGCGGCGGCCAGCTGAAGGTGGTCTTCGCCTGCAGGGCGTCCTTGGCAATGTCGACCAGGACCGGGCCGGGGCGGCCGGTGGAGGCGATGTGGAACGCCTCGGCGATCGTCTTCGGGATGTCCTCGGCCTTGGTGACCAGGAAGTTGTGCTTGGTGATCGGCATCGTGATGCCGCAGATGTCCGCCTCCTGGAAGGCGTCCGTGCCGATGGCCTTGGAGGCGACCTGGCCGGTGATCGCGACCAGCGGGACGGAGTCCATGTGGGCGTCGGCGATCGGGGTGACCAGGTTGGTGGCGCCCGGCCCGGAGGTCGCCATGCAGACGCCGACCTTGCCGGTGGCCTGGGCGTAGCCGGTGGCGGCGTGGCCCGCGCCCTGCTCGTGGCGGACCAGGATGTGGCGGACCTTCTTGGAGTCCATCATCGGGTCGTACGCGGGGAGGATGGCGCCGCCCGGAATACCGAAGACGGTGTCGGCCCCCACTTCCTCGAGAGAACGGATGAGGGACTGCGCACCCGTGACGTGCTCGACGGTGGTGGCGGACTGTCCGCCGCTACGGGCCCGCGGCTGCGGATGGTGCCCGGTGGCCTGCTCGGTCATCAGCATTCTCTTCTCGAAGCAGAGGGTTTTTGCGAGGGTTTGGGGGGAGCCGGTGCAACAAAAAACCCCTCGTGCCGGGAGGCAAGCGAGGGGAGCGCGTCGGTAGCGTTCTAAGCCGGGCCTTCGATGGCCCGCGCTTCAGCCGACGCGCTTTCCAAGTACGAGAATTCGGGTGCGCATGGCACTGACCCTCCCCCCGACGCACCATCAGTGTCAAGTGGGTGGGACAGGCGTCTCATTATTTGAGCGGAATGGGGGACGGCTTCCGGCCGGAATCGCCTCTCCACCGGGGACGGGGTACTCGTCCCGGACGAGCGCGCGGCGCAGCCGGTACTCGTCGAGCGGGCCCGAGAAGGCCATGCCCTGGCCGTGCGTGCAGCCCATGGCGCGCAGGGCGAGCACCTGCTCGGGGACGTCCACGCCCTCGGCGACGGACTGCAGCCCGAGGTCGGAGGCGATCCGGAGCAGCCCGCTGGTGATCTTGCGCAGCCGGGCGGACTCGACCACGCCCTCGACCAGACCCCTGTCCAGTTTCAGTACGTCGACGGGAAGGCGCCGCAGCGCGTTGATGGCCGCGTGGCCGCTGCCGAATCCGTCCAGGGCGATCCGTACGCCGAGGCGGCGCAGGGCGACCAGTCGCTGCTCCAGGTCGTCGAAGGAGACCCGGGGGTCGCTGTCGGCGAGCTCGATCATCAGGGATCCCGAGGGGAGCCCGTGGCGGGTCAGCAGCGCCTCGACGGTGCCGAGCGGCAGGGAGCGGTCGAGGAGCCTGCGGGCGGAGAGCCGCACGGAGACCGGGGTGCGGTGGCCGAGTCCGGCCCGTTCGGCGGCCTGCTCCACGGCCTGCTCGAGGAGCCAGCGGCCGAGCTCGGCGACTCGCTCGCTGTCGTCCGCGACGCGCAGGAACTCGGCGGGGGTGAAGAGGATGCCCTGTGCGGAGCGCCAGCGGGCCTGGGCGGCGACGGCGGTGATGCGGCCGGTGGTGAGGTCCACCACCGGCTGGTGGAGCAGGGCGAACTCGCCGTCGTCGAGTGCGGTGCGCAGCCGGGTGGCCAGTTCCGTCCTGCGGACGACCTCGGCCTGCATCTGCGGGGCGTACATCTCGACGCGGTCCTTGCCGGCGGCCTTGGCCCGGTACATCGCCAGGTCCGCGTTGCGGAGCAGCTCTCCCGCGCTGATGCCGGGCTCGGCGAAGGCGACGCCGATGGAGGCGGCGACCCGTACCTCGTTCCCGCCTTCGAGGCGGTACGGCTTGGAGAGGGTGAGGCGCAGCCGATCGGCGATCTCGTGGACCTGGCACTCGCGGGCCGTCCTGTCCCGTCCGCCGTCGCCGAGGATGAGCGCGGCGAACTCGTCGCCGCCGAGGCGGGCGGCGGTGTCCCCGGCCCGTACGGAGTCCTGGAGGCGGCGGGCGGCCTGGACGAGGAGCTCGTCGCCCGCCTGATGGCCGAGCCGGTCGTTGACGCCCTTGAAGCCGTCGAGGTCGATGAAGAGCACGGCGGTACCGGGGTCGGAGGAGCGGCGGCCGGTGAGGGCCTTGCGGACGCGCTGGGTGAACAGGGCCCGGTTGGGCAGGTCGGTGAGCGGGTCGTGCTCGGCGTTGTGCTGCAACTGCGCCTGGAGGCGGACCCGTTCGGTGACGTCCCGGCTGTTGAAGATCAGCCCGCCCTGGTGGCGGTTGACGGTTGACTCGACGTTGAGCCAGTCGCCGCGGCCGGAGCGGAAGCGGCACTCGATCCGGGTCGTCGGCTCCTCCGAAGGAGAAGCGGCCAGGAACCGGCGCACTTCGTGGACCACGCCGCCGAGGTCCTCGGGATGGATGAGGGAGGCCAGTTCCTCACCGATGAGATCCTCGGCCTCACGCCCGTAGACCCCCGACGCGGCGGGACTCACATAGCGGAGTATGCCGGTGGGTGCGGCGATCATGATGACGTCGCTGGAGCCCTGCACCAGGGACCTGAAGTGGTTCTCCTTCTGGGCCAGTTCGTGAGTGAGGGCGATGTTGTCGAGGAGCATGATGCCCTGCCGGACGACCAGAGCGAGGACGACCGTACAGCCGGTGAAGACGACCACGCGGTCCACTCTGCGTCCCTCGACGACGTTGTACAGGATGCCGAGCGTGCAGACCGCCGCGGCGAGATACGGGGTGAGGGCGGCCAGCGAGCCGGCCACGGGGCGGCTGGGGAGGCGCTGGCCGCGCGGGGAGGAGGCACCCTCGACGGTCCGGCGCACCCCCCAGGGGGCGTACGCCAGGAGCAGCGATCCGGCGAACCAGCCGGCGTCGAGCAGCTGCCCGGAGGTGTAGTTCTCCCGCAGCAGCGGGGAGGTGAACAGGGCGTCGCACAGCACGGTGAGAGCGAGGGCGGCGATGGCCGTGTTCGTCGCGGAGCGGTTCACGTTGGAGCGGCGGAAGTGCAGGGCCAGGACCATGCTGACGAGGACGATGTCGAGCAGCGGGTACGCGAGGGACAGGGCGGCCTGGGCGACGCTCTCGCCCTGGAAGTGCGCGGTGTGCGCGAGGGCGAGGCTCCAGGAGAGGGTGAGCAGCGAGCCGCCGATGAGCCAGGCGTCGAGCCCGAGGCAGACCCAGCCGGCCCGGGTGACGGGCTTCTTGGCGAGGACGAGCAGGCCGACGATGGCGGGCGGGGCGAAGAGCAGGAAGAACAGGTCGGCGAGGGAGGGGCTGGGCACCTCTCGGCCGAGCACGACCTCGTACCACCCCCACACCGCGTTCCCGGCGGCGGCCATCGTGGAGGAGAAGGCGAACAGCAGCCAGGCGGGGCGGAAGCGGCTCTCGCGGAGACGGGCGTAGAGAAAGCAGGAGACGCCGGCGGCGAGCGCTGCCGCGCTCAGACCGAAGTCACCCATGACGAGCGCCAGTTGCTCGGACCCCCAGCCGAGCGCGGCTCCTGTCGCGTAGCCCGCGCAGATCAGGCCGAGGACGACCTGGGTGATGACCACACCGTTGTCGGACCGCGTCGGATCCGGACCGCGGGCGCCGCCCGCGCCACCACCCGCCCCCTTCGCCGGGGTGCTGCCGGCCGTCGGGCCGGGGGCCGCGACACCGGCCGGCGCACTGCCGCCCGTAACGGCGCCCGCGGAGACGGGGCTGCGGCCGATGAGCGCTCCAGGGGCGGTCACCGGGGTTCTCCTGCGCGCACGGTCGCCCTCGGGCGCCTCCTGTGCCGGAATGGAGCGCGCGAGGGTCGTCGACGGCGGCCCCGCCGCGTCGGATCGTCGGTCCATCGGCCGTACTTCACCCGTCGCCCCCCTCGGATTCTGATGACCCGTCACTTCGCTCCCCAGCGCCATCCCGTGCTCGACGCAGCCCCCCGCTCCGGGACGATACACCAGGACCGTCACTCAGGGACAGGGGTGCTGTACTCTCAGTGACGGCCCGGGGGCTCACGGCGGGCGCACCGAGGGGGCGCGCGCCGGGGACGGCGGCTCAGGTGGTGGTCAGGACCACGTTCGCCAGCCGCTCCCCCGCCGCGAACCGGGTCAGCTGGGCGGCGATCAGCCGCTTGGCACGGGGCATGAACGCCGAAGTGGAACCGCCGACATGAGGACTCACCAGGACACCGGGAGCGTGCCACAACGGGTGGCCGGGCGGCAGCGGTTCGGGGTCGGTGACATCGAGCGCGGCGGTGATCCGGCCGCTCTCGACCTCCTTGAGCAGCGCGGCGGTGTCCACCACGGGACCGCGGGCGACGTTGACGAGAAGCGCCCCGTCCCGCATCCGTGCGAGAAACCCCGCGTCGACGAGGTGCCGGGTCTCCGGCGTGAGCGGAGTGGAGATCACGACGACATCCGCCTGCGGCAGCAGGGCGGGCAGGTCGGACAACGGCTGCACGGGCCCGCGCTCCGTGGTGCGTGCGGAGCGCGCGACGCGCGCCACCCGCGCGCACTCGAAGGGCACGAGCCGGTCCTCGATGGCGGCGCCGATCGACCCGTACCCCACGATCAGCACGGACTTGTCTGCGAGGGCCGGATAGAAGCCGTCCCGCCACTCCTCCGCGTCCTGGCCGCGCACGAATCCGGGGATCCCGCGCAGCGAGGCGAGGATCAGGGCGAGCGTCAGCTCGGCGGTGCTGGCCTCGTGCACACCCTTGGCGTTGCAGAGCTCGACACCCGGGGGCAGCGAGCCGAGTCCGGGCGTCACATGGTCCGTGCCCGCCGACAGCGTCTGCACGGCGCGCACCGAGGTCATCGCGGCGAGCGGCCGGACGGCGATCTCCGAACCCTTCATGTACGGCACCACGTAGAAGGCGCAGCGCGCCGGATCGGCGGGAAAGTCCGGACCGCCGTCCCAGAAGCGGTAGTTGAGCCCCGACGCGCCCGGCGCGGGAAGCCCTTCGATCTCGTCCGCGGGAATCGGAAGCCACACGTCAGCGGTCGTGTCATCGAGTGTCATGACCGGGAGGCTATGCGAAGAATCCCGCTCACCATTGGTTACTTTGGGGGACGGCACAGGGAGGGGTACCGGCAGGTGGAGCGCAGGACTATCGGGGCGGCGGCGCTCGACGTGGGCGCGGTCGGCCTGGGCTGTATGCCGATGAACTGGGCCTACAGCGGCTCGCAGCAGCGCGGCGACCGGTCGCTGCGCACGGTGCACGCGGCGCTGGACGCCGGGGTGAGCCTGCTCGACACCGCGGACATGTACGGACCGTTCACCAACGAGCTGCTGGTGGGCCGGGCGCTGAAGGAACGCCGGCCCGAGGCGTTCGTGTCGACGAAGTGCGGTCTGCTCGTGGGTGACCAGCACGTGGTGGCCAACGGCCGGCCCGGGTACGTACGGCGGGCCTGCGACGCCTCGCTGCGGCGGCTGCAGACGGATGTGATCGATCTCTACCAGCTGCACCGGGCGGACCCCGAGGTGCCGGTCGAGGAGACCTGGGGCGCGATGGCCGAGCTGGTGTCCGCGGGCAAGGTGCGGGCGCTCGGGCTCTGCGCGGTGGGGGCCCGGGCGGCCCGGCGCGGCGGAGTGGCGCACATGTACGAGGGAACGATCCGGCAGCTGGAGCGGATCCAGCAGGTCTTCCCGGTGAGCGCGGTGGAGGCCGAGTTGTCGGTGTGGTCGCCCGAGGCGCTGGAGCGGCTGCTGCCGTGGTGCGAGGCGCGGGGTGTGGGGTTCCTGGCCGCGATGCCGCTGGGGAACGGATTCCTGACCGGGACGCTGACGCCCGGCGGCGGCTTCGAGCCGGACGACCCGCGGGCCCGGCACCCCCGTTTCACCGCCGAGATGATGGCGGCCAACCAGCCGCTCGTGGCCGGTCTGCGGCGGGTGGCGGCGCGACACGGCGAGGAGGTCACTCCGGCGCAGGTGGCGCTGGCGTGGGCGCTGGCTCAGGGGCCGCACGTGGTGCCGATCCCGGGGGCGAAGCGGGAGTGCTGGGCGGTGGAGAACGCGCGGGCGGCGGAGCTGGTGCTGACGGCGGCGGATCTGGCGGAGATCGCGGGGCTGCCCGCGCCGCGGGGATCCTGGGACTGAGGCCGGAAAGAGGCAGGGAAGAAGCCGGGAGACCGAGCGCGGGAACGTGATCGGGCCGGGCGGTGTATCAAGGGTAGTGATCGCCGTTCGAAGGGATCGGGACCATGGGCCGAGCGCGTGTGGGAGCTGTGTGGGCCGCCGTCGTACTGGGGCTTGTGACGGGGTGCTCGTCGGGTGGGGGGTCGGCGTCCCCACCGCCGCCGTCGGAGTCGGGGGCGGGGACGGGGACGGGGAGTTCACCGGCCGCGGTGCGGGTCGCCGGCACGCTCACCGAGGATCTGGAGTCGCCGTGGGGCGTGGCCGCGCTGCCCGGCGGTGATCTCCTCGTCGCCTCGCGCGACGAGCGGACGATCACCCGCGTCGACGCGAAGACGGGGAAGAAGACACTGGTCGGAGAGGTTCCGGGAGTCGTTCCCCGCGGCGAGGGCGGGCTCCTCGGCCTGGCAGTGCGGGACGGCCAGGTGTATGCGTACCTCACGGCGGAGTCGGACAACCGCATCGTCCGGATGCGGTACGGAGGCGGGGACGCGGACCGGCTGGGTGCACCGGAGGTGGTCCTCTCGGGCATCCCGAAGGGCGGTGTGCACAACGGCGGGCGGATCGCGTTCGGCCCCGACGGGATGCTGTACGCGGGGACCGGCGAGCGGGGCGAGACGGGTCTCGCGCAGAGTGTGGAGTCGCTGGGCGGCAAGATCCTGCGGATGACGCCGGAGGGGAAGCCGGCGCCCGGCAATCCGTTCCCCGGCTCGGTGGTGTACTCGTACGGTCACCGCAATGTGCAGGGGCTGGCCTGGGACGCGGACGGACGGCTGTGGGCGGCCGAGTTCGGCCAGAACACCTGGGACGAGCTGAATCTGATCCAGCCAGGCAAGAACTACGGGTGGCCGAAGGTGGAGGGCTCGTCGGACGTGTCCGGCTTCGTGAACCCGGTCGCCCAGTGGAAGACCTCCGAGGCCTCGCCGAGCGGTATCGCCTACGCCGAGGGTGCGATCTGGATGGCCGGGCTCAGAGGCGAGCGACTGTGGCGCATCCCGCTCTCCGGGGCGGAACGCGCGGGGGAGCCCGAGGCGTTCCTCGTGGAGGAGTACGGCCGCCTGCGCACGGTCCTGGCGGCGGGCGACGGCCGGCTCTGGCTGACGACGAGCGAGACCGACACCCGGGGCACGCCCGGGCCCGGCGACGACAAGATCCTCCGGCTGGAGGTGACGTAGGGGGCGGACACGATGTTCAACCTGGCGGAAGAGCTCTTCGCACCGGGCCGCAAGCACACCGAGGACGAGCGGCAGCGACTCGCCCTGACCAGGGAGGACCAGGGCGACGGCGATCCCGCGCGGGGGCCGATCGACCTCAGCTCGGGCCGAGTGACGATACGCGTCCCGGGCCCGGCGTCCCCCGAGGACGAGGACGAGGACGCTCAGGACGTCGAGCCCGAGGGCCTCGGCTCTCAGGAGCGCGACGCCTAGGGCGCCGCCCCCAGTGCCCCGGCCCGGGACCTCGACGCCTAGGCCGCCGACCCCAGCGTCCCGGCTCCCGGGGCCTTGGCTCCCCAGGGGGCCGAGCCCGCGGGCCTCGGCTCCGGGGATGCGACGCCCACTGCGCCTACCCCGGCGCCCCGCCCCAGAGCCCGACCCCTAGGCCGTCGGCTCCAGGAGGCGGAGACGGTGGGCCAGGGCGGCTGCTTCGCCTCGGCCGGCGACTCCCAGTTTGGCGAGGATGTTGGAGACGTGGACGCTCGCCGTCTTCGGGGAGATGAAGAGCTCCTCTGCGATCTGGCGGTTGGTGCGGCCGGCGGCCACCAGGCGCAGGACGTCCTGTTCCCGGGGGGTCAGGCCGAAGGCGTCGTCCCCCGGCTCCGGCTCCGGCGCGCGGTCCGGGGTGGTGAGCGGGAGGCGGGCGCGGGCGGCGAGGAGTTCGACGTCCTCGCGGAGCGGGTGCGCGCCGAGCCGGACGGCGGTGGTGTGGGCCTCGCGCAGCAGCGCCGCGGCCTCGTCGCGCCGGCCGCCCTCGGCGAGGAGGGCGTCGGCGAGGCGGTGCCGGGCGAGGGCGAGCGGATAGGGGCGCTCCACCTGCTCGTAGGCGGCGACGGTCTCGACCCAGCGCTCGACGGGCCGGCGGTCCTCCGCGCGGTCGAGCTCGGCCGAGACGTACAGGGAGTAGGCCGCCCAGATCGGGGCCGGGATCGCCAGCTCCCGTGCGCAGCGACGGATCAGGGCGATCGCCTCCCCGCGGCCCTCCTCGGCGGCGGGCAGGCCGAGCGCGTCGGCCTCGGCGGTGGCGGCGGCGAGGAGGAGCGGCCAGCCCTCGCGGTGGGTACCGGGCGGGAAGCCGGTCTCCGCCGCTGCGGCGAGCACGGTCCGTACGTCCTGGATCCGGCCGCTCGCGGCGGCGATGCTCAGTTCGACCTGGCGCATCGGGACCGTGTACTGGGGCATCGGGTCGGCCTCGCCGAAGTGCTCTCGGGCCAGCTCGAGTTGAGTGACCGCTGCGGCCATATCGCCCCGGGCGAGAGCGAGTTGGGCGAGCCTGAGCGCGGCGGAGCCCCGCGGCTTGGAGCGGGTTCCGGCGCGCTCCAGCCACTCGCAGTTGCGCTGGGCCTCGTCCCAGAGGCCGAGGGAGAGCTGCGACTCGGCCTGGTTGGCGCGGATCCAGCCCTCGCTGTCGAAGAGTCCGTGGTCGCGGGTGAGCCGGATGCCGTCCTCGGCGACGTCGACGGCCTCCTGGGAGCGGCCGAGGTTCTCCAGGACATGGGAGAGGTTGACGTGGGCGCGGGAGGACTCGTGGTGGAGGCCGAGGGCGCGGGTGCGGGCGCGGGCCTCGTGCAGGGCTGCGAGTCCGGCCTCGCGGTCGCCCGCGGAGACCTGGAGGGTGCCGAGGGTCACGCGCGCGCTGAGCTCGATCGACTCGTCCTTGACGAGACGGGCGTACTCGACGGCCCGCTCGGCGGCGGCGAGGCTTTCCGGGCCGGGCTTGTGGAGCATGCCCCAACCCGCGGCCACGACGAGGATGCGGGCGTGCACGGCGGACGGGGGAAGGCCCTTGACGAGTTCCTGTGCGGTGGCGATCTCCGCCCAACCGTCGGAGCGGCCGAGGCCGGAGACGATGCGGGAGCGTTCGGTCCAGAACCAGGCGCTCCGCAGCGGGTCGCGGTCCTCGCCCTCCTCCCCTTCGAGGAGCCGCAGCGCCATCTTGCCGATCTTCAGGGCGCGTTCGCGCTCCCCGCACAGCCGGGCGGCGTACGCGGCCTCGGCGAGCAGGTCGAGATAGCGCAGCGGGGTGGTCTCGGGGTCGCAGCCGCACGGAGGGTAGGCCTCGGCGTAGTCCATCGGCCGCAGGGAGCCGCGTACTTCGGCAGGGACCTCGTCCCAGAGTTCCATGGCCCGTTCGAGGAGCCGCAGTTGCTCGGCGTAGGCGTAGCGCTTGCGGGTCTCGACGGAGGCGCGGAGGACGGCCGGCAGCGCCCGGGCGGGGTCGTGCGCGTGGTACCAGTAGGTGGCGGTCCTGGTCGCCCGTTCGTCGGCCCGGACGAGCGAGGGGTCGGCCTCCAGCGCCTCGGCGTAGCGCCGGTTGAGGCGGGAGCGTTCGCCGGGCAGCAGGTCGTCGCTGACGGCCTCGCGGACCAGGGAGTGGCGGAAACGGTAGCCGTCGCCGTCGGGGACGGCCTGCAGGATGTTGGCACCGACGGCGGCGCGCAGCGCCTCGATGAGGTCGTCCTCGGAGAGCCGGGCGACGGCGGCGAGCAGCGCGTACTCGACGGTGGAGCCGCCTTCGGCGACGATCCGGGCGACCCGCTGGGCGTCCTCGGGGAGCGTCTCGACCCGCACGAGCAGCAGATCGCGCAGGGAGTCGCTGAGAGAGCCGGGGGCGCAGCCGGACTCGTGGGAGACGACGAGTTCCTCGACGAAGAAGGCGTTGCCGTCGGAGCGGTCGAAGACCTCGTCGACGAGGGCGGCGTCGGGTTCGGCGGCGAGGATGCCGGTGAGCTGGCGGCGCACCTCGGCGCGGGTGAACCGGACGAGTTCGATGCGCTGGATGGTCCGCAGCCGGTCCAGTTCGGCCAGGAGGGGGCGCAGCGGGTGGCGGCGGTGGATGTCGTCGGCGCGGTAGGTGGCGACGACCACGATCCGGCCCCGGCGCAGGGTGCGGAAGAGGTAGGCGAGGAGGTGCCGGGTCGACGCGTCGGCCCAGTGCAGGTCCTCAAGGACGAGCACGATCGTACGGTCGGCGGCGAGCCGTTCCAGGAGCCGTACGGTCAACTCGAAGAGGCGGGCGGTGGAGTCCTCGTTGGAGGGCTCGTGGCTTCCGACGTCGCCCAGTTCGGGGAGGAGACGGGCGAGTTCGCCCTCCTGCCCGGCGGCGGCGGCCGCCAGTTCGTCGGGGAGCCGACGGCTCAGCGAGCGCAGGGCGGTGGAGAAGGGCGCGAACGGCAGCCCGTCCGCGCCGACTTCGACGCAGCCCCCGAGCGCGACGTACGCGCCGCGGTCGCAGGCCACGTCGACGAACTCCTCGATGAGCCGCGTCTTTCCGACGCCGGCCTCGCCGCCGACGAGCAGGGCCTGCGGCTCGCCCTCGCCGGCGCGGGCGAGCGCGTCGGTGAGGGCGGTGAGTTCGCCGGCCCGGCCGACGAAAACGGGACTGACTGACCTGGTCTCCACGGCGCCGAGCATCGCACAGCCGTCCAGAGTTGCGCTCATACGGGGGTCACGCGGCCCGGACGAAGCGGCCGCGCTCGGCTCCCACCCGCCCTTCGGAGTCGTGGTCGCCGGACCGGGCGGCCTTCGCGGCCCGCCGCGCCTTGACGGCCTGGCGCGACAGGCGCTGGGCGGCGGCCTCACGGACGAGCTCGGCGTGGTGCAGGCGGTGCAGTTCGTACGCGAACATCTTGTTCTCCCTGGTGTCGGTATCGCTCCTTGCGATGCCTCTACTTTCGTCGCCCAGGGGGTGCGGCCACATCGGGAGAGTGCCGCATGTTCGGGGTACGGGGGGCCTTAGGAGGTCCTGGGGAGGTACCTAGGACGCCGTCGGCAGACTCAGGAACAGGTCGAAGTACATGCCCGCCGACAGGAAGAGTCCGATTCCGCCCAGTACGGCGCCGGCGACGGCCACGGCCCGGACCCACACGGGCCGCTGCGGGCGGGTGAGGACGACCACGGCGGTGATCAGGGCGAGCAGCGCGAAGATGCCGTTGACGACGGCGGTGGTGTGCCAGGCGTCGCCGTAGATCTCGGAGATCTGCTGGGCGGCCGTGCCGCCCTGGGCCTTGATCTGTCCGATGAGCGTCTCGCGCTCGCTCGCGACCTTTCCGACCCAGGTGCCGGTCAGCGCGGCGAGCCCGAGGGCGGCGGACACGACGGCCGCGGCGCCCGCACCGACACCGGAGGGGGGCGCGGGGACCGCGCCGGCTCCGGCTTCGTCCAGGTCGTCCAGTTCGTCGAGCTCCTCGTCGAGGGCGTCGGCAGCCTCGACATCGTCCGTGGTCTCCTCGGCCCGTACGGTCTCGTCGGCCCGTACCGTCTCGTCGGTCTCTACGGTCTCGTCAGTCTTGGCATTCATGAGCCGCACGCTAGGTGCCCCTGATGAGAGGGATCTTAAGAAGGCGTCGCATGGGGGTCGGAGAAAAAACTTCGGCCGGAGGCGAATCCTCTGGGGACCTCCCTGTCTCTTATCCGTGTACCGGCCGAACGGGCCGGCGGAACCGGGAGGAAACACCATGATGGTCACCGGCCTCGTCGTGATCGGAGTCCTGCTCGTGGGCGCGTGCAGCTGGCACCTGATGCGTCGCTACAGGAGCCGAAGCTGATCAGTGCCCGTGCGCGAGGGCGCCTTCCGGATATGAGTCGCAGATGAACCAACGCTTCCGCTGGCCGGACGAGCGGCTGATCAAGGCCGCTCAGGACGGCGACGTCACATCGCTCACCACCGTTGTCATGGAATCGCAGCCGCATGTGCGCAAGTTCGCCCTGTCGCTGTGCGCCTCGCCGCAGGACGCGGAGGACGCGGCGCAGGAGGCGCTGATCATCCTCTACCGGAAGATCGGCAGCCTGCGGGCCACTGGCGCGCTTGCCTCATGGATGTTCCGGATCGTGCGCAACGAATGCCTCCGGCAGGTACGGCTGCTCGTCTCGCGGAGCGACGAGGCGTCGGCCGGACCGGAGGCAGCCGCGGAACCGTCCGCCGAGGACGCGGCGCTGCACAGGCTGGAGGTGGAGCGGATCGCGGCTGCGGTCGGCGCCCTTCCCCGTGACCAGCGGCAGGTCCTGATCATGCGGGACGTCCAGGGCCTGCCCGGCAGGACCGTCGCCCATTCGCTCGGTCTGAGCAACGCCGCGATGAAATCGCGGCTGCACAGAGCACGCGCGGCACTGCGGCACGCACTGGCCGCGACCGACCACGCACCCGACCACGCACCCGATCGAGCCGTCGACCCACCAGCCGGAGGAGACCCACGACCGTGAACACCTCGAACACCGTGAAGCCCGCGCAGGGCGCGAAGCCCCGGGCCGCCGCACCGTCCGCGGCGCCCGAGAGGGACTTCGCCAGCAAGTCCGTCCCGCGCCACCTGGCGCGCGGCGCCATCGGCTTCGGGCTGATCATCGGCTCGATCGCTCTGGTGCCCGTCGCCGGCCCTGCCACGCTGCTGGCGGCCCCGTTGGCCCTGATCGCCTTCCGGGGCTGCCCCACCTGCTGGATGGTCGGCCTGGCGCAGACCATCTCCCGCGGCCGTCTGGAGCGCCAGTGCGTGGACGGCGTCTGCACCCTCGCCAAGGCGCACCCGGCGGCGACACGGACGAACAGGAGCGCGTGACCGGAGGGAGCGGGTGACCGGAGGCCCTAGGAGCCCTGCGCCTGTCCGGCTCTGAGGGCCTTCCACTCCGGTGCGAGCACCGACCAGACCTCCATGTCCAGGCGCTCGCCCCGGTAGGGGTAGCTCTCCCGCAGCACGCCGTCCTTCGTCATGCCGAGTCGCCGGGCCACCGCGATGCTGGCCTCGTTCTTCGAGGACACCAGCCACTCGACGCGGTGGATGGCGCGTTCCCCGATCGCCCAGTCGATGATCGTCCGTGCGGCCCGGGTGATCAGGCCCTTGCCGACCGCCGAGGGCTCCAGCCAGCAGCCGGCCTCGGCCGTACCGAGGTTCACGTCCATGGTGCGGAAGAGCACGCCTCCGACGAGGGTGCCCTCGGTCCAGATGCCGTAGATGCGGCCGGTGTCGCTCGCGGCCTTCTCGGCGTACGCCTGGAGGAAGGAGCGGGTCGAGTCGAGGTCCTTCGTGGCGTCGGCGAGGGCGATGTACCGCCCTACGTGCTCACGGCCGCGGTCCATGTGGGTGAGGAACTCCTCGGCGTGCCAGGGCTCCAGTGGCCTCAGCTCGGCGCCGTCGTCACCCAGCGATATCGCGAACATCCTCGTTGTCCTCCGCCGTCGAAACCGTCACACGCTGTGTGGGGATCTTCGCACGGGCGTCGGCGGCGGCGCGGCTCTCCGGGGGTTCGATGCTGATCCGGGGCAGCCGGCGGTCGAGCCAGCGCGGCAGCCACCAGTTCGCCCCGCCGAGCATGTGCATGAGCGCGGGGACGAGCAGCGTACGGAGGACGAAGGCGTCGAGGGCCACGGCGGCCGCGAGCGCGATGCCGAACATCGCGATCACCCGGTCGCCCGAGAGCACGAAGGCGAGGAAGACGGAGATCATGATGACCGCCGCGGAGTTGATCACGCGGCTGGTCTCGGCGAGCCCAACCCGGACCGCCCGCCGGTTGTCGCCGGTCTCCAGCCACTCCTCGTACATCCGGCTGACCAGGAAGACCTGGTAGTCCATCGAGAGCCCGAAGAGCACCGACACCATGATCACGGGGAGGAAGGGTTCGATCGGGCCCGCGCTGCCGAGCCCGAGCAGCTCGCTCCCCCAGCCCCACTGGAAGATCGCGACGACGATCCCGAAGGCGGAGGCGACCGCGGCCACGTTCATCAGCGCGGCCTTCAGGGGGATGCCGATCGACCGGAAGGCGAGCAGGAGCAGGAGACAGCCGAGCGCGATGACGACGCCCACGAAGAGCGGCAGCTTGCCGACGATGATCTCGGCGAAGTCGTCGTACGAGGCGGTGACCCCGCCGACGTGCACGTCCAGCGAGGTGGCCTGCTCGGTCGAGGGAAGGACGTCCTGGCGCAGCCGGTCGACGAGCTCGCTGGTGGCCTTCGACTGGGGCGAGGAGTCCGGTACGACGGTCAGGACGGCCGTGTCCCCCGCGCTGTTGTACGTGATCGGCGAGACGGACTCGACGCCACGGGTGTTCGCCAGCTCGGCCGGCAGCTCCCCGATCGCGACCCGGTCGTCGGCGCCGTCGATCTGCGCGACGAGGGTGAGCGGCCCGTTGACGCCGGGCCCGAAGCCGTCGGCGAGCAGGTCGTACGCCTTCCGCGTCGTCGCCGTGCCCGGGCCGTTGCCCTGGTCGGAGGTGCCGAGGTGGAGCGAGAGGGTCGGCAGCGCCAGGACCAGCATGACGACGGCCGCGACGCCGCCGAGGAGCTTGGGGTGGCGCTCGACGAAGGCGGACCAGCGGGCGGCGAAGCCGGTCGGCAGCTCGGGCTGCGGGCCGTGCTCGGCGAGGTGCCGCCGCTCGCGCCTGCTGAGCGCCCGCATCCCGATGAAGGAGAGCAGCGCGGGCAGCAGGGTGACGGAGGCGGCGACGGTGAGCACCACGGTCAGCGAGGCGGCGATGGCGACGCCGTTGAGGAAGCTGAGCCTGAGGATCAGCATGCCGAGCAGGGCGATACAGACGGTCGCGCCCGCGAAGACGACGGCCCGGCCGGTGGTAGCGACGGCGATCTGGGCGGATTCGGCGACCGGGAGCCCGCGTTTGAGGCCCTTGCGGTGCCGGGTGACGATGAACAGCGCGTAGTCGATGCCGACGCCGAGACCGATGAGCAGCCCCAGCATGGGGGCGAAGTCGGCGACCGTCATGACGTGCCCGAGGAGCGCGATCCCGGAGTACGCGATGCCGACGCTGACGAGGGCGGTCGCGATGGGGAGGGCGGAGGCGGCGAGCGAGCCGAAGGCGAGGAAGAGGACGACGGCCGCGACGACGACGCCGACGGCCTCGGCCATGTGCCCGCCGGGGGCCTCGGTGAGGGCGATGGCGCTGCCGCCGAGTTCGACCTGGACGCCGTCACCGGCGGCCGTGCGGGCCGTGTCGACCACGGCCTGGGCCTGCGCCTTCGGGATGTCGTCGGCCTGCTCGTGGAAGGTGACGGCGGCGTAGGCGGTGTGGCCGTCGTCGCTGATCTGCGCCTGGGCGGCCGGGCTGTCGCCGTACGGGGAGGTCACGGAGGCGATGCCGGGCAGTTCGGCCACCTCGTCGAGCATCTCGGTCATGCGCTGCTCGATGCCGGTGGCGCGGACGCTGCCCTGGTCGGTGTGCCAGACGATGGTGTCGTTGTCGCCGCCGGCGCCGGGGAAGCCCCGGTCGAGGAGGGCGGTGGCACGGCCGGACTCGGTGCCCGGTACCTCGTAGTCGTTCGAGTACGCGTTGCCCGCGACCGATGCCCCGGCGACGGCTCCGCCGAGGGCGATGAGCCAGAGCAGAACGGCGACGAGGCGGTGCTTGATGCACCACCGTGCGATGGCTGCCAAAGGGGGTGCTCCCTGGTGGGTGGTTCGTGGATCTTTACCGGGGAACAGCCCGCAAAGAACGCATGACCTGATGAGGCCACTGTTGCAGCCTTAAGAGATCCTTTGCCCCTTTCGTGGTGTTACTCACAGCGATGCGCGGAAGCTCAGGCCTTTGGACCCGGGCCCCCGCGCACGCACCGTGTACGGGATGTCTCAGCCTGAGACGCTCGCGCGGCCGTTCTCGATGTGACCCATCAGCCGCCGGCGGAAGCCGCCGGGCGCCGTCACCTCGAGGTCGTACCAGCCGTGCGCGTCGGCGGCCGAGTGGACGAGGGTACGGCTGCGGCCGGGCTTCACGGTGACGCTGCGGGTCCAGTCGTCGAGGTCGTCCTCATCGACGTAGCCGAGCGGCCGGACGGTGAAGGAGACCGCGGTCTTTCCGGTGTTGCGGACGGTGATGTGCAGGTCACGGTCGTGATGGTCGATGTGCGAGGCGACCTCGGCGCCGCCCGCGGCCGGCCCCTCGAACTCGCGGCGGAAGCCGTTCGGACCGGTGATCGTGAAGCGGTAATGATCACGCGTAAGGGGTACCGCCCATTGCGCCGTGCCCCTTACATCCTGGTGCTGGGGAACGGCGAACTCGCCGGCGTACGGATAGAGCGCGAAGTGGGCGCTCGCCTTCCCGCTGTTCTTCAGGGCGACGGTGATCTCCTTCTCCCCCACCTGCGCGGCGGCGTCCGGCTGGTACGGCAGCGGGCGGGCGGGGCGGGTGCCCGGCTCCTGCACCGGCATCTGCTGGACGAGCGGGGGCTGCGGCCGCCAGCGGCCGGAGAACGGCGGGATCGGGCCGGGCTGCTCGACCTCGGGCTGCCGGTGACCGCGGCGGAAGTCGAAGGCGGAGGTCAGGTCGCCGGTGACGGCGCGGCGCCACGGGGTGATGTTGGGCTCCTGGATGCCGGTGAGCTTCTCCAGGAAGCGGACCACGGAGGTGTGGTCGAAGGTCTCGGAGCAGACGTAGCCGCCGATCGACCAGGGGGAGACGACGAGCAGCGGGACGCGGATGCCGAGGCCGGTGGGCAGGCCCTTCCAGCGCTCGTCGGTGTTGTCGGTGGGCGGGACGGGCGGCGGCACGTGGTCGAAGAAGCCGTCGTTCTCGTCGTAGTTGATCAGCACGACGGTGTGGCGCCACACGTCGGGGTGCGAGCCGAGGGCGTCGAGCACCTTGTAGACGAGGGTGGCGGAGGCGATCGGCGAGGAGGAGCCGGGGTGCTCGGAGTCGATCGCGCTGGGGACGAGGTACGAGACCTCCGGCAGCGTCCCGGCGGCCACGTCGGCGCGGAAGGCGTCGGCCAGCTTGCCAGTCTCGACGCGGCGCAGCCCGCGCTCGAAGAGCGAGCGCTCGGCGTCGGTGAGCGTCGCCACGCCGTCCTCGAGGGCGGCGAGGAGCCCGGCCCGCTCGGCGGGGTCCTCCGTGTCGCGGACGGCGGCGTAGAAGGACTCCATGAAGGTGTGCCCGCCGGTGGTGGCCAGCGCCTTGCGGGCGATCTTCTTGAAGGTGGTGAAGAACTCGATGTTGTTGTCGGTGAAGTTCTCCCACTCGGTGTACGTCTGCCAGGTCCGCCCGGCCGCTTCGAGGCGCTCGGCGTAGGTGGGCCAGGAGTAACCGGGGTGGGTGCCCTCGGCGTACGCGGCGTTGGTGACGGCGCGGTTGCCGTCGGCCTCGAAGCCGGTCCAGCCGGACCACAGATGGTTCCGGTTCGGGCTCGTCGAGGTGTGGATGGAGGAGTGGTAGGCGTCGCAGATGGTGAAGGTGTCGGCGAGTTCGTAGTGCAGCGGGATGTCCTGGCGGTCGTAGTACGCCATCGTCGCCGCGGTCTTGGCCGAGACCCAGCCGTCCATCCACCCGTCGCGCCAGGCCTTGGCGCCGCCGCTCCAGGAGTGGTCGAGGTCGCCGATGTACTGGAGGTCCTTCTTCTGGGTCTCGGCGGCGCCCCGGATCGGGAACGGCAGCACGGTCCGGCCGAGCGCGGCCGGCTGTTCGAAGACCGGCTTGCCGGAGGGGAGCTCGACGGCGTTGCGGTCGCCGAATCCGCGGACGCCGCGCAGGGTGCCGAAGTAGTGGTCGAAGGATCGGTTCTCCTGCATCAGGATCACGACGTGCTTCACCGCCGACATCCCGCCGGCCGGGGGCCCCGCGGCCATCGCCGCCTGCAGCGAGGGCGGGAGCAACGACCCTGCGGCGGCGACGCCGAGGGCGCCTCCGCCCAGCGCGAGGAGCCTTCTGCGGGACATCTCGGGTGACACGAACGACCTCCAGACGACGGCCAATGGTTCGCCTTCGAGCCATTGGGTGGTACGCCGGGGACGGTAGTGAGACCGGATGACGGAGAGAAGACCCGGCGACGGCGCGGTGGTGAACGTCCATCAGGCCGTCACGGAAGTCCAAGCGATTTCAGGCCACGCGGCTGAAGCGGCTCGGCTCAGGCCACGCGGCTCCAGCGGCTCGGCTCAGGCCACACGGCTCCAGCGGCTCGGCTCAGGCCACGCGGATCGGGGCACGCGGATCGGGGCACTCGCATCGGGGCACTCGCATCGGGCCGCTCGGATCGGGCACCGAGCGAACAGGGCGGCGCCCCGGGTCGTGGAACCCGGGGCGCCGCCCTCGTACGCGCAGGAGTACGGGATCAGCCCTCGCTGACGCCCAGCTTCTCCAGGATCAGGTCCTTCACGCGCGCCGCGTCCGCCTGGCCGCGGGTGGCCTTCATGACCGCGCCGACCAGGGCGCCGACCGCGGCCACCTTGCCGCCGCGGATCTTGTCGGCGATGGCCGCGTTGGCCGCGATGGCCTCGTCGACCGCCGTGCCGAGCGCGCCCTCGTCGGAGACGACCTTCAGGCCGCGCTTCTCGACGACCTCGTCCGGGCCGCCCTCGCCGGCGAGCACGCCCTCGATGACCTGGCGGGCCAGCTTGTCGGTGAGGTCACCGGAGGTCACCAGCTCGGTCACCCGGGCGACCTGCGCCGGGGTGATCGCCAGCTCGTCCAGGGCCGTGCCCGACTCGTTGGCGGAACGGGCCAGTTCGCCCATCCACCACTTGCGGGCCTGGTCCGCCGGAGCACCGGCGTCCGTGGTCGCGACGATCAGGTCGACGGCGCCGGCGTTGAGGATCGACTGCATGTCGTGCTCCGACACGCCCCACTCCTCGCGGAGCCGGTTGCGGCGCACGCGCGGCAGCTCGGGCAGCCCGGCGCGCAGCTCCTCGACCCACTCACGGGCCGGGGCGACGGGGACGAGGTCGGGCTCCGGGAAGTACCGGTAGTCCTCGGCGTTGTCCTTGATCCGGCCGGAGGTGGTGGAGCCGTCGTCCTCGTGGAAGTGACGGGTCTCCTGCACGATCGTGCCGCCGGAGGCGAGCACGGCCGCGTGGCGCTGGATCTCGAAGCGCGCCGCCCGCTCCACCGAACGGAGCGAGTTGACGTTCTTCGTCTCCGAGCGGGTGCCGAAGACCTGGGTGCCGTGCGGGCGCAGCGACAGGTTCACGTCGCAGCGCATCTGGCCCTTGTCCATCCGCGCCTCGGACACGCCCAGCGCGCGGATCAGCTCGCGCAGCTCGGCGACGTAGGCCTTGGCGACCTCGGGGGCCCGGTCGCCCGCGCCCTCGATCGGCTTGGTGACGATCTCGATGAGCGGGATACCGGCGCGGTTGTAGTCGAGCAGCGAGTGCGAGGCGCCGTGGATACGGCCCGTGGCACCGCCGATGTGCGTCGACTTGCCGGTGTCCTCCTCCATGTGGGCGCGCTCGATCTCCACGCGGAAGATCTCCCCGTCCTCCAGCTGGACGTCCAGATAGCCGTTGAAGGCGATCGGCTCGTCGTACTGCGAGGTCTGGAAGTTCTTCGGCATGTCCGGATAGAAGTAGTTCTTCCGGGCGAAGCGGCACCACTCGGCGATCTCGCAGTTCAGCGCGAGACCGATCTTGACGGCCGACTCGACGCCGATCGCGTTGACGACCGGGAGCGAGCCGGGCAGACCGAGACAGGTGGGGCAGGTCTGCGAGTTGGGCTCGGCGCCCAGCTCGGTCGAACAGCCGCAGAACATCTTGGTCTTCGTACCGAGTTCGACATGGACCTCCAGGCCCATGACGGGGTCGTACGCAGCGAGCGCCGCGTCGTACGACAGCAGTTCAGTGACGGTCACGGTGAGACTTTCCCTCTCAGCCCAGCAGGACGTCGTCGTCGCCCAGGCGCTTCAGCTCCCGGTAGAGGATCGCCAGGCCGGTAACGATGGCGGCGGCGGACACGGCGGAGTCGATCAGCCGCAGCATGTCGTGGTCGTTGCGGGCCATCTTGGCCTGCTTCGCGACGCTGATGGCACCGAACGCGGTGGTCGCCAGCGAGACGTAGACGCCGGTCTTGGACTTCTTGAAGTTCTTGGCCTTCTTTGCCATGGCACTCATAGCGACGGAGCCTCCTCAAGCAGCGGGTGCCCCCACTTTTCCACGAAGGCGGCCTCGACGGCGGCGCCGACCTTGTACAGCCGGTCGTCCTTCAGGGCGGGGGCGATGATCTGCAGGCCGACCGGCAGACCGTCCTCCGGCGCGAGACCGCAGGGCAGCGACATGGCGGCGTTGCCGGCCAGGTTGGTCGGGATGGTGCACAGGTCCGCGAGGTACATCGCCATCGGGTCGTCGGCGCGCTCGCCGATCGGGAAGGCGGTGGTGGGGGTCGTCGGGGAGACGATCACGTCCACCTGCTCGAAGGCCTTCTCGAACTCGCGGGTGATGAGGGTGCGGACCTTCTGGGCCGAGCCGAACCAGGCGTCGTAGTAGCCGGAGCTCAGCGCGTACGTGCCCAGGATGATGCGGCGCTTGACCTCGGGGCCGAAGCCGGCCTCACGGGTGAGGGCGGTGACGTCCTCGGCCGACTTGGAGCCGTCGTCGCCGACCCGCAGGCCGTAGCGCATGGCGTCGAAGCGCGCCAGGTTGGAGGAGCACTCGGAAGGCGCGATCAGGTAGTAGGCCGAAAGGGCGAGATCGAAGGTCGGGCAGTCCAGCTCGACGATCTCGGCGCCCAGCGACTTCAGCAGCTCGACGGACTCGTCGAAGCGCTGGACGACGCCGGCCTGGTAGCCCTCGCCGCGGAACTGCTTGACGACACCGACGCGCATGCCGGAGACGGAGCCGTTGCGGGCGGCCTCGACGACCGGCGGGACCGGGGCGTCGATGGAGGTCGAGTCGAGCGGGTCGTGCCCGGCGATGGCCTCGTGGAGCAGCGCCGCGTCCAGGACCGTACGGGCGCAGGGGCCGCCCTGGTCGAGGGAGGAGGAGAAGGCCACCATGCCGAAGCGGGAGACCGCGCCGTAGGTCGGCTTGACGCCGACGGTGCCGGTGACGGCGGCGGGCTGGCGGATCGAACCGCCGGTGTCCGTGCCGATGGCGAGCGGGGCCTCGTACGAGGCGAGGGCGGCGGAGGAGCCACCGCCGGAGCCGCCGGGGATCCGGGTCAGGTCCCAGGGGTTGCCGGTGGGGCCGTAGGCGCTGTTCTCGGTGGAGGACCCCATGGCGAACTCGTCCATGTTGGTCTTGCCGAGGATGACGACGTCGGCGGCCTTGAGCCTCTTGACCAGGGTCGCGTCGTACGGCGGGATCCAGCCTTCGAGGATCTTCGAGCCGACGGTCGTCGGGACGCCGACGGTGGTGAAGATGTCCTTCAGCGCGAGGGGGACACCGGCCAGCGGGCCGAGCTTCTCGCCCTTGGCGCGCTTCTCGTCCACGGCGCGGGCCTGGGCGAGGGCGCCCTCGCGGTCGACGTGCAGGAAGGCGTGGACCTTCTCGTCGACGGCCTCGATGCGGGCGAGGTGGGCCTCGGTCACCTCGACCGCGGTGAGCTCGCCGGCGGCGATCTTCCCGGCGATCTCGGCGGCCGTGAGCTTGATGATGGTGCTGTCCGTCATGTGATTAGTCCTCCCCCAGGATCTGCGGCACCTTGAAACGCTGCTGCTCCTGGGCCGGGGCGCCGGAGAGCGCCTGCTCGGGGGTGAGCGACGGACGGACCTCGTCCGCGCGCATGACGTTCGTCAGCGGCAGCGGGTGGGAGGTCGGCGGTACGTCTTGGTCGGCGACCTCGGAGACGCGGGCGACCGCGCCGATGATGTCGTCGAGCTGACCGGCGAAGTGATCGAGCTCTTCGCCCTTCAGCTCCAGACGCGCCAGCCGTGCGAGGTGGGCGACCTCCTCGCGCGTGATGCCAGGCATGCGATCCTCACGGGGTGTTTGTTGGTGTTGGCCCAATCCTATGGGGCCCGCACCGCTACCCGTGAAACGGTTTGCCTCGGGGTGCCCGGGGAGCCGCCACCTCCTCCATCTCGACAGGCCCGCGCGCTCAGCTCGAATGGCTGGTACGGCGACGCGTTCTGGCCGATCCGCGGATCGAGACCGTC